>CANJRC010000116.1 GCA_947476535.1 Betaproteobacteria bacterium
CCCGCCGTGTTGCGGGTCAGCGCAGTGTGCGAGGAAGCCGGCATTCCGGCGGCGACCCTCGTGAGTGAGGGATTCATCCGGCAAGCCGCCATGACATCGGTGGGCCTTGGCCTGCCCGGCATGCCGGTGGCGCTGGTGCCCGGGCACCCGGATGCGCAGAGCCCCGAGGAGCTGCGCAGCAACATCCTCGAAGTGACCACGCAGAAGGTCATCGACTGCCTGATGAAAACCAGCGCTCTGGGCGAAATCGACGTCGAGCCCGCTGAGCGCGATCTCGTCTTCAGCGGCGGGTTCGACCAGGTCAACGATTTCTTCTACGACAGCGACTGGACCGACGGCCTGCCGATCGTGCCGCCCACGCGCGCCAAGGTGGAGTCCTTCCTGCGCTGGACCGATCGCAAGCCCGAAGACGTCATCGGCATCATGCTGCCCGACCGGCGCGCCGCCACCGTGTGGAGCATCGCGGTCAATGGCGTCATGGCCGGCTGCCGCCCCGAGCACATGCCCGTGCTGGTGGCGCTGGTCGAGGCCATGGTCGATCCAGTGTACGGCGTCGAGCACAGCGGCAACACGCCGGGCTCGGAGACGCTGATCATCATCAACGGCCCGATCACAAAGCAACTGAAGTTCAACTACACGCAGGGCGTGATGCGCGACGGTTTTCGCGCCAACACGGCCGTCGGCCGCTTCTGGCGGCTGTACCTGAAGAACGTTGCCGGCTTCATCCTGCACAAGACCGACAAGGCCACCTACGGCAATACTTTCCGCGTGGTGGTGGGCGAGAACGAGGATGTGCTGCGCGAACTCAACTGGCCCCCCCTCTCCGCCGACATGGGCCGGCGCGCCGGCGACAACACCATCACCATTTCGCGCTATTCCGGCGGCAATGTGATCGCCGGCGTTGCGGGCAGCACCGCCAAGGCGATCATGGCCAATCTGGCCGACGCGGTGATCCGGCAGTATTCGTGGCAGTTGTGCTTCATGATGGGTAGCGGCTACGGCTCGCTGCGGCCGCTGGTACTGCTGTCGCCGATCCTGGCGCAAACCATCGCCCGCGACGGCTGGAAGAAGAATGACATCCGCCAATACCTGTTCGAGCACGCGCGCATGCCGGCATGGAAGTTCGAGCGCTACCTGCGCGACTGGATGAATAAACCGATCTGGAACCTCGGCGATGAGGTGAAAGCCGGCCGCATCCCACCGCTGTTCCATGTCTCCGACGATCCGGAGCGCCTGGTGCCCCCGGTATTCAAGGCCGAGGACTTCATGCTGGTCGTGACCGGCGACCAGTTGCGCACCAACGCCTATGTGTTCGCGCACAACGGCCGGCTGGGATTCCCCGTGTGCAAACCGATCGCGCTGCCGGCGAACTGGGACAACCTGATGGCATCCGACCTTCCCAAGTCAGGTTGACGGGATGCATTGCACCGGCCTCACCTGAGGCATGACGACTCCTGACACTCCCGACGCCCAGCGCCAGTCACTGAGCGCGCGCCCTGAGGCGCGCTTCGCCCTGGTGGCTGGCATCGGCGGCGCGTTGCTGGCGGCCCTGATCTCGGTCAAGGCGATCTTCGCATCGGCGAACTCCACCGCCGCGATCGGCTTCGTGTTCGTTCCCTTCATCATGATGGCCGCCATGGTGCTGGCGGGAGCATGGGGGCTGGCCGTGGGTTGCGTGTGGCATGCGCTGCGCGGCGAGCGGCGCTACTACGGCGTGGTGCTCGTCATGGCCTGGGCATTCGCCGCCGCCGTGCCCGCCTATGGGGGCTGGCAGGTCTGGTACGGGTTGTCGCTTGAGCGCGCCGTGGCCGGGACCGCCCGCATGGACGCCGCGGCGCTGGAACAGGCCATGGCGCAGTCACCCTGGCGCAACGATCGCTTTTTCATCGGTGCGGTGGCACAGAATAAGGCGGCCAGCGAAGTCCTGCTCGATCGGCTGGCGCAATTGCCCGAGGATCTGCCCGATGCGGAACTGCATGAACCGCTGGGTTCGTTATGGAATGTGAGACTGGAGAATCGGAAGGGGCTCTCGGCCATGCGACTCGTCGCCTTGAACCCCAATGTCGGCCCGCAAACGCTGGAGCGTCTCTCCCGCGGCGAGCCGGGTCGGCCGACCAGCATGCTGCTCGGTGACATCCTGCGCAACCCGAAAACGCCCATGCGGGTGCTGGAGCCCCACTTCAACTCCACCGAGTACCTGATCGAATGGGGCCTTGCGCTCAACCCGAACCTGCCCGTGGCAGTCATGCAGCGCCTGGCCACGAGCCCGAATCTCTACACCCGCCTCAACCTTACCTACAACCCTTCTACGCCACGCGTGATCCTGGCAAAGCTGGCGCAAGACCCCGATGCGACACTGGCCAATCAGGCCAGGCAGGCGATCGATCGAATGGACAAGCGCGAATAAAATGCAGTGACGACAGGCCCTGCGGACGGGACTAAGCACCCAAGGCAATCAGCAGATCGGCTAACGTCGCCGCGACATCAACGCGACGTCTCATCCAAGGCGCAGAGTGTCGTTGTCCTGCCGAATCACCTCATCCGCCCGCGCCAGCACCGCCTGCGGTACCTTGATGCCGAGCGCCTTGGCCGTTTTTAGGTTGACGACCATCTTGAACCTGCTCGGCGGTGGCATTGCAACCAACGATGCTGACACATTCGTTGCAATGTCCTTACCTCCCGGAGTTTTGAAGGATAAAGCCCTCGGGCACATCTCTCCCCCTCATTGCAGCAGACCCTGCGCTGCGGCACCTACCCCCGCGCCACCTCCAGCGCAGCAACTAACCTGCTTGGTGACAGCGGCAGCTCATTACATTTCACCTTGAACGGCGACAGCGCATCGGCTATGGCGTTGATCAGGGTCGAGGGGCCGACGATGGCGCCGCCTTCACCCACGCCCTTGAAGCCGCCCAGCGATACCGACGGCGTGTGCACGGGATGGAACTCGATCACCGGCACATCCGTCGCCAGCGGCACGAGGTAGTCCTTCAGCGTGGCCGCCAGCGGGTTACCGCGATCGTCGTAGATGGCGTGCTCGAGCAGCACGCCGCCGATGGCCTGCACCACGCCGCCGGAAATCTGCCCCTGCACCACGGCCGGGTTGATCATCACGCCGCAGTCCTCGCTCACGATCCAGCGATTCACCTTCACGAGGCCGGTGTCGATGTCGACCTCCACCACACAGGCGTGCGCTGCATTGGCCCAGGTGGTGTTGGTGTTGGTATAGCGCGCCTGCTCCTCTAGGCCAGGCTCCATGCCGGGTGGCAGCGAAGCTGCGGCAAAGTAGGCGGTCTGGGCAATCTTCTCGACCGTGATCGACATGTTCGGCACGCCGGCCACCTGCACCACCCCGTCCTTGATGGTGAGGTCACCCTCGGCCGCTTCCAGCAGGTGTGCCGCGATCTTCAGGATCTTGGCGCGCATGCGCTGGGCCGCAACGATGGCAGCCCCGCCGCCTAGCACGCCCTGGCGGCTGCCACCCGAGCCCATGCCGAAGCCGCCCTGGGCCGAATCGCCCTGCAGCACGCGCACCTTCTCGTAGGGCACGCCCAGCTCATCGGCCACGATCTGCGCGAAAGTGGTCTCGGTGCCCTGCCCTTGCGAATGCGCATGCGAAATCACCGTCACGTCGCCCGAGGGTTCAACCCGCACCTGGCAGTAATTGTGGCTCATGAAGATCATCGGCGCGGCCGTGGGCTCCATGTACAGGCTCAGCCCCAGCCCGAGATAGCGCCCCTGTTTCCGGGCGGCTTCCTGCTCGGCGCGAAAGGCCGTGATGTCCACGGCGCGCGCGGCTTCCTCGAGCGTAAGGTCCGGCGACACGTTTTCATATTTCAGTCCGGTGACGGTCTTGTACGGCTGGTCTTCGGCATGGATGACGTTGCGACGGCGCAGCTCCACCGGGTCCACGCCCAGACGTTTGGCCGCCACATCCATGAACGACTCGCGCGATACCGTCTCGAACATCCACGGGCCGCGATAGGCGCCGCGGCCGCAGGTGTTGGTGTAGTAGGCGGCGTGCTTGAAGCCGTACCGGGGAATCTTGTACGGTCCGGGGAAGGTCTCGCACACCTTGGGGCCGGAAGTGGCAGTCCACGCAAAGGCACCGGTGTTGCTCTTGTAGTCGAGGTTCGCGGCAAGGATCTTGAAGTCCTTGTCGAAGGCCATTTTCACCGTGGCCGACTCGGTGCGCGCGTGGTTGCAGGAGATCATGTGCTCCATGCGGTCCTCGATCCACTTCACCGGCCGACGCAGCAGCTTGGCTGCGGCAATCACGGCGATCTCCTCGCGATTGGGGTGGATCTTCAGGCCGAAGCCGCCGCCCACATCGTAGGCAATCACCCGCACGCGATTGCGCGGCAGACCGAAGGCATCCGAGAAGCGCCATACCGCCATGTTGGGGGCCTGCGTGGTGTAGTGGCAGGTGAGCTCTTCGTCGGAAAAGGCGGCAATCAGTCCGCGCGTCTCCATCGGCAACGCCAGCTGCGTCTGCTGGTAGAAGCTCTCCTCCACCACGTGCGCAGCATTCTTGAAAATGGCGTCCAGCTCGGCGTCCGCGGGCGAGCCGCCGGCGATGACCACATTGGTGCCGACTTCCGGATGCACGATCGGGCCCTGGTCGGCCTTGAGATAATCGAGCAGCGGCTCCTCGGCCTCGATCTCGACTTCCACCAACTCGGCCGCGTCCTCGGCAATGTAGCGGTCTTCGGCCACCACCAGTGCCACGCAATCGCCGGTATAGCGCACGTCCTGGTCGGCCAACGCCATGAGGCGCGGATACTTGACGGGCTCCGCCGGCCACAGGCACGGCCGCATCGACTTCACCAGACCATTGATATCGGCACCGGTGTACACCGCAACCACGCCCGGCACGGCGCGCGCAGCCTCCGTGCCGATGCGCACGATCTTGCCCTTGGCCACCTGGCTGCGCACGAAGGTGCAATGCAGCTGGCCCTGCACGCTGATGTCCTCGGTAAACCGCCCGCGACCGGTCAGGAGGCGGCGGTCTTCCTTGCGAGCGATGACCTGGCCGACATAGCGGGCAGCGGACTCATTCATGTCATGGGGTTTGTTCATGGGGCTCCGGTGCAGTGTGAGGTGATGCAGGTAACCGAGTGTACTTCAGTCTGCCCGCAGCCTCACGCCTGCGACCCCGAGCAAGGTCTTCAACCGCGCCGCCCCTCGCCACCGGCATACAGTGAACTTGAGCACGCGCGCCATCGATGTTCGATGTACCGCGTGCGCCCGGAGTCTCACCCTGCAAAACTTTTCCCGTACGCGCAAAATCAAAATCTACCGACTTTTCCGTAAAGCCGTTCCAGGATTACTCAGACTATCGGCCGTCGCATCAACACTCTATTCAGACACTCAACAGAACAGGAAACCACTATGGGAAAAGTGATCGCAAAGCGCAATGCCGACGTTGGATGGGTCTCGAATCGCCACAAGGAGCAGAGCGGAGTAAAAAATCTGATCATGCGCAGCAAGCTGTACTTCAATCCGGCAATCGAACCCGCCATGCTGCGGTATGTCGAATACCTGCCCGGTTGCGTTGAACCCAAGCACAGCCACACCATCGATGAAGTGGTCTACATTGTCGCCGGCGAAATGGATATCGGCGGGACGCTCTACGCTGCGGGTGATGCCTTGTGGATCGAGGCGAAAACCGAGTACGGCCCCCTGACAGCCGGGCCAGAGGGGGCGACGTTCCTCCTGTTCAGAAGCGCGGCATCCGCCTACGTCGAGACCGGAAAGACACCCTGACCCGAAGAAGATATCGATTTTCGGGTCACGCGATTTCTTGTCAGTCAGGGATTTCAATCTCGCCACGTAGGTACTCAACCGTCCTGCCGCCGATCGTCACGCGGTCACTCCGCAATTCGCATTAGAGTTCGCCGACCCGTGGCGACACCTGCCGGGCCTTGAGTCTCGGCTTGGCCAGGCGTGCTGACCAGTAAGGCACGAGGGTGCAATGCGCCGAGCCCGCGCCCTACTGGGGCGGCGACTCCGATGGAGTCGTTGAAACCAGTCGTCGAGCGTGAGATACACGCTTACCGGTTGGGATGTCTGCCTGCTTCGCCAACGCCTCTACTACTGGAGTTGCCAACATCTTTCCCTCGACGCTGCCGTCCGATTCGGGCACCCGCAGCCTGCTATGCCGCAGCCCCAGCCATCCGCGGATGCTCTTCCCGTATCGGCAGGTTGACCAAGGCGGCTGCAGCCGACAGCGCAATGTCGGCGATGAACATCCAGTCGTAGTTGCCGCTGCTGGCCATGGCCACGCCGCCCAGCCACGCCCCGAAGAAGCCGCCGATCTGGTGCGTCAAGAGCGTCATGCCGAAGAGTGTCGCGAGATAACGCACGCCGAAGAGCTTGCCCACCAGGCCCGCCGTGGGCGGCACCGTTGCAAGCCAGGTGACGCCCAGCACCGCAGCCAGCACGTAGAACGTCGACGGCGTCTTGGGAGCGAGCATGAATCCAAAGATGGCGATGGCGCGCACCGCATACAGCCAGAACAGCAGCCACTTCATGCGGTTTCTTTGTGCGGCCCAGCCGATCCAGATGCTGCCTGCGATGTTGAAGGCGCCGATCACCGACAGCGCGGTGGCCGAAACAGACGCCGGCAGGCCGCACAGGTCCACCTCGCCCGGCAGGTGCGTCACGAGAAAGGCAATGTGGAAACCGCAGGTGAAGAACCCAAGATGCAGGCAGATGTAGCTGCGGTCGCGAAATGCGACCTTGAGCTGCTCGCCGAGGGAAATGCCATCCGCCTGCGCCGCTGCGCGCGCTTCGGCCACGCCCTTCTTCTCGCGCATGGGCAGGGCCAGGGGAATGGTGGCCAGTGCCGCGACGGCCATGGTCCACATGGCGGTCATCCAGCCAAACGACGAAATCAAGGCCTGCGACAACGGTGCAAAGAGGAACTGCCCGAGCGAGCCGCCGGCATTGATGATGCCGGTGCCCAGCGCCCGGCGCTCAGGCGGCAGGCGTTGGGCGGCAGCTGCCAGCAGGATGGAAAAACTTCCCGCCCCCGCGCCCGCCGCCACCAGCACCCCGAGGCCTATGGACAGGCCCACGCCGGTTTCCATGAACGGCGTGATGGCAAGACCCAGCGCCAGCATCAGCCCGCCGATGACCAGCACCCGGAAGGCATTGATTTTGTCGGCCAGCATGCCAAAAAGCGGTTGCGACGCGCCCCACACGAACTGCCCGATGGCGAGCGCAAAGCTCACCGTGACGATGCCCAGGCCCGTGGAGGTGTTCACCGGCGACACCCACAGCCCGAGCGACAGGCGGATGCCCATAGTGATGATCATCACCCCCACGGCCGATAGAACGAGCCCCCAGAAGACGGGAGACGCCCCGCCGCCGGGGCTCTGTGCCGTGGTATTCATCGCCGCCCCGCTTGTCGCCCGTCGCGCTTACAGCCCCGCCAGCGGCAGGATCTTGGGCAGGCTGTAGAGGCGCGCCACCGTCTCGCGAATCACCTTGGCGCGGATCGCCTCGGGCAGGTGCCCGAGGTCGCGGCGGATGACGTCGCGCGAGTTGGGCCAGGTGGAATTCGGATGCGGGTAGTCGTTCGACCACATCCACGTGTCCGGGCCCCACTTCTCGATCAGTTCGCCTGCCGCCGGGTCGTTGAAGAAGGTGGTGTAGAGGTTGCGCTTGAAATACTCGGAGGGCTTGAGCTTCATGGCGTAGTCGCTGCGATATTTCTTGCCGGCGTACTTCTCCATCTGCCATATGACGAAAGGCTGCCAGCTGACTTCGTTTTCCACCGTGATGACGTTGAGCTTGGGAAAGCGATCGAAGGTCCCGGACACGATCATGTCGATCAGCGTCTTCACCGCGTGGTGCAGCTTGTCGTTGATGACGAAATTCTGGAACTCCACCGGCGGCTTGGCTAGCGCATCCCAGCCCGGCTTGTACGGGGCTCCGGTGAGGATGTGCAGGCTCACCGGCATGTCCAGCGCCTCGGCGGCCTCGAACAGCGGATCGTGGTGGTGCGTGTCGAAGCCCATTGCGTCGGGCGGCGCCTGCCAGATCATGATGCCCTTCATGCCCAATTTCTTGCAGCGCTCCATCTCCTTGATGGCCTCCTTGATGCGGAAGGCCGAGATGCAGGCCACGCCGAACAGGCGCTCCGGCGCCACGGCGCAGTATTCCAGCAACCAGTCGTTATAGACCTTGAAGCAGGCCTCCTGCAGCTCGACGTCTTCCATGCCAAACTGGTGGAGCGCGCGCGTCGGGTACAGGACTTCGCCTGAGACGCCGTCCTTGGCCATTTCGGTGACGCGCAGGGCCGCTTCACGCGCCCCCTCGTGCCCCTGGAAGGGATTCTCCTTCTTGCTGTCCCCATACACTGGCGCCTTGGAGCGCATGCCGGCCGGCAATGCCTTGGCCCAGAAATCCGGTGCTTCCATGACATGCGAATCCGCCGATATCAACAAACCCACATCCAGTTTCCCGCCTTGCCCGTCTTCAGCCATGATGCTCTCCTCCTCGGAAGTTGCGATGGTTAAAAATTCTTGCCGTCACATGCCAGACTTGCCCGACACCCTGACGATTTCATTCAATGCCGGCAGGAAGTCGCGCCGGTATTCCCCTGTACCAAAACTGTTCATCACCACGCGGCCGTCGATGGCCAGCAGGAAACGCGGTACGCCACGCGTGGTGCCCACCTGTTTGTACACCCATTGCAGTCCCGCTGGATAGTCCCCGGCAGTGATGGGCTTTGCCAGGGTGTCGTTCTTGATTTCGTGGAAGCTGAACGCCCGCGCCTCGCGAGACTCGAGCAGTTTGACACGGGAGCCGAATTCCCACTGCTGGCAGAACTGGCAATCCTCTGAGCCGAGATAAACCACGTCCAGGCGAGAGGATTTGTCGACCGCAGGCAGATTGAAGCGGCGCAGGAGCGGCGAGGAGGCCGCAGCCGACTCGGCCAGCACCGGCTGCTCCAGCATTGCCATTGCCAGCAGCGCGCACAGCGCCCATCCGAATCGCCTATTCAATCCTGACAGCATTAGATTCCCTGTCTTGATGGCCCTAGGTAAATTCCTTAAATACTGACAACATCAGGAAGCCTTGGCGGCCCCTGCCGATGGCGCGCCCTAGTCCCCGTAGGAATTCCCGCTGCCGTAGGCAGCCGCCGAGGCATAGTTCTCGAAGCGCGTGAACTCACCGATGAAGGTGAGGTCCACCTTACCAATGGGGCCATTTCTCTGCTTGCTGATGATGATCTCGGCCTTGCCCTTTTCTGCCGTATCGCGGTTGTACACCTCGTCGCGATAGATGAAGAGTATGACGTCGGCGTCCTGCTCGATGGCGCCCGATTCGCGCAGGTCGGACATGATGGGGCGCTTGTCGGGGCGCTGTTCCAGGCCGCGATTCAACTGCGACAGCGCCACCACGGGCACCTTCAATTCCTTGGCCAGCGCTTTCAGCGAGCGCGAGATCTCGGAGATTTCCGTGGCGCGGTTCTCGCCCTGCGAGGAGGCCTGCATCAGCTGTAGGTAGTCCACCACCACGAGGCCCAACTTGCCGTACTGGCGATGCAGTCGTCGCGCCCGCGCGCGCAGCTCGAGGGCATTAAGCGCGGGTGTTTCGTCGATATGCACCGGGGCGTCGTGCAGCTTGCCGACGGCGCTGGTGAGGCGGTTCCAGTCTTCGTCGGTGAGACGTCCGGTGCGTAGCTTGTGCTGGTCCAGCCGCCCTATAGAGCCAAGCATGCGCAGCGCTAGCTGCGTGCCGGCCATTTCCATGCTGAAGATCGCTACCGGCAGCTTGTTGTCGACGGCCACATGCTCGGCGATGTTCAGGGCGAAAGCGGTCTTTCCCATGGAGGGGCGGCCCGCGACGATGATGAGGTCCCCCTCCTGGAAGCCCGAGGTGCGCTCGTCGAGGTCGTGATAGCCGGTGGGTACGCCGGTCACGTCGGATGGGTTCTCCCGATGGTAGAGCATGTCGATGCGCTCCATCACCTGCGTGAGCAGCGGCTGGATCTCCTGGAAACCCTGGCGGCCACGTGAGCCAGCCTCGGCGATCTGCAGCACCTTGGATTCAGCCTCGTCGAGCATCTGCCCGACTTCGCGGCCCATGGGGTTGAGCGCAGAATCGGCGATCTCGGTGCCGACTTCGACGAGCTTGCGCATGACGGCGCGCTCGCGAACGATCTCGGCGTAACGGCGGATGTTGTGCGCCGAGGGCGTGTTCTGGGCCAGCGTCCCGAGGTAGGCCAGACCGCCCGTCTCGTTGGCATCCTCACTGCCCTTGATCGACTCGTCGACGGTGATCATGTCGGCCGGCCTGCCGCGCTCGATGAGTTTGACGATATGCCGGTAGATGCGCCGGTGGTCACTGCGATAAAAGTCGGTCTCCATCAGCGTGTCGCCGATGCGCTCGAAGGCAGTGTTATCGAGCAGCAGCCCGCCCAGCACCGACTGCTCGGCTTCCACAGAATGCGGCGGCATGCGCGCCGCCGCAAGCTGCGGATCGGCGCTCGAGATCGGGATAATGGTGGACTGGGAGGTTGCCATGGATGCGGTGCGTTTCAAAGATTCTAACAGCGTGCCACGGCGCAGGAACGAAAAGCGGGACGTGTATCTCCGCTTGTCGGGAAGTCCTGCAAAAACAAAGGCCCGGCATTACCGGGCCTTTGATACAACTTGATCAACTCCAAATGCCCTCGTCACAATGCCAGGCTCGCCGGTCAGGCGGAGCTCAATCCAACAGCGCGGCCGAGCCTGCGGAGCAGGCCGCGCGGTCCTTTGTGGCGCGGTCCCTCTCTACCTAGGCGACCTGCTCACCCAACACCGACACCTTGATATGGGTGACCACATCGGTGTGCAGCGCAATCGTGATCTCGTGATCGCCAACCGTCTTCAACGGGCCATCGGGCAGGCGGATCATCGCGCGCTCAACTTCGAAGCCCTGCTTTTGCAGCGCCTCGGCGATGTCCACCGTGGTCACGGAGCCGAACAAGCGCCCGTCCACGCCGGCTTTTTGCGTGACCTGGATCATCAGGCCCTCGAGCTTGGCGCCCTTGTCCGTCGCCTCGGCCAGCGTGGCGGCCTGCGCGGCCTCCAGTTCGGCGCGACGCTTCTCGAACTCCTCGAGTGCTGCGGGCGTTGCGCGACGCGCCTTACCCTGGGGAATGAGGAAGTTGCGTGCGTAGCCGGTTTTTACCTTGACCACGTCGCCCAGGCCGCCCAAGTTGACGACTTTTTCCAGAAGGATGATTTGCATGTTGGCCGCCCTTTAGTGCAGGTCTGTATACGGCAGCAGCGCCATGTAGCGCGCGCGCTTGATTGCATCGCTCAGCTGGCGCTGGAAATGCGTCTTGGTACCGGTGATGCGCGCCGGGATGATCTTGCCGTTCTCATTGATGAAGTCCTTGAGCACATCGACATCCTTGTAGTCAATCCACTCTACCTTCTCCACCGTGAAGCGGCAGAACTTGCGGCGCTTGAACAGCGCGCCCTTGCCCTTAGCATCGCGTTTGCCCTTGCCGCCCTTGGCGTTCTTGCCGCGGGCACCACCACGTCCCATTGTTGCCATGTGTATCTCCTGTCCTGTTCTTTACTTGCCTGCCCCGCCCGCTGTGAAAGTCAGGCAAAGCTCGTTTTCGAAAACTCGATC
>CANJRC010000117.1 GCA_947476535.1 Betaproteobacteria bacterium
CACTGCTGCCTCCCGTAGGAGTCTGGGCCGTGTCTCAGTCCCAGTGTGGCTGATCATCCTCTCAGACCAGCTACGGATCGTCGCCTTGGTGAGCTTTTACCCCACCAACTAGCTAATCCGACATCGGCCGCTCCTATAGCGTGGGGCCTTGCGGTCCCCCACTTTCTCCCGTAGGACGTATGCGGTATTAGCCTAGCTTTCGCTAGGTTATCCCCCACTACAGGACACGTTCCGATGCATTACTCACCCGTGCGCCACGCTACTAAGGGTTGCCCCCTTTCGCGTTCGACTTGCATGTGTAAAGCATGCCGCCAGCGTTCAATCTGAGCCAGGATCAAACTCTTCAGTTCAATCCGTTATTTCCAATCGCCGTGTTTTAATTCGGCGAATGTTTTGCTAATGCAGCCCGAAGGCCGCATTTCGCGACTCACTCAAAGTCATTGCAAGGTTTAACTTGCTGTTACTTTGGTGTGAGCTTAGGTATTTTATAGAGCAGCACTTTCGTGCCGCGCTTCACCCAACGCCCACACCTATCGGTTGTTCAATTTTTAAAGAGCTTGTCGGCAACCATAATTTGGTTTGCAGGGATCAACGTTCGATCCAGGTAATTCCGCGCTTGACTGGCTTCAAATTCAAAAACGCCATCAACTCGACAGACCTAGATTATACACAGTAATTCGGGCTTTGCAAACTCTTCCCCAACTTTTTCACTAAGAACCCAGATATTCGATTCGAAGAGCCCGCCGATTTGGAGAGAGAGCTTAAGCAGTTGGAGGCTCAAATTCTCTGCGACAGGCTGCATTCTAGCGCATTCCGAGGTTGTGAGTTGGTAAATATGGGAAGTAGTTCGTAAGCAAGCCCTCCCCCTCGTTGATTGCCGATGAACGCAGCCTACGCCAAAGGTCTGCCAACACTCGGCGACGTTAATCGCGTGTCGAAAGGTTCGGTATCTACGTAGCAATGATTTAGCGACGGCCTGTACGTCGGCTGAGGTCATCGCAGTGATCAGATACCTATCTAATCGGCCCGAGTGTATGGTCAGTGTCAGCGTCAGCGTCAGCGTCAGCGTCAGCGTCAGCGTCAGCGTCAGCGTCAGCGTCAGCGTCAGCGTCAGCGCAAGCGTCAGCGCAAGCGTCAGCGTCAGCGCAAGCGCTGGACGTCAGTCTTAGCATGAGTACAAGGTGAAGTGTGTACGTCAACACGGTGGCTGAGCGCTTCTTCTCCGATCTGACGAGTGAGTTCCTTCATCACGTCGATTTCCCCATCAGGTGAGCGCCGCGCTCAGCAGTCTTCGACCACATTAGGGTGCTCTGCAGTCGAGCTCTAAAGCCGCAATGGCTAGGCTACGCGGGCCCCAAGGAAACACTGATCAAGTCTGCGAATCGACATACCGGTGATGACGCTGTGGCGTTAAGCGTGAATCAGTTGACCGAACGGGATGATAACGATGATGAAGCCAATGACACTGGCTGCGGCGAATGGAGTCGAGGTGCAAGATAGAGCCACCGCGCAAGTCGGGGGCTTCATGCTCACCTGGAGGCGCTGGTTCCTTGGGCAAAGTTTTGTGCGTTGATCGAACCGTACTATCCGAAAGGCGGTGGCGGTCTTCCGCCCAGAGGCATGGGGCGGACGCTGCGGGTGTAGTGCATTGCCATCTGGTTCAGCCTGGCTGACGAGGCCTGCGGGGATTCGCTCTACGATATCGCTGCGTTTCTTGATTTCTGTGGAATTGACCTGGGCCGAGAGCGAGTGCCCGATGCCACCACGCTACTCAATTTCCGCCATCTTCGTTCGCCAAGATCGATGCGTTGCTGCTGGCCCACGAGAGGAACCTGTCAGGTGGATCGATTGTCAATGCCAGGCTGATCGCGACCCCGCCCTCGACCAAGAACGCCGCCGGCGGGCGCGACCCGGAGTTGAGCATCCGTTCCTGGCGCTCAAGCGCATCTGAGGTTTCACCAAGGTCCGCTATCGGCGGGATAGGCCAAGAATGCCAACCGCGCGTTCGCGGTGCTCGCACTGATCAATCTGAGCAAATGGGGAAGGCCACTCATAGGGCAGGTGCGTCCAGCGCGTGACCGAAATACTCGGGAAGCGCCCACTGTCCCTCTAAAAACCGCCTTCATACCGATGAAAAATCGTTCAATTCGAAATTTCAACTGAATCGCGTTCATCTGTCGCCTCGCCCGGCTACTTGAGTCGCGATTCCTTTTCGATTCGACCTCCCCTCGCTGGGCGGACGGGCAGCGCGCGGAATTCGCAGGATGACGAAACTCTCGCCGAATGGCGCGTCTTTGACACAGGTCAAATAGCGCCGTGCCTCGAGCATGCCAAGATGGGGCACATCAACCTACTGCAGCACTCCTAGAGGGCGGCTGCCGGTCGCAGCGACTGACAAGGACCACAATACTTCGGGGAAGGAACACCGCCATGAGCTACAAAACCATTCTCGTGCATGTCGATAACGGCAAACGTTGCCAGGCCCGGCTGGACGTCGCCATCCAGATGACACGCCGCTGTGATGCACATCTGGTTGGCCTCAACGCGCTCACCGCAATGCGTCTGCCGGCCTATGCAGCCGCTGAGGCCGGCGCAGTGCTGATCGAAGCGCAGCAACGCGCCTTCACCGAGCAATCCCAGCGTGCCAAGGCGGCATTCGACAGGGCCACTGCCGGGCTGTCGAAGATCGAGTGGCGCGCAACTAGCGCCGACGCCGTGGACGCCGTTTCGCTGCATGCACGCTACGCCGACCTTGTCGTACTCAGTCAGCCCCATGCGGGCGATGATGGCGGCGTGGAGGAGGACTTTGCCGAGCGCGTGGTGCTCGCCTGCGGCCGACCTGTCCTCATGGTTCCTTACGCGGATAGCTACAAATCCTTTGGCCAGCGCGTGCTGCTGGCATGGAACGCCACGCGGGAATCCACCCGGGCGCTCACCGACGCCATTCCCATGCTTCGCGACGCCAAGGAGGTCAAGGTAATCGCCATCAATCCGGACGATGCCGACCACGGCGCTGTTCCGGCGGCAGACATCTCGCTGTTCCTGGCTCGTCACGGTGTTCGTGCCGAGGCAGTCACAGACTACGGAGACGACATCGACGTTGGCAATGAATTGCTGTCACGCGCCGCCGACTACAACTCGGACCTCATCGTCATGGGCGCCTATGGGCATTCGCGCATGCGCGAGCTCATCATGGGCGGCGCAACCCGCACCATCATTACCTCCATGACAGTCCCGGTGCTTCTATCGCACTAGAGGCAGATTCCTGGATGCGGGAGCCTTCTTATCTTCGGCCACTACCGGCGAGAGCATGAGGTAGTTGACGAAAAGCCGCACAAGCCCCATGTGTCGGTCATGTGTGCCTGGAGATTCAATGACACAACCGCTCAGCCCGGAGAGGCTCCAGCGCCGCTGCGACCCCTCGACGCTTGGCTTCATCTCGAGCGAAGAGTTGCAGCCGCTCGAAGACGTTGTTGGCCAGGATCGCGCGACTAGTGCTGTGACACTCGGCATTGGCATGCAGCGCGAAGGCTATAACCTGTATGTCATGGGCCCTCCCGGGAGCGGGCGGCACACGCTCGTTCGCCGAACCATCGCGGCGCTTCGCCAGAGCGCGGCGCGCCCGTCAGACTGGATCTACGTCAACAACTTCAGCAACCCCAACAAACCGCTGGCCATCACGTTGCCACCCGGCCAAGCCATACCCTTGCGCGAGGACATGCGCGCTCTCGTCGATGAACTTCGCGCCGGCATTCCAGCTGTCTTCGAGAACGAGGAGTACGCCTCACGGGTGGAGGCGATCGACGCGGAATTCAAGATGCGCCATGAGAAGGCGTTTTCCGCCCTTGGCGAAGAGGCCCTCCAGCAGCAGATCGCGCTGCTGCATACGCCCACCGGGTTCTCATTGGCGCCGGTGAAGGATGGGACGGTGATGTCCCCGGAGGATTTTTCCCGTCTGACCTCTGAGGAGCGCGAGCGCATCGAGTCCGCCATGTCTGCGCTGCAATTGAAACTGGAAAAAATATTGCGTGATGCGCTGCGCTGGCGCAAGGAGCGGCTGGAGCGCATGAAGATGCTCAATCACGAAATAACGCTACTTGTTGCCGGGCACCTGATCGACGACCTGAAGAAGAAATATGTAAATTCGCCAAAGCTAGCAAGCTGGTTCGACGCGCTCCTAAACGACGTCCTGGAAAACGCCGATGATTTTCGACGTACCGAGGAAGCGGCCAACCCGATGATGCGCATGCTGCACCGCGACTCGGATGCAGCACAACGCTACGAGGTCAATGTGCTCGTGGACCACGGAGCGCCTGACGGACTGCCGGTCGAGGAAGTCGACTATCCGAGCCACCCGAACCTGGTCGGGCATATCGATCATGTTGCCGAATTTGGCGCGCTGGTCACCGATTACCGCTACATCCGTTCCGGGGCGCTGCACCGGGCCAACGGGGGTTATCTGCTCCTGGATGCCGACAAGCTGCTGATGCAACCGTTCGCCTGGGACGCCCTGAAACGGGCATTGCTGCGTCGCGAAATTCGCATCGAATCGATGGGCGAGATGTACAGCCTGGCGCGCACCATGTCGCTGGAACCCGAAACCATCCCGCTCGATACCAAGGTCGTCCTGTTCGGCGAGCGACGCATGTACTACCTGCTGCAGGCCTACGACCCCGACTTCGACAAGTTCTTCAGGATATCGGCGGACTTCGACGATGACATCGGCTACGACGCGGACACACTAATGCGCTATGCACGGCTCATCTCGACCGCCGCGAGACGAGACGCCCTGCTGCCACTGCACAACAGCGCCATGGCGCGCCTGGTGGATCTCAGTTCGCGCTGGTCTGGAGACACGCGCAAGCTTTCCGCCGACCTGCGCCGCGCCGGCAACGTCCTCGCCGAAGCCGACCATTACGCGCGCGCCGCGGCGCACGCCCGCATCGAAGCCGACGATGTCCAGCGCGCATCCGACGCTGCGCGAGAGCGCGCGGCGCGCATCCACCAGCGCATGCATGACGCCATCCTTCGCGGTACGGTGATGATCGATACCACGGGCGAACGCGTGGGCCAGGTCAACGGCCTGTCGGTGTTCGAGATCGGTGGCCATGCATTTGCCGAGCCGACCCGTATAACTGCCACGACCCGCATCGGCGAAGGCAGGATCGTGGACATCCAGCGCGAGGTGGCGCTCGGTGGACCGATCCACAGCAAGGGCGTGATGATCCTGTCGGGGTATCTCGCGCAAACGTTTTCATCCCGAAGGCCACTGGCATTGTCGGCAAGCCTCGTATTCGAACAGATGTACGGCGAGGTCGACGGCGACAGTGCTTCACTGGCGGAACTGTGTGCGCTGCTATCGTCGATCTCGGATGTGCCGCTGCGGCAGTCGCTCGCCGTTACGGGGTCGATAAACCAGGCGGGTGAAGTGCAGGCCATCGGCGCGGTCAACGACAAGATCGAGGGTTTCTTCGATGTCTGCCGGTCGCGGGGACTAACTGGAGACCAGGGCGTGATCATCCCCGCGGCCAATGCCGACCACCTCATGCTGCGCGACGATGTCGTGTCTGCCGCGGTGGCTGGTCAGTTCCGGGTCTTTGCCGTACGCAAGATCGAAGAGGCAGTCGAATTACTTACCGGCATGCCCGCAGGCGACCCGGCCCAGGGTCCCGCTGCCACGGTGTTCGGCCGCGTCAGCGAACGCCTCAAGGAATTGGTAGACAGGAGCTCTGCCGCCAGGCTGCCGGTCATGGGAACTCACCGGGGAAAAAATAATGCCCCGAGAGGATAGTCGTGCGGCCCGAATCGCCGACGCGGCCTGAGGCCCGCCTGCTCGGCGAAGGCCCCCGGCACGGGCGCGTTGTCGTCTGCGTTGGCGCCGCTGGAATCGACATGGGTGCGTTGCGCGTGGCAGCCGGCCTTGCCGCAGGATTGAGCGCGACACTGGCGGGCATATACATTGAAGAGGAGCGGCTGCAACGCGTGGCAGTGCTGCCCTTTACGCGGGAATTCAGCCTGCATTCGCCTGGCGCACACGATTTCTCCCTCTCGAACCTGAGGCGCTCGCAACGGGCCCAGGCCGAACAGCTGCGACGCACGCTGGCGGCATTGGCCGAACCGATGTCGCTGATATGGACCATGGATATCGTCCAGGGAGATCTGCACGGAGCCTCTTTCGCCCGGATGGCGGCGACCGACCTGATGGTCGTGGGTCGGCCACAGTTTCTGCCGCCCGCGAGCGAAGCAAGGGCAGCGCGCTTGGGAAAACCCTATCCGGCAGCGCTCGCACGCCATCCGGTCGCCGTGCTGTACGACGGCACACAAGAGGGGCTGCGCGCCCTGGCCGCTGCGCTGGCCCTGGTGCGCATCACCAGCAGCGACCTGGTCGTGGTCATTGTTGCGGGTGACAATGCGTCATTTCAGATTCGCAAGCGCCAGGCGGATCAGCAACTGGATGCGGTACGCGCGCACTTTTATCGCGCGACCACAGGTAACTGGCAGGCGGCCGAGCGAGCCGCAATGGCTCACGGCGCGACGGCCCTCATCCGCCCGCGCAGCGATGTCTGCGACACAGGGACATCTGGCGTTGTGCTGCCAGCCTTCTCCAGTTACTCGCTGGTTCTTATTCCCTAGGAGAGAATCGCATTGAAGAACCCAATTCCCCGGTAGTGCATTACGCCTGACAAGGCTCGGTTCGAATTCACAAAGGAGAATGTCCCCCATGGCAAACGATCTCAACAAGACACGCGTCACCATCCTCACCGGCACCTATCGCATCAAGGGAGACGTCGACCTGCTTCCCGGGGCCCGCCTCACCGATTACATGACTGAGGCCAAGGATTTCATCGCACTTACCGATGCGGAAGTCTGGGAGACTACGCTTGGCGGCCGGCAGGTGTTCTCCGCGCCGTTCCTGAATCTGCGACGCGACCACATCCAGGTCATTGCCCCCGGGCATTGAGGCGCGTCGGCATGCACCACCCAGCCACGACCGAACTTCCAGCGTGGACTTCATGAAGCGCGGGCCGGTGCGCGTTGTAATCCTTGGCGCAGCGGGCAGGGACTTCCACGATTTCAACACGGTCTACCGCGATGACCCCGCATTCGAGGTGGTAGCCTTCACCGCGGCACAGATTCCGGGCATCGATGACCGCCGGTATCCAGCGACCCTTTGCGGGACGCGCTACCCTCAGGGAATCCCGATCATGGCCGAAGCAAGCCTGGAGGCCATTCTCCGCAACACCGGGGCCAGTCTGGTGGTGTTCGCCTACAGCGATATGCCCCACGCCGGCGTCATGCACCTGGCTTCGCGCGCGCTAGCGGCCGGGGCAGATTTCACGCTCCTTGGCCCGACCAGCACCATGCTTCGTTCGCGACTGCCGGTGATTGCAGTTTCCGCAGTGCGCACCGGCTGCGGGAAGTCGCAGGTCGCCCGCTATCTGTCGCGCCTCGTGCGCGCGCGCGGACTACGCACGGCAGTTATCCGCCACCCCATGCCCTACGGCAACCTGGAGGCCCAGCGCGTGCAGTGCTTTCGGACCCGCGACGATCTCGCTCGTGCGCAATGCACCATCGAAGAACGCGAGGAGTATGAGCCGCACCTGGCTGCCGGCAATGCAGTGTATGCCGGGGTCGACTACGCCGCTGTCCTTGCGCTCGCCGAAGCCGAGTCCGACGTCGTCATCTGGGATGGCGGCAACAACGATTTCCCGTTCATTCGTCCCGACCTGCACATCGCTCTCACGGATGCGCTGCGGCCCGGAAACGAAGCCAGCCACCATCCGGGGGAAGCAGTGCTGCGAATGGCCGACATCATCGTCGTTGCCAAGGCCGACTCCGTAACGGCGGACCAGGGCGCGCTGGCAATGGCCGAAGCACGGGCGATCAACCCCAGGGCATGCATTTTACGGGGGGCATCTCCAGTGACCCTGGATGACCCTGAGGCGGTGCGCGGGCGGCGTGTTCTCGTGGTTGAGGATGGGCCGACCATCACCCACGGGAGCATGCCCCACGGCGCTGCTTTTGTGGCGGCAACGCGCGCTCGTGCCGGCATGATCATCGATCCTCGCCCCCATGCGGCGCCTACCATCACGGCTGTGTATGCCGCATACCCCCATATCGGCCCCGTGCTGCCAGCGATGGGCTACTCCCCCGCGCAACAAGAAGCCCTGCGCGCCACCATCGTCGCGAGTAATCCGGAGGTTGTTGTCGCTGGAACGCCGATCGACCTGGGCGCCTTGATGAGCACCCCCGTCAAGGTCGTCCGGGCGCGCTACGAATTTGCAGAGATGGATGAGCCGGGACTGGACAGCCTGGTCGACTCATTCCTGGGCCGGGTGAACAAGGCGACACCTTGAAAGTCGTGGTCGCGCTGGGCGGCAACGCGCTCATGGCCCGGGGCCAGGCCTTGTCTGCGAAAAACCAGCGCGCCAATCTGGACAGGGCGGCCGCTGCCATCGCCACTCTGGCCAGAGAGCATGACATCGTCGTTACCCACGGCAACGGCCCGCAGATCGGCCTGCTTGCGCTGCAGGCGGAGAGCGTATCCGACGTTGGTTCCTGGCCACTCGACGTGCTCGGCGCCGAGAGCGAGGGCATGATCGGCTACCTGATCGAACAGGCGCTGCAAAACCAAATGCCGACCCGCCAGGTGGTCACCCTGCTCACACGCGTCGAAGTCCGCCGCGACGATCCCGCCTTTCAGGCGCCCACAAAGCCCATCGGCCCGATCTACGACCGCTCGCAAGCTGAACTCCTGAGGCACCAGCGCAACTGGCCCATGGCCAGGGACGGCTCGGGTTGGCGCCGCGTCGTGGCCTCACCGGAACCGGTGCGGATCCTTGAGCTGCCTGCCATCCGCCTGCTGGTTGGCACCGGGGCCATCGTCGTTTGCGGAGGCGGGGGCGGCATCCCCGTCGCGTTCGGCGCAAACGATGGCTGGTGCGGCCTCGAAGCCGTCATCGATAAGGATCTTGCTTCGGCACTGCTGGCGCGCGAACTCGGCGCAGACGCGCTCCTGCTGCTCACCAATGTGAACGCCGCCTATCAGGATTGGGGTACGCCGCTCGCCACTGCAATCAACACGGCATCCCCCACAACCTTGCGTGGCCTCGAGTTTCCCAGGGGATCCATGGGACCAAAAGTGGAGGCCGCCTGTCGTTTCGTCGAATCCGGTGGCAGGCTTGCCGCCATCGGCCGCATGGAGGATGCCCCCGCGCTGCTGGAGGGGCGGTGCGGGACGGTGGTACGAACCGGCGCCGACGAAGAATTCATTTAACAATGGGCGGGAAAACACTCGCCACGCCCCTACGCCAGCGGTTGGAAAATCCGTTTTGCAACCGCTTCCAGCGGGCTAGCTGCCGGACTCCAGCGCAGTCAGCGGATCCACCCAGCTCACGCCTTGCGCTTCGCCCACGTCCCGGCACGTCAATTGCCCGGCATGGACGTTGAGCCCTTTGCACAAGTGCTCGTCCGCAAGCAATGCCGCGCGAAAGCCCTGACCGGCAAGCTTGCGCACGAATGGCAGCGTTGCACCATTCAGCGCATAAGCCGATGTTCGCGGTACTGCGCCCGGCATGTTGGCCACGCAATAATGAAGGATGCCGTCAACAATGTAGACTGGATCGGCGTGCGTGGTTGGTCGGGATGTCTCGAAGCACCCGCCTTGGTCTATCGACACATCCACCAGCACGGCGCCAGGCCGCATGAGACCTAGCATGGCACGCGTGACCAGGCGCGGCGCCAGAGCACCGGCAACAAGTGCTGCGCCGATCACCGCATCGACCTGTCGCAGCTCCCGCGCGACAACTTCCGGATCCGTCAGCATCGTTCTTGCGCGCATGCCGCGGCACGCGAGCTGCGCGTTGAGCCGATCCAGGCCGGCCTGCGACCGGCTCAGCACCACCACATCCGCTCCCATCCCCGCCGCGACATCCGCTGCGCTTGTACCTACCACGCCTGCGCCGAGCACGAGTACGCGAGCCACGGCAACACCTCTTGCCCCCGGAAGCAACACACCGCGCCCGCCCGAGGGCCGCTCGAGAAAATGGGCGGCAACCTGGATCGACATGCGGCCGGCCACCTCGGACATCGGCGCAAGCAGCGGCAGGCCACCTTTTTCTGCGGTGACGGTTTCATAGGCAATTGCTGTAACTCCGCTCGCCAGAAGTTCGCGCAGCTGAGCCGCGTCTGGGGCCAGGTGAAGATAGGTAAACAGCACCTGCCCCTTGCGAAGCATTGCTCGCTCCGGGGCAAGCGGCTCCTTCACCTTCACTACCAATTCGCTCCGTGCGAACACATCCGCCGCTGCTGCCAATATTTCGGCCCCTGCGAGGCGATAGTCGTCATCGGAGGCGCCCATGCCCGCACCGGCTCCTGCTTCCACTATGATGCGGTGGCCATCGCCGGCCAGCACCTTGACGCTTTCGGGCGTAAGGCCCGCACGGTATTCGTGTGTCTTGATCTCCCGCGGGACCCCGATCAGCATGACTCACCCTCCCTGAAGAGGCCCGTGCGATCGAAACTTACGCTTATCGTCGGGCGCTCGAGCATGTTGACTCAACCGAACCCGCATGCGTTGATGTGCATCAATGGAGAACTTCCTTGACAGTGCTTATATTCAGCTAGGGTTCACTTTGGGGCTTCCGTCACCTTTACAATTCGGGACTTACGGGACAGCGCAATCGCGCAGCGCCTTTTGGCCAAACTCACAGCACCTCAGGTAACTGAATTGATTTGAGCCCGCCTTACCGTTGATGATCGCAAACTCATGCCTACACCCAAGAAAATCTACGCAAGGCTTCCCGGCAAACTCGTCTTGATCGGCTTCGGCTCGGTGGGCCAGGGGGCCCTCCCCGTGATCCTCCGGCATCTGGGAGTGGCGCGTTCGGACGTAATGATCATTACCGGTGACGAGCGCGGAGCAGCCGAAGCTGCCAGGTTGGGCGTGAAGTTCCTGGTCAACCCGCTGACCCGGGGCAACTACCGGGCCGTACTGGAGCCCATCCTCAAGCCCGGAGATTTCCTGCTCAATGTATCGGTGGACGTCTCCAGCGTGGCCCTGATGGAACTGTGCCAGGACTCCAACGCGTTGTACTTGGATACCTGCATCGAACCATGGGCCGGCGGCTATGTCGACACGCGCCTGTCGCCCTCGCAACGCTCGAACTACGC
>CANJRC010000118.1 GCA_947476535.1 Betaproteobacteria bacterium
GACCCGGTGCGCATGTACATGCGCGAGATGGGTTCGGTGGAACTGCTCACGCGCGAGGGCGAGATCGAGATCGCCAAGCGCATCGAGGACGGCTTGAAGCACATGGTGCAGGCGATCAGCGCCTGCCCGACAACCATCCTGGAAATCCTTGACCTCGCGGGCAAGGTCGAACGCGATGAGATGCGCATCGACGAATTCGTTGATGGCCTGGTCGATCCGAACGCGAAGGGGGAGCCCATTCCTGCCGCGGCTGCGGCCGTGGTGGATCATGCCGAGATCGACGAAGACGAGGATGTGGAGGAGAGTGAAGAGGAAGCCGCGGCGGCCGTGACGGCGAGTCTGCTCCTCTTGAAGAACGAGTCACTGGAGCGTTTTGCCAAGATTCGCCGCTACAACGAGAAGATGAAAAAGGCGCTGGCTGAACACGGCCACCGCAGCAAGGAGTACATCAAGGTCCGGGAGCAGATTTCGGCCGAGCTCCTGAACATCCGCTTTTCCGCGCGGATCATCGAGCGCCTGTGTGACACGGTGCGAAAGATGGTGGAGGAAGTGCGCCGGCACGAGCGTGAAATCATCAACCTGTGCGTGAACAAGAGCCGCATGCCGCGCCAACACCTGATCAAGCTGTTTCCGGGCAACGAGACCAGTTCGCGCTGGGTGAAGGCCGAAATTGCAGCCAACCACAGCTATTCGCAGATGATGGCGCGGTTCGAGCCGAATATCCTGGAACAACAGCAAAAGCTGCTCGACATCCAGAAGCGCATCGGCATCCCGCTCAAGGACCTCAAGGACATCAACAAGCAGATGTCCACGGGCGAAGCCAAGGCGCGCCGGGCCAAGCGCGAGATGACCGAGGCCAACCTGCGCCTGGTGATTTCGATCGCGAAAAAATACACCAACCGCGGCCTGCAGTTTCTCGACCTCATCCAGGAGGGGAACATTGGCCTGATGAAGGCGGTGGACAAGTTCGAATACCGTCGCGGCTACAAGTTCTCAACCTATGCCACCTGGTGGATCCGCCAGGCCATCACGCGTTCCATCGCCGACCAGGCGCGCACCATCCGCATCCCGGTGCACATGATCGAGACCATCAACAAGATGAATCGCATCTCGCGCCAGATCCTGCAGGAGACGGGCTCCGAGCCCGATCCGGCGACACTGGCCGAGAAGATGGAAATGCCTGAAGAGAAGATCCGCAAGATCCTCAAGATCTCCAAAGAGCCCATTTCCATGGAAACGCCAATCGGTGACGATGACGATTCGCACCTTGGCGATTTCATCGAGGATCAGGCGACGCTGGCGCCGAACGATGCCGCCATGTATTCCAGCCTGCGCGATGTCACCAAGGACATCCTCGATTCGCTGACGCCACGCGAGGCCAAGGTGCTGCGCATGCGCTTCGGCATCGAGATGAACACTGACCACACGCTGGAGGAGGTCGGCAAGCAGTTTGACGTCACGCGTGAGCGTATCCGCCAGATCGAAGCCAAGGCGCTGCGCAAGCTGCGTCACCCGTCGCGCTCGGAGCGACTGAAAAGCTTCATCGATAACAATTAGCCCGCAGTGGCCCGCTGTGCGGGCTACTGATTTCTTGAATTGAGAACATTGTCGGGGTAGGCTTCCGACGCGGCGTCGACGGTTTCCGGGCCTATAGCTCAGTTGGTTAGAGCAGAGGACTCATAATCCTTTGGTCCCTGGTTCGAGTCCAGGTGGGCCCACCAAACAATTGCAGGATGAGCGCCTCATTCCGGAAGGGGGTAAGTGATGCGATCGTGTGGCAGAGAATTTCTGACCGTCGTTACGACTGCGGGGTTCATGCTCGCGGCGGGCGCATTGTCCTGGAGCGTATCCGCCCAGGAGTTTCCCAACAGGCCCATTCGGGTCATCGTGCCGTTTGCGCCAGGCAGCGCGGCCGACACGACCACGCGTTTTCTCGGCATTCGCCTGGCAGACCGGGTGAAGCAACCCGTCGTCGTTGAGAATCGCCCAGGCGCGAGCGCCGTGATCGGTGCCAATGCGCTCAGGCAGGCGACGCCCGACGGCTACACCATCGGCAACCTCGCCTCCGCGCTGGTAGCGCAGCCCTTTCTGGTGAAGAACTTTCCCTTCGACATTCGCAAGGACTTTTCCCCTATTTCACTAATGTATTCGGGGCCGATGGTGCTCACGGTGGCGCAGGGCTTTCCTGCCAGGACCATGTCTGAATTGATTGCCTACGCCAGGTCCAATCCGGGCAAGCTATTCGTCGGCTCCATCGGTAACGGCAGCGCCACGCACCTGGCCGCGGAGCTGTTGAAGCAGATGACCGGGACGGCCATCAGCAACGTGCCGTTCAAGGACTCGCTCGAAATGCATCGCGCCGTGGCAGGGGGCGATGTGAGTTTTTCCTTTGACAGTTATGCCTCGCCCAAGGCCCTGATCGAGGGGGGGCGGCTGCGTGCCGTCGGCGTGACTTCGCGCGAACGGCTTGCCTCGCTGCCAGCGATTCCCGCCATCTCGGAGACGGTGCCCGGGTTCGAACTGGAGTCATGGACGGGCTTGGCTGCGCCTGCCGGCACCCCGGCCGACGCCCATGCACGCCTCACCGCGGAGCTGCGTGCCATCATGCAAACAGCCGAGTGGAAACAACTCATGGCGAACAACGGCGTGGAGTCCGGTGGCGGCACGCCCGAAGACTTTACCCGGCGCATCGCTTTCGACTTCGAGAAATTCGGGCGCGTGCTGCAGGCGGCTGGCCTGAAGCCGGAGTCCTGATCGGGTTCTCGCCGGCTACCTACCAGGTCACCGGCAGTTCATGGACGCCGTAGGTGGATTTTTCGGTCCTGAACCGCAGCGATTCGAAGGGTACTGCCAGCCTCAAGCCCGGGGCACGCTCGAACACCATCGGCACGATCTCTGCCAGTTCCATGCGGGCCAGCCCCTGCCCCAGGCAATGATGGGCGCCGAACCCGAGTGCCATTTGCTGGCGCGCGTCGCGCGCGAGGTCCAGCTTGTGCGGATCGGGAAAGGCTCGCGGGTCGTGGTTGGCCCCGAGCAGCGAAAGGATCACGCCTTCGCCTGCACGGATGGTGTTCCCGCCAACGGTGATGTCCGCAATGGCGACGCGCGGTGAGAACAGATGAAAGATGCTGTGCATGCGCAGGAGTTCCAGCACCGCATTGCCGGCGAGCCCCGGGTCGCTCCGAAGCTGCTCGCGCGATGCCGGGTCGAGCAGCAGGCTCAGCACGCTGAGTGCCGTCATGTTCGCGGTGCTTTCGTGGCCGGCACTCAGTAAAGTGCGCACCATGCGCACGAGTTCTTCGTGCGTCAGGTGCCCAGGCCGGACCTGTTCGGCGATCAAGCGGCTGATCAGGTCGTCACCGCCGCGCGCGGACTTGTCTTTGACGAGCCGGTCGAGGTACTCAATTTCCTCGTGCGCGCCGCGAGCCGACTCGGCGGGATCGAGCGACATGACTGTCGCCTCGAACGCCTGGAACAAGTCATGGTCCTCGTAGGGCACGCCCAGGATGCCCGAGATCACCCGGGTGGGCAGTGGCAGGGCCACGCAATGGACGAAATCCACGGGCGGCGTGCGGCTGAGCATGGCATTCATGAGGCCGGATGCGATCTGCCTCACCATCGGCCTGAGCGCCTCGACGCGCTCGGGCGAGAATTCGGCGGCGATCATGCGGCGCTGTACGGTGTGCTCCGGGGGATCGCGCCTGGGAAAGGTGCGCAGGTTCGGATTGGCGCCGGAAGGCCCGATCGGCGGGAAGCCGGGGCGCGTCGAGTCGGCGCTGATCCGCGGGTCGGTCATCAGCGCGCGCACGTCGGCGTGGCGCACCACCAGCCACACGCGTTGCCCGTTTTCCAGCCGGACTCGTGACACCGGCGCCTCTGCGAGCAGCCGGTGGAGCTGTGGCGGCGGTTGCAGCGGATGGGAACGGGGAAAGGGGAAGCTTGGAACGGCGTCAGGCATGTCGATATCCCGTATCGCAGGGGTTGACCCGGATTATGGGGGAGATGGGGTGCAGCCGGGCGGTGAGGGCAGGGGCGTGGCCATTGGGCGGAAAGGTGCCGCCAGCAGAAAATCCTTTGCAATCCGGCGCTAAATCGGCAACGATAGGCGTGCATGCGACCATCGTTATTTGGAGAGGACAAGACAATGGGCGAGACAGTGAACCAGGCGGCAACCTCCGGCGCGGCCGATTCGGGCCATGGCGTGCGGCACTTCGATACGCATGATGCGGACTGGGTGTGCTTGCTGGACGAGAAGAAGGTGACGGCCGAACCCCTGGTGGGACGGGCGACGGACTTCCTGTCGAAGATCCATCGCGCCTCGCTGCTGGTCGAGCCCGCGGATGCGCTCAGCCTCTATGGCGTCGATTGCGCGCCCGGCTTCTACATCCCGACGCATCACCACGATATCGATCAATTCCTGTTGGTGATTCGCGGCGAATTGCGCATGGGTAATCACAGGTTTCACCCAGGGCACGGAGCGTTCATGCCTGCCGGCAATCCATACAATGTTCAATTCGGTCGCGCGGGCGGATGCTTTCTCGAGTTTCGCGATATCCCCGCGTTTCGTACGGCATACACCATCAGAGACGCACCGAAGGCCGGGCCGGGTGCGCCAACGGCGATTCCGGGATGGTCCAAACCGGAAGGCGACAAGCGGAAGACGGTGTTTTTCGATGCCGAGACCTGTCCCGCCACCACCTGCACGGGACTGGGGCCCGGCGACCTTGGGCGCAGTGCACCGGAGGAACTGGCGAAGGCCCTGCGCTACCAGGCATTGCATGTGATCCCGGGGGACGGCTACAGCATGATCAGTGTGGCCACCGGCGGGGCGCTGGATTTCCCGCGCCATTGCCAGGATGCGGACAAGATCATCTATGTCTTGTCGGGCGAGATGCGCCTGCGCGCCGGAGACAAACCCTTGCGGCCGGGCGCCGGCGTCTTCGTGCCGGCCTGGACGCCGCTCGAGATCAGTACCGGCGCGGTAGGTGTTAAGTACCTGGAGTTTCGCAAGCAATCCGGTTGGCATACTGATTGGTAAGGAGCCTGCTGATCGGTGCTTCAGGCACCGCAAAGGTTCATGGATGTAAAAAATGAGTTAATGCGTGCTCGGAAAGACGCATGAAGCGCGCGCCTTAGCGCTGTTCGCCCGGAACCAGCCGGTACAATGCGTGCAACGTTTGCACCTTGCCCGCCATGAATGATCGTCTTTCCGTCCTGCTTCAATCCCTGCTGCCAAAATACGCCCTGACAGTCGCGGTCGGCGCGCTGGCGGGCACGCGAGGGGGTGCCTTGACGCATGCCGCCGTGCGACGCTTCATCGCCAGATATGGCGTGGACATGGGGGAAGCGGCCCATCCGGCGATAGAGCACTATCCGACTTTCAATGAATTCTTTACGCGTCCTTTGCGCGAGGGCGCGCGGCCCCTCGCCGATGCGCCTTGGGTCTGCCCGGTGGACGGCGCCATCAGTCAGTTCGGGTCCATCACGGGCGATCGCATCTTCCAGGCCAAGGGCCACGACTACACGACGCGCGCGCTGGTGGGCGGGGACGCCGCGTTGGCGGCGCGGTTCGAGAACGGTGCCTTTGCCACCCTGTACCTCAGCCCCAGGGACTATCACCGGATCCACATGCCATGCCGCGGCCGCGTGCGGCGCATGATCCACGTGCCCGGGAGCCTGTACTCGGTCAATCCCGCGACGGCGCGCGGTGTGCCTGGCCTGTTCGCCCGTAACGAGCGCGTGGTCTGCGTCTTCGAATCGGAGCACGGCCCCTTTGTCATGGCGCTGGTCGGGGCGACGATCGTCGGCAGCATGGCCACGGTCTGGCATGGCGTGGTCAACCCGCCACGGCCTGGCACGGTGCGGGAGTGGCTATACGATGATGCTGGTGCTTTTCTGGAGCGAGGCGCGGAAATGGGGCGCTTTCTGCTCGGATCCACCGTGGTGATGCTGTTCCCTCGCGATACCTTGCGCTTCAATCCGGACTGGGCGCCAGAGCGGGCCATTCGCATGGGCGAGGCCATGGGTTTTGTGCTCGAATAACAAGGATTGCTTACCGAACCCCTGAATGCAGGCAGGCCCATGAGCATCGATCACATTGACACACAGGACGTCTTTGTTCCCACGGACAAAGGCAGTGATGAACTCAAAGGCGGCAGCACACGACTGCCTCCCGACGCCCTGGAGTTGCTGGTTCTCTTCGATGGCAAACTGAATCTGGGTGAAGTGATTGCCAAGGCTGGCAATCTCGCCGATGCCGCCGCAAGGCGCGCGGCGCAGGCACTGGCGAGCAACGGGTATATCGAGTTGTCGCGCGGGAGCCTCGATGTCGAGATCGATTTCAGCTATTTCTTCGGCAATAAGCCCGAAGCACCGTCGGATGCGGCGCTTGCGAGCGCTGGAAGCGAAGCGGGTGCCGGCGCCCACAAGTTGAGTCTCGACGGTTACTACGTGAGCATCGCGCGCCGTGCCGCCGACAAGAGTCGACCCGAGGGGGCGTCACCCGACATCGTTCTGGCGGTTGAAGATGATCCCGAGATGCAACGCATGCTGAGGTTCCTTCTTACCGAGGCCGGATATACGCCGCGCGTTGCGGGCAATCGGGCGGAGATCGTCAATGCCTTGCGCACCCTCCCGTCACCGGATGTGGTCTTGCTGGATGTCGTGCTGCCGGACACCAACGGTTTCGACATCCTGGCGCGGATTCGCCAGCATCCGGTGCTGAAAGCCACCCCAGTCATCATGCTCACGGCCAAAGCGACGCGTGAAGACGTGTTGCATGGCCTGGCTGGCGGCGCCGATGGCTACATCACCAAGCCCTTCGATCCGGAGGTCCTGATGAGGGGTGTGCGCGCAGTTCTGGGCCGGTAATGATCGGCGACTGCTGAACTGTGGAGTAAGCCTCGCTGCGCGAGCGCCGCGGTACTTCGCATGCCGGTCGGCAATTGCACGCAACCCGAAGCCCCCATGCTTGCCCCGCACACCGCCGCGCACCAATTTGGTTCGCGTGCACCAAAGCAGCGTATCCCTGGCGTGCCCCCCGATTCCTGTCGTCCGTCACCCCCGCCATGAAACCCGTCTACACGGTTGTTTTTAATCATGTAGATGTTTGTTGCCTGCAGTCTCGACCAGACATGGCACGACCTGTGCAATGAGTACCTCGACTCGCGCGGTGCAGGCCTCAAAACCGGTTTGTACCTTGCATGAGCACACGGGACGATGATCGATCTAATCATTCAACGGAGGCACGACCAAATGAAACGCCGACATTTTCTAAAATCATTTACCGTGGGAGCGGCCGTTGCATCGGCGCTATCCCTCGGCGCGCTGCAACCAGCCGCTGCTCAAACTGCGGCGCAGAACACCATCAAGGTGGGCGTGCTGCACTCGCTGTCCGGCACCATGGCCATCAGCGAAACGGTGCTGAAGGATGTCACCCTGATGGCCATCGACGAGATCAACGCCAAGGGTGGCTTGCTTGGCAAGAAACTCGAGCCCGTGGTCGTCGATCCCGCCTCCAACTGGCCGTTATTCGCCGAGAAGGCTCGCCAGCTCCTGTCGCAGGACAAGGTCGCGGTGACTTTCGGATGCTGGACCTCGGTGTCGCGCAAGTCGGTATTGCCTGTATTCGAGGAGCTGAATGGCCTGCTGTTCTACCCGGTGCAGTACGAGGGTGAGGAGCTGTCGAAGAACGTGTTCTACACCGGCGCAGCCCCCAACCAACAGGCCATCCCGGCGGTCGAGTACCTGATGAGCAAGGAAGGCGGCGCGGCCAAGCGCTGGGTCCTGCTCGGCACGGACTACGTCTATCCGCGCACCACCAACAAGATCCTGCGCGCGTTCCTGAAGTCAAAGGGTGTGGCCGACAAGGATATCGACGAGAAGTACACCCCGTTCGGTCACAGCGATTACCAGACCATCGTGGCGGACGTGAAGAAATTTGCAGCCGGTGGCAAGACAGCAGTGATCTCGACCATCAATGGCGACTCCAACGTGCCCTTCTACAAGGAGCTGGGAAACCAGGGTCTGAAGGCAACGGACGTGCCGGTGGTGGCATTCTCGGTGGGTGAAGAGGAGCTGCGCGGCGTGGATACGAAGCCACTGGTCGGACACCTTGCGGCGTGGAATTACTTCATGTCGATCAAGGCACCTGCCAACGATGCTTTCAAGAAGAAGTGGGCAGCCTATGCCAAGGCCAAGAAGTTGCCGGGCGCCGACAAGCCGCTGACCAATGACCCGATGGAAGCTGCTTATATCGGCATCAACATGTGGGCGCAGGCTGTCACTAAGGCCAAGACCACCGATGTCGACAAGGTGATTGCAGCAATGGGCGGCCAGACATTCACGGCACCCTCGGGCATCACTTCGACGATGGATCCGAAGAACCACCACCTGCACAAGGCCGTGTTCATCGGTGAGGTTAAGGCGGACGGCCAGTTCAACGTGGTCTGGAAGACCAAGGGCCCCGTCAAGGCCCAGCCGTGGAGCCCGTTCATCGCCGGCAACGACAAGAAGAAGGATGAGCCGGACGGCAAGACTGTCATCGCGAAGTAAGCGACAGCGCGAAGTACGGTTGGCGGCACCGGGTGAGTTCACTACATCCGTGCCGTCACCGCCTGCTGTTCCCGTTTTTCCCCTGTTTCACACCATAACAAAGACGACCCCATGCGATTCCTGCCGCTCCATGGTCTGATGGCTGTCATGACGGTGTGTGTTGCCCTGTGCCTGCCGGCGAGCGTGCTGGCGGCCCTGCCGCAGGCGTTGATTGAAAAGCTCGCTCTGGGCGAAAATGAAGACAAGATTGTCGCCATCGGTGATGTTGTGACTGCCGCCGATCCCGAAGGCCTCAGCTTTCTGCAGTCGATGCTGAACGGCGAAGTGCAGACGGTGGCCGAAAAGAAGCAGGTGCTCATCGTGCGTGACGGCAAGGCTGTCGATGCCGTCTCAGGCAAGGAAGTCGCGCCGATCCCCGAGGGTGCTGAAGATCTCACGTTGAACAATCGCGTGCGTCGCGAAATCGAATCGGCCGCCGCGGCGCTGAAACTGGTGTCCACCGACCGGCGCGCCCGCCTGACTGCCGCCAAGGCACTGGAAGGCGGTGCCGACGAAGGCATGCTGCCCATCCTCGCCAAGGCGCTGGAGAAGGAGGCCGACCCCGAAATCAAGGCGCTGTTGTTGATCATTCAGGCTTCCGTGCAACTCAAGAGCAGCGATGCCGCAGTGCGCCTTGCCGCGGTGAAGGCACTCGCGGGCAGCAGCAGCTCCAGCACCAAGACGGTGTTGCTCGACCTGATGGAGAAAAAGGGCGATACCTGGTCCGAACCCGATACCGCGGTGCGTGCCGAGGCGCTGATTTCTCTTGAGGCGGTTGAGCGCCGGCTTGTCACGGGCCAGCGAATTGGCCAGGTCTTCAGCGGCGCCAGCCTCGGATCTATCCTGTTGCTGGCGGCCCTTGGTCTCGCCATCACCTACGGTCTCATGGGCGTCATAAACATGGCGCACGGCGAGCTGATCATGATCGGCGCCTATGCCACCTACCAGGTGCAGAACTTCTTTCGAAGTCACATGGCGGACTGGTTCAACTGGTACTTGCTGGCAGCTGTGCCCATGGCTTTTATCGTGTCTGCGCTGGTCGGTATGGTGCTCGAGCGCGTGGTCATCCGCTTCCTCTACGGCCGGCCGCTGGAGACCCTGCTTGCCACCTGGGGCATCAGCCTGATGCTGATTCAGGGTGTGCGCACCCTCTTCGGTGCGCAGAACGTGCAGGTGGAAAATCCGGTGTGGATGTCCGGAGGCGTCGAGCTCCTGTCCAACGTGGTGCTGCCCTACAGCCGCATCGTCATCATCGGATTTTCGTGCGTGGTGCTCCTTCTGGTGTGGCTCGCGCTGACGCGCACGCGCCTGGGCCTGTTCGTGCGCGGCGTGACGCAGAATCGCGCTATCGCCAGCTGCATGGGCGTGCACACGGCGCGCGTGGACACCTGGTGTTTCGGCCTGGGTTCGGGCATCGCGGGACTCGCCGGCTGCGCGCTGTCGCAAATCGGCAACGTCGGGCCTGATCTTGGCCAGAGCTACATCGTCGATTCCTTCATGGTCGTCGTGCTGGGCGGGGTGGGGCAACTCGCCGGGACGGTCTACGCCGCGCTGGGACTTGGCGTGGTGAACAAGTTCCTCGAGGGCTGGGCTGGCGCGGTGATCGCCAAGATCATCGTGCTGGTGTTCATCATCATCTTCATCCAGAAGCGACCACAGGGCCTGTTCGCACTGAAGGGCAGGTTCGCCGATGCGTGACCTGACATCGTTGGTGCGGCCTGGCCTGCCGATGCCCGGCCGCACGCCTCTGTATGGCGCACGCGGATGGGTCGGTGTTGCCGCCGCAGCCGGGCTCATCGTCTTCATCGCGCCGCTGCTGAATCTGGCCGTGCCCGCAGGCGCCGCGCTGCATCTGTCCGACTACAGCGTGTCCCTGCTGGGCAAGATCATGTGCTTTGCCATCCTCGCGCTCGCCATGGACCTCATCTGGGGCTACACCGGCATCCTGTCGCTCGGCCATGGGGCGTTCTTCGCGCTGGGTGGCTATGCCTTCGGCATGTACCTGATGCGCCAGATCGGCCTCGACGGCGTCTACAAGAGCCCGCTGCCCGACTTCATGGTGTTCCTCGACTGGAAGGCCTATCCCTGGTTCTGGAGCCTCACCGATCATTTTTGGTATTCGCTGCTGCTGGTGGTGCTGGTGCCTGGTGCGCTGGCCTTCGTGTTCGGCTACTTCGCCTTCCGTTCGCGCATCAAGGGGGTGTACTTCTCCATCATCACCCAGGCCATGACCTTCGCCTTCATGCTGCTGTTTTTCCGCAACGACACCGGGTTCGGAGGCAACAACGGCTTTACCGACTTCAAGCGCATCCTCGACATTCCCATCCACACGCCGCAGATGCGCATGGCCTTGTTCGTGATCACCGGCGTGGTGCTGATCGCCGCGCTGCTGCTGGCGCGCTTCATCGTGACCTCGAAGTTCGGGCGCGTGCTGACGGCCGTTCGCGATGCCGAGTCGCGCGTCATGTTCTCCGGCTACGATCCGCTCTGGTACAAGCTCGCGATCTGGACCCTGTCTGCGGTGCTGGCTGGCATCGCCGGCGCCCTGTACGTGCCGCAGGTCGGGATCATCAATC
>CANJRC010000119.1 GCA_947476535.1 Betaproteobacteria bacterium
GAGCAGTTCGACTTCATCACTGCCTGCGATTGCATCCATGACCTTGCGGCACCGGTGGAGACGCTGCGCCAGATCCGCGCTCGGCTCAAGCCGGATGGTGTGTTCATGGTGATCGAGCCCAAGGCCGCGGACTCGGTGGAGGGCAACCGCAACGCCATCGGGACGATGTACTACGGGTTCAGCGTGTTTCACTGCATGACCCAGTCCCTCGCGCAGGGCGGGCCGGGCCTGGGCACCTGCATGGGGCCGGCGCACATCGGCGAATTGATGAGCGAAGCTGGTTTCTCGCGCTGCGATGCGCTCGACATTCGCAGCAATGTGCTGTCTTTTTTTGCCGTGCGGCGCTGAGCGCGTGCAGGGTGGTCACGCTTTGATGAGGCATCACAATGGCGGCCGGTGAAGTCTCCACGCCGTTCGAGCACAGCCGCAAGGCCAAGTACCGGAGTACCTTGCGCAATCATGGGAAAACCGTTGCCGGTTTCACGATCCTGCTCGTGTTGATGATTCAGGCCACAGAACAGGGGCTGTGGGAGTCGCCGTGGCCGGCCGCGGTGTGCACGGGCCTTCTTGCCTTTGCGATCATCAATGCGGCGGGCGCGTTCACGGTGGCCGGGCGCGCCTACGTCGCTATCGTGATCGAGGGGCCGACGCAGGACCTACCGCCCCTCGGCGAGAAATTCGGCCGGGCGCTGTTCCGTTTCTCGGGGCGGCTGGACGACTGGGCGCGCGGAGCCGGGCTCGCGCCGCTGTCCGAATTCGAGTCGCCGGACGTGATGATGGGCAAGCGCAGCCTGACGGGCCATTGGCCGCAGCCGCAGTGGCACGATAGCGCGGTGCTACTCGCCAGCGTGGAACACCTGCTGACCCGCGTGCGCCCGGACATTCCGCTGCGCGAGGACCTGGCGGAGCTTGCTGCGCGCCTGCGCGCAGCGGTCGCGCGCGGCTCGCGCTGTTACCTCCTGATCGAGACCCTGGCCAATGGCGCCAACCTGAAGGTGAATGCGATTCGCCGCGGTGAAGTGCCCTGAGCGTACCTATTGGGGCTTGAAACCGATCCTCGCAGCCACGTCGGAGTACATCTTCGCCTCATCGGCGAGTGCCTTGGCGGCAACCTCCGCGCTCTGGCCGGTGACTTCGAGTTGCAGTTTCGCGAATTGCGCTTTCACCTCTGGCGTCTGCAGTGCTTTCTGGGCGGAGGCAGCGAGGCGATCCGTCGCCGCTTTCGGCGTGCCGGCACGTGCGTTCAGCGACAGGCTGAGGCCCGGAATCGCCGGATGGCCCAACTCGCGGAACGTGGGCACGTTGGGATAGGCCGGGCTGCGATTGGCGCCGGTGACGCCGAGTACGCGGAACTTCTCGCCGAAACCGATGGCCGAGCCTTCGCCGACGAAGCCCATCTGTACTTCGCCCGCGATCAACGCCTGCAGGTAGCCGCCGCCCGACGAGTAGGGGATGTGGGTGACGCTGACGCCGAGCCCCGAGAGCAGGAATTCGGCGAGCAGGTACACGGGCGGGCTGGATTCGCCGAAGTTGAGCTTGCCGGGGACGGCTTTGGTCGCGGTGGCCAGTTCGGCCAGTGTCTTCCACGGTTGCGCGGCGCCGACGCCGAACACGTACTTGCCTTCGGCGATGCCGATCACCGGTGGCAGGTCTTTCAGCGGATCGAAGCTGAGGCCCCTGGCGGTGACGGGAAGGATGGCCATGCTGGGCACCAGCACTGACACCACGGTGTAGCCGTCCGCAGGTGCCTGCTTGGCCACATGCTCGAAGCCCACCACGTAGTTGCCGCCGGGCTTGTTCTCGACCACCATCGGCTGGCCGAGGGTCTTGGTCATTTCGGCCGCCATCACGCGCGCCACAATGTCCACGATCACGCCGGGCGTGTTGGGCACGACGTAGCGGATCGGCTTGGTGGGATAGTCCTGAGCGTGGGTGACCGCGGCGCCGCACAGGCAGGCTGCCGCGAGCGCCATGCGAACATGCCGCTTGAGCCATGTGCGAGGTTGCACTGCAGGCCATATCGCGTAAGTAGTGAGCTGCATGGGTTCGCCTCCGGTGCGTGGGTGAGGACTCATTGTAGCGAGACTGCCGTATTTTTGATAAATATGATCAAAGTGGATGAATGCATCACGTCTCTATTATGTAAATTAAAATAATATGATCACGTCAATCCGGGAGGCATCATGAACAAGACGGGTTTTCCTGTTGCCATCGCGACGGCCGAGGCGCCCGCGCGCACCAAGCCGTCGAACTACCCCGAGCCGTTCGCCTCGCGCATGGCCGGTCGCGTGAAGCAACCGCTGGGGGATCTGTTCGGGCTGACGCAGTACGGCGTCAATCTCACGCGCCTCGCGCCCGGCGCGGTGTCGACGCTGCGGCACGCCCATACCCGGCAGGACGAGTTCGTCTATGTGGTACAGGGCAACCCGACACTGCTGACCGACGAGGGGGAAACGCAGCTCGCCCCGGGCATGTGCGCAGGCTTCAAGGGCGGGACAGGCAACGGCCATTGCCTCATCAATCGGACGCAGTCGGACGCGGTGTTCCTGGAAGTGGGTGATCGCGCGGCGGGAGACCATGTCAGTTATCCCGACGACGACATCAAGGCCGTCATGGGCGCCGACGGCAAGTGGCAGTTCACGCGCAAGGATGGGTCACCCTGCTGATGCGCGCTGCGCATCAGGTGCTTATTAAATGCGCTCGGTGATGCCGCGCGACATGCCCCAGGGCAGGGCCACTGAGGAGTGTGGTCCGGGTTCGCCTGCGACGACGACGAGGAAATCCTCGACGCGCTCGACCACCGGAAAGCGCGCAAGGCCGGCAAACCACTTCGGATGGGCGATGAGTCCTTCCAGGCCGAGTAACGCCGTGCGCTCGTTGCGCGCGCGCTCGAAGAGGTAGCGCTGCACGTCCGTCTTGGTCCAGCCGCTCGCGGCGACGATGGCGGCGTGGCCCGGGTTGAGCGTGACTAGGATCTGGGCGCGGATCATCGCCGCGAGGTTGCCGCCCATGCCCATGATGTTGCCGGCGGCTTTGTCGAGGATGCCTTCGGGGGTGGTGCTGGTGTCGTTGACAAAGGTCCGCGGGCCCTCGCACTTGAGCACGGTGACGCAGCTCGTGCCCGCATCGAACCAGTCCGCGTTCAATCCCGGCCATGGGCTCTTCGCTAGGTTCTCAGCATAGCAATAGCTGAACTTTGCAGGGGAGGCCTGGACCGACAGGTCCGAACCACCCACACGGGCGCCGAGGAAGAACGAGTAGGCGAGTGCGACCGCGCGGCCGATGGTGGCGTTGGCGCGAAAACCCGGCCCGAGGCTGCCCTGGCCGCTGGCGATGCCCAGTCGTGCGGCTTCGGGTCCGCTCACCAGCACCAGCGTGCCCCCGGGATGCGTGGTGATGGCGGCCTGCGCCAGCCTGAACGCGGGTGCCGCCATGGCGCGGTAGGCGGCCGCCACCACACCGAACCATTGCGGCTCGCAACCCGCCGCCACGGCGAGCGCCGCCACTTCATGCGCGGTCAGTGGCGCGGCGCGCGGGGCGATCACCGGCCACAGCGGTGCATCGGCGGCGATGCCGGATGCGGCGAGCATCGCCTCCACGCGTGCCGGCGTGGGCGCGAAGAAGGGCAGTCCATCCCCCAGCCCGGCATCGGCGAGGCACTGTGTGTAGGCGTGGCTCGCGTCAGGGCCTTCGATGGCGAGCAGGGGAATCGCGGACTTGGTTGCCGACGCAGTTGCAGCGGTGTCGCGGCCGGTTGAGGATGTGCCGCGCGCGAGGAGGCCTTCCAGAATGGCGGTGGCCGCGGCTTCGGTGGCGCGTGCCACGGCGTCCGGGTTGGCATCGCGCGCCATGTCGAGCAGCGTCACCGGGATGCCAGGCGCCATGTGTTCGGCCGTTGCCGTGGCGAGCCGCCCCCCTGCGCCCTGGCACACCAGGCTGGTGGGAATGCCGCGGCGCTCGAGTTCGGTGGCGAAGGTCATGGTGGGCTGCGTCACGCCCTGGTCGAGCAGCGCGCAGATGACGGCGTCGAACCCGGCATCGGCGACTTCCTCCACCAGCGAGAGGACGACTTCCGGCTTGCATTGCAGGAGGTCGTGGCGCAGGGTAGACGCGACCGCAGTGGCGTGGACGCGCGCGACATGGTCTTCGAGAACCTGGAAGATGCGTGAATACTTGCCCGTGCTCCCATCGCCGACCTTGCCATTGTCGAACAGCAGGATGCGACGCTCGTCCAGCGTGCTCAGGCGGGGCGCGAGGGCGATGCGTTCTCCGCGGACGCGGTCGCGCAGGTCGATGACTTCAATACGGCTGGAGGGCATTTTTCCTCACGCAGTGATGAGCCCGGGGTTGCGCCGGCGACGCGCCAACGCGGAAGATCAGGCAGTGTCCGCCACTTTACTGCAGCCACGCCCGCGGCGCGCGGCCTCGCGTTGCCGGCATATTATTTTCGCAGCGCATCCGGGGGCGCTTGCAGGTTCAGTGCAGGTGCGTGGCGTTTCGCGGTAGCATTTGGGCGCGCAGCAACGGGTTTTCGTGCGCCGCTTGCGCCGAGCCGTCGCGCGCCTTCACCATCCCAGAGGACTTCCTGCATGAGCAACATCCCAGCGCCCGGCGCCGCGGTCGATACCCGACCCGATGCCACCGCCGACTTCGCACGCTTTCTCGTCGACACACGCTACGAGGACATTCCGGCCGCAGCCATCGCCGCCACCAAGCGCAGCATCTTCGACACGGTCGGGGTAATGCTTGCGGGTTCCGGTCCCAATGGGACGGCACGCAAGATCGTCGGGGTATTGGAGCGTTGGGGCGGCGCGTCCGAGGCGACCGTGATCGGCCACGCCGCGAAGCTCCCAGCGCCGCACGCGGCGTTCGCCAACGGCGCCATGGCGCATCAATACGATTTCGACGACACGCACGACGAAGCGGTGGCGCATCCGACCGCCAATTCGTTTTCGGCCGGGTTGGCGGTGGCCGAAGCGCGCGGTAATGCCTCGGGGCGAGACCTGCTGCGCGCCGTCGCGCTCGCCAATGACGTGAGCTGCAGGCTCGGGCTTGCCATCATCGGCTCGCTCTACGAGTACCCGTGGACGCGTCCTCCCGTCATCGGCATTTTCGGCGCGACTTCGGCTGCGGCCATCATGCTCGGCTTGAAGCCCGAGTCTATTGAATCTGCGTTCGGGCTCACGCTGCACCAGGCGGGCAACACGCTGGAATGCCTGTATGCGAGCGGGTCGGAGGTGCGCGGCTTTCGCGACGGATTTTCCTCGCGCAATGGCGTGACCGCGGCCTACATGGCCGAGGCGGGCGTGCGCGGCGACAGGAGCGCGCTCGAAGGGCGCTTTGGCCTTTTCAACGCGTTCTTTCGCGGCGAGTACCGTCGCGAAGCGCTGCTGAAGAACCTGGGCAGCCATTTCGAGGCCGACCGGATATCGATCAAGCCCTGGCCCTCGGCGCGCGAGACACACGCCACCTTGCAGGCGGTGCTCGATCTGAGAAGCATGCACAAGCTGGCGCCGGCCGATGTGCGCGAGGTGCGCCTGCACGTGGGCAACACCAACCTGCATTTCTGCGAACCGGCTGAAGCCCGGCGCAGGCCAGCGGGGCGGATGGATGCGCTGGGCAGCCTGCCCTTTGCCGTGGCGGTCGCGTTGCAGCATGGCAGCGTGCCGCTGGTGGCCTATACCGATGCCGCCCTCAAGGACCCCGCCGTGCTGTCCCTCGCCGATCGGGTCACTTGGCAGGTGGATGAGTCGCGTTCTGCGGATGGCACCATCGAGGGCGCAACGGTGGAGATCGAGACGACGAGCGGCGCGAAGCATCGTCACAGCGTGCGCCACGGCATGGGGCATCCGGATGCCCCGTTGACCGATGGGGTGATCAAGCATAAGTTCGAGGGCTGCGGCGCCATGGCGCACCGGCCACCGGCGGCCAAGGACGTCGAGCGCCTGTGGCAGGCAGTGCAGTCGCTCGACACCATTTCCGTCCGCGAATTGGCTGAACTGCTGCCGCGCTGAGCGCTGCGCAGTGATGGCTGTATCGACTGATCTCACCCATACCGCAATTCATTCCGAGGATTCACACATGAAACCCGTCAAACTGATTCGTACGATTTCTTTTGCAGCGATGGCAGCGGTCTTTTCCGGTGCCGTCCTGGCGCAGGCCTGGCCCTCCAGGCCGGTCAAGTTGCTCGTTCCCTTCGGGCCGGGAAGCGGCACAGACACCATCGCGCGGGTGGTGGCCGAAGGCCTGGCGGAAAACCTCAAGCAGCCAGTGATCGTGGAGAACCGCGAAGGCGCTGGCGGCATCGTCGGCACTAAGGCCGCGATGACCATGCCGGCGGACGGCTATACCGTGGTTGCCATATCGAATGCGTTCCTGATTGCGCCGCAACTGTTCAAGGTCGCGCCGTACGATGCCACGCGCGATTTCACTGCGCTCTCCAAGGTTGCGGCCATGCCAATGACCATCGTGGTTGGGGCGAGCTCGCCTTACAAGACCATGAAGGACCTGATCGACTACATCAAGACCAACCCGGGCAAGGCAAGCTTCGCCACTTCGGGTAAGGGGGCACAAAGTCACCTTGAGATCGAATACATCAAGCAGCAGCTGGGCTTGAATGCCGTGGACATCCCGTACAAGAGCACCGGTGCGGCCATCGGCGACACCATCTCCAACACCGTGACCTTCTATATGCCGGTGTTCCCGCCAGTGGCCTCGAACGTCGGCTCGGGCAAGCTACGGGCGCTGGCCATCGGCGCGTCGTCGCGGTTGGCGGCGACGCCGGATATTCCCACCTACGTGGAGGCCACGGGCATCCCCAATTACGTGCCCACCTCCTGGTTTGGCTACGTGGTGCTGGCGGGCACGCCGGCAGAGGCAGTTGTCAGGCTCGACCAGGGACTTGCCTACGCTGCAACGCTAGCCAAGGTACGTGACAAGATCCAGGGCGTGGGCGCCAACATGAGCGTCGCCCCGTCGCGCGAATTTTCCGCAGAGATCAAGGCAGAGGCCGAGAAATGGGGCAAACTGATCACCGCGCTGGGGATGCGCACCGAGTAGTTCCGGAACGGATCAACCTTGGGAGCATGGTGATGAGAAGTGCAGCGTTGACGCTGGCGTGTGCGCTGGCGGGGATCTGCGTCGGCAGCCCTGCGCAGGCGCAGGGGTTTCCGAACAAGGCGGTGCGCATTCTCGTGCCGTTCGGGCCGGGCACCGGAACCGACATCATGGCGCGCATCATTGCCGAAGGGTTGACCGAACAGCTCAAGCAGTCGGTCATCGTGGAAAACCGCGAGGGCGCGGGCGGTGTGGTGGGCACCGTGGCTGTCCGCAATGCCCCGGCGGACGGCTACACGGTGCTTGCTATCTCCAATGCCTTCCTGATTGCGCCGCAACTGGCGAAGGCGGCGCCGTACGACCCGATCCGCGATTTCACGCCGGTGGCCAAGGTGGCTTATGTGCCGCTGACCATCGTGGTGGGTGCAAGTTCGCCCTTCAAGACCATGAAGGATCTGATCGACTACATGAAGGCCAACCCGGGCAAGGCGAGCTTCGCCACTTCGGGCAAGGGCGCGCAGAGCCAACTCGAGGTCGAGTACATCAAGCAGGTGTTCGGGTTGAGCGCCGTCGACGTTCCCTACAAGAGCACGGCGTCGGCGGTGGCAGACACCATGACCAACACGGTGGCCTTCTACATGCCGGGCTTTGGTGCCATGTCATCCAACATCGCCGCGGGCAAACTGCGCGCGCTGGCCATCGGCGCGCCGCAGCGCCTGCCCAACGTGCCTGACGTCCCGACCTTCATCGAGGCGACCGGCATCCGAAATTACAATCCGGCGGCATGGCTCGGGTACACCGTCGCAGCGGGCACGCCGGCCGACAGCGTGTCCCGGCTGGAGGAGGGCATTATCCGAACGACTTCGGTCCCGGCCGTCCGTGAGAAGATCGCCGGCGCTTCAGCCTATGTGAGCGTACTCAATTCGCGCGACTACGGCGCGGAAATGCGCGCCGAATCGGAGAAGTGGGGGAAGCTCATCAACGAGCTGGGCTTGAAGACCGACTGAGTGCAGGCAACGAATGACGCTACTTCGATTGTTCCACCTGAGGAGGATGAGACGATGCGGAGAACCACAGAGAAATCGCGTTGGGACATAGTCCGTGCCATGGGTATTTATATGGTGGGCGGAATGCTGGCAATGATGGCCAGCGGCGCGCTGCAGGCGCAGGCGTTTCCATCCAAGCCGATCCGCCTTGTCGTGCCCTACAGCGCCGGCAGCGGCACTGACATCGCCGCGCGCATCGCTGCCGAGGGGATGTCTGAAATCCTGAAGCAGCCGGTGCTGGTGGAAAACCGCGAGGGCGCGGGCGGTGCGGTGGGTACGCAGGTGGTGGCGCGCGCGCCAGCCGACGGCTACACCATCGTGAGCACCACCAACAGCTACCTCATTAATAGCTTGCTGTATCACAAGCCGTTGTACGACGCGCTGCGGGACCTGGTGCCGCTGGCGCGGCAGTCGTACAACCCGCTTGCGCTCCTGGTGGGCGGCGATTCGCAGTTCAAGACCTTCAAGCAGCTCATTGATTACATGAAGGCCAATCCGGGCAAGGTGAGCTTCGCGACCTCGGGCAAGGGCGCGCAAAGCCAGCTCGAGGTGGAGTACATCAAGGGCGTGTTCGGCGGATTGAAGGCGGAGGACATCCCCTACAAGAGCACGGCCTCTGCCACGGCGGATACCATGACCGGCGTGGTGGCGTTCTACATGACAGGGTTTGCGACGACCTTCCCGCAGATCGCCGCCGGAAAACTGCGAGCGCTTGCGGTCGGCTCGCAGCAGCGCGAGGTCGATGCCCCTGACGTGCCGACCTTTATCGAGGTGACGGGTGTGCCCGGTTACCTGCCTGCAGCATGGTTCGGCTACGCCGCGCCTATTGCGACGCCCCCGGAAATCGTCGCGATCCTCGAGGGCGCGTTGCTGCGCACGCTCAACGGGCCAGTGGCGCGCGAGAAGATCCTCAAGCAGAAGTCCAAGCCCTGGGTGCAGGGCTCGCGCGAGTTCGGCGCCGACCTGCGCGCCGAGTACGACAAATGGGCGAAGCTGATCAACGAACTTAACCTGAAGACCGATTGATTGCGGGGTTTCCTTCGTGGAAGCGCTTCGGGCCGATCGTGAGTGGCATTGTCGGGGGCTCACGTGAGCGCCGCTGATCCGGAAGCGGCTCGCTACGCGCAGGAGAAATCGACCCACATGATGGGCGTGGCCGCGTTGCGTCGCCTGCGCAGGATGGTGGATCGCGAGACGCACACCGAGGCCGAAGTTCGCCGCTTTACCTTCCGCGCCTTGCTGTGGCTTGCCGTTGTCGCGCTGTCCGTGCCGCTGGCGATGTTCTGCATCGGCGCGACTCAAGTGCTGATCGAGCACCTGTCGCAGGGGCGTCCCATGGATGCCTTTCTGTCGCGCCTGGTGGCGGAAGGCCTCGGCATGCTGTGGTGGCTGGCGACGTGGGTGCTGGCGACGTGGGCGCTGGTGCGGCAGTACCGGATGGCGCGCGGCACAAACAAGACCTGAGGGACGCTTCGACGGCGGCCACACGGGACGGGGGCTGCAGGGCATGTCGCAGCATCGGCAGGTGCGTTCGGAATCGGATAAGGCGTGATCGCGCTTACAATCGCGGCCTGGGCAGGTGCCATATTCATCTCAAGAGGGGACCACATTGGATTCGTTTGATTACATCATCGTGGGAGCAGGCTCGTCGGGCTGCGTCATTGCCAATCGGCTGACCGAAAGTGGCAAGGACAGCGTTTTGCTGATCGAGGCCGGCGGAGGGTTCAACGATCCGATGATCCTGATGCCCAAGGGGTTCGCGCGGCTGATGCACGACCGCGACCGGGCCTGGCGCTTTGCCGTGCAGCGAAACATTGCCAATGAGTCGCAGGGCACCGAGAACTGGTTGCGCGGCAGGGCGCTCGGCGGATCGAGTTCCATCAACGGCATGGTCTATTCACGCGGTCATTTCCAGGACTACGAGGACTGGAAGGCGCTGGCGGGCCCGCTCTGGGGCTGGGATGCGATGAAGAAAGCCTATGTCGCCGTCGAAGGCCATGAATTGCCGGCGACGGATTTTCGCGGCAATGGCGGCCCCTTGCGGATCACCACTGGCAAGTATCGCTACCCGCTGTGCGAAACCATCATCGAGGCCGGCGAGCAGATGGGGCTCAGGCGCAAGGAAGACCTTAACGAACCCGACCACGAGGGCATTGGCTACTACAACTTCACCATCCACAAGGGCCAGCGCTGGAGTTCGGCGCATGCCTTCCTCGAGCCGGCGATGAAACGGCGCAACCTGACCATCGTCACCCATACCGAGGTTGACCGCATCACCTTTGAAGGCAAGCGTGCCGTTGGCGTCAAGGCACGGCGGGGCGGCCAGTTGGTGGAGTACCGCTGCAAGGGTGAAGTCATTGTGTGCGCCGGGTCCATCCAATCGCCCAAGCTGCTGCAGCTGTCGGGCATCGGACCGGGCGAGCGCCTGCGTGCGGCCGGTGTGCAGGTGCTGGTGGATTCGCCCGATGTCGGGGCAAAGCTGCGCGATCACCTCGGGTTCTCGATGCCCCACGACTTGAAGCAAGGCGCCGGCCTGAACTGGCGTTTGCGCTGGCCGGGGTTGTTGGCCAGCGTGGCGCAGTACGGGCTGTTCCGCAGCGGCATACTGGCGAGCGGGCCCTATGAAATCGGCGCCTTCGCGCGCACCGATCCGTCGCTGTCGCGTCCGGATATCCAGGTCTACCTGAGCGCATTGAGCACCGGTCGGCCGGCCGAGGGGTTGCCGCCCAGCGCCGTGTCCGTTGCAAATTCTCCGGGCCTGACGATCTCCTCCCATTCGGTGCGCCTTACCAGCGAGAGCGCGTTGTGGATCACATCGCCCGATGCCAGCGTCCCGGTGACGATTCAGGCCAATTGGCTGTCCACTGAAGAGGATCGCACCACCATGCTCGGTATGTTGCAGTTCATGCGCCGGTTCATGACCATGCCGGCGATTGCGCCCTATGTCGGCAAGGAGCAGTTGCCCGGCGCACACGTGCAGGGCAAGGAGCAACTGATGGATGCCCTGAAGGCGATGCTGACCTGCGCCATCCACGCCACCGGCACCTGCCGCGTCGGGCTCGA
>CANJRC010000120.1 GCA_947476535.1 Betaproteobacteria bacterium
GCCCGACACTCAAACCCTGGTCTCTGATCATTTGTACGGCTTGCAACTTGAAATCCCCGTCAAACTTCCTGCGCTTCTCTTTCATCAATTTCTCCTCTGCAGGTGGATAATCCACCCATCAAGGTGTCCATTGCAATTAGACCACTACATTCAACACCATGCTAACCACCACAACCACCTGATGAAAAGGGGAAATCGATGAGAATCAAGACGGGAACGAGCGGAGCGGTCAAGCTGGGCCTTGTGGCCGCAGCGACAATGCTGGCTGCATTGTGGGCACCTGCCTCCAATGCGCAGGCAGATGCCAACTGGCAGAGAATCGTCGCCGCTGCCAAGAAGGAAGGCAACCTCGTGATCTATTACCAGACGGTTGCGCCACTGATCGACCGCGTGATCAAGGATTTCCAGAGTGTCTATCCGGAGATCAAGGTGGAATCCAAGCGGCAGGTGCAGCCCGCCGAACACATGGTCGTCATCGAGAACGAAAAGAAAGCCAATCTCGACGGTGCCGACATCAGCCAGTATTCCAATGCCATCTGGCACAAGGAAAAGTCCGCGGAAAACTTCTTCCTGAAACCGGCCGGTCCGGCGAACGCGGAGTATCCGAAGGAGTACCTGCTATACGGGGCAGTCCCGATCATCGCGATCCAGCCTTACATGATTGCCTACAACACCAACCTGGTGAAGACACCGGTTACCGGCTACCGCGATCTGCTGAGACCCGAATTCAAGGGGCGGGTCGGCGCGTCGGACATGGTGGCGGAGACGGTGTTTGCCTATTACGAATGGCTGGGAAATACCCAGGGCGCCGATTTCCTCGAGAAGTTTGCAGCCCAGAACCCCAAGCTGATGGTTGGAACCGTGCCCATCACGCAGGGAACCGCGTCGGGTGAATTGGCTGCGACCGTCATGAGCATCTATGGCATTGCCAATCCGCTGATTGCACAGGGTGCGCCGATCAAGACGGTACTCACCAATCCGGCCTTTGCCAGTGCTGATGTGATGGTGGCATTGGCGCACGCCAAGCGCCCCAATGCCGCCCTGGTGTTCCTCGATTTCATCATGTCGCGTCGCGGCCAGACGGCCTGGAATGGGCGGGGTGAGACGGCGAGTCCGATTTCCGGCATCCCCGGTTCGCTGGATGCCAAGGCGATGCAGCCCTGGGACGTATTCCGTTATACCCCGGAGTTCCGGAAGAACTACCTCGTGAACTGGAACAAGCTGTACAAGCCTTAGAACGTCCGGCGCGCCGTCAGGCGCTCCGCTGATATGCCGGGCGCCACTCCGTTCCAGCGGGGTGGCGCCTTCTTGTTTCCGGGACGCCTCCCTGTGCGGGCGCCTGCATGGTAAAAGTGTGTCATTCCACTTTATTCTGAGTCCCCAGTCCATGACAATCGGTTGGTATCCCGGCCACATGACCGCAGCGCGCCGCAAAGCGGCGGAGACCATGGCCACCACCGATGTGGTCATCGAGGTGCTGGATGCGCGCCTGCCGGGCGCGAGCACCAATCCGATGATTGCCGAGCTGCGCGCCAAGCGCCAGCGTCCCTGCCTCAAGGTGCTCAACAAGGCCGACCTGGCCGACCCTGACGCCACCGCGGCCTGGCTGCGTGCATTCGGCGCCGAGAAGGGTGTCACGGCGGTGGCGCTGTCGTGCAAGAAGCCGGGCGATGCGGCCAAGGTCACGCGCCTGGCGGGAACACTGGCGCCACACCGCGACAGCCGGTTGAAGCCCTTGCGCATGCTGGTGATGGGCATCCCCAACGTCGGCAAGTCGACCCTGATCAATGCCCTGCTGAAGCGTCGCGTAGCACTTACGGGGGACGAGCCGGCCATCACGAAACAGCAGGGCAGGTACGATCTGAGCGATCGCATGGAGCTGGTGGACACGCCCGGCCTGATGTGGCCGGCGATCAAGCATGCGAGCGATGGCCTGATGCTTGCGGCCAGCCACTCGATCGGCCGCAATGCCTACATCGATGACGAGGTGGCGATTTATCTGGCGGACTTGCTGCTCGCCGGCTACCCGGGCCTGCTCGCGGCGCGCTACGGATTCTCCCTCAAGGGCATGGACGGCATCGCGCTGATCGAAGCCATCGGCAAGAAGCGCGGCATGCGCGGGCGTGGCGGCGCACCGGACTTCAGCAAGGCGTCTTTGGTGCTGCTGCAGGACTATCGGAACGGCACGCTGGGGCGCATCAGCCTGGAGACGCCGACGAGCCGACGCGACATGGTGGCTGCGGATCTGCTCGTGGAGCAAGCCGCCGAAGCAAGGCGCGCCAAGGCGGAGGCGAGGAAAGGCCGGGGCAACGAAGCGGGCGCCGAGCTAAAGCGCAACGAGCAGGGCAACGATCACGACAACGATCACGACAACGATGGTGGTGACCCCCGATGATCACCATCTATGGCATCAAGAACTGCGACACCATGAAGAAGGCTTTTGCCTGGCTGGACAAGGAAGGCATCGGCTATCGCTTCCACGATTACAAGAAGGAGGGCGTGGACAGCGCGCGGCTCACCGACTGGTGCAAGAAAGTGGGCTGGAAGACGCTGGTCAATACGCGCGGCACGACCTGGCGCAAGCTCACGCCGGCCGAGCAGGCGGTCAGCACGCAGGCGGATGCCATCGCGCTGATGCTGGTCAACACCAGCCTGATCAAGCGGCCGGTGATCGAAAAAGGGGCGCAGGTGCACGTGGGATTCGATCCGGATGCACTGGCGAAAGCCTTGAAGTGATGTGCTTTACGTCGACCTCGGGCGCGATCTGGCGCACGGTGGCACGGGCGGTGTGCGCGATGGCGATCCTTTTTTCCGGCGCTGTGTCCATCGCTCGGGCGACGGACGTTGCCGCGCCAAAGCTCAACGGCACCTACTGGAAGCTCGTCGAGATGGACGGGGCGGCCGCGCACTTTGGCCAAGGCTCGCGCGAGGCGCATATCCAGTTCGGTGAACGCAATCGCATTTCGGGTTCCGGGGGATGCAACCGGCTCCTGGGCGGCTATCGGATGGACGGGGTTCACCTGACCTTCGGCAATCTCGGGGGCACCATGATGGAATGCGACAAGGGCATGAACGAAGAGCGCCACATGGTGCAGTCGCTGGCCAAGGTGCGCGGCTGGCGCATCGAGGGGCCGCAACTGGTGATGCTCGCCGAGTCCGGCGCCGTGATACTGCGCTTCCAGTCCGGCGAACCGTCGCTGTAGCGGAAGTTTTTCCGCGGCGCAAGCACTATCGACCGCGAAAATTACCCACAGGTTCTGTGGACAACTTCGGGTGCGAGCAAGTCACCCTGCAGTAACCACCGCGTTTTACGGGCAGCATCTGGGCTGCTCAAAAAACAGGCAGAAGTTTCTCGCGCGAAAAGAAATGTTTCTGCCGAGCCTTGACGAAACCCGGCGACCCCTAACGATTGAGAATCTTCGGTCCGCTGTTGCCGACAACGCGTTCATACACGCCCGATTCGGCTTTGCGGTATTTGGTCATGCCGGCCGCCTTCACCGCGGAGTCGGTGGTTGAATATTTCCCACCCAGGCGCACCGCGCAGATCTGGCGCTCGCAGGGCTTCGCGCAGGTCGGGCATTGGGTCAGCTTGTCCTCGGCCAGGCGTTGCATGACTTCAAAGTGGCCATGGCACTGGTCGCATTGGCCGGAGAGGGGGGCGTAGACATAGAGAGGCATCGGGAACTTTCCTATGCGAGTCAACTAGACTGGATCGAGCACCACCACCGGGATTTCCCGGTCGGTGCTCTTCTGGTATTCGGCGTAAGAGGGATAGACCTTGACCATGACGGCCCACAGCGTGGCGCGCTCGGGGCCGGTGGCGGTGCGCGCGCGGGCGCGGAACTTGCGCCCCTTCACCTGCACGCCGACCTCGGGTACCGCGGAGAGATTGACGTACCAGGCCGGATGCGCCGGCGCGCCGCCCTTGGAGGCCACGATGACGCAGCGCCCCTCGTGCTCGCCGAAGATGAGCGGGTTGAGGTAGTGCGTGCCGGAGCGCCGCCCGGTGGTGGTGAGGACGAGCGTCGGCACGGGGCCCGGGACGCCCGCCCGTGGCGACTGCCACCAGTAGCCGTCTTCACCGTCCGTGGCGAGGTAGCGCGCCAGGTGCTCGTGCTGCCAGTCGCGCATGTTGGGCGCGGGGATGGGCTTGTCGATCGATGCAGTCATGGCGGTTGTCCCTAAAGTACTGACAAGAAAAACTGAAATCCTTTACCGCACCGTAATCGGCGCTAAAAATGCTGACAGCATTGCGGAGGAGTCCTTCGCGTCGGCAGGCATTGATGCGCGGTGAATGCGAAGTTTAACGTGTCCGTTGCCGTAACGGGTGGCACCTCGGGAGAGGGCGCGGGGAAGTGCAGGGTCTCGCGAGCGCGGCGGTCGATTGGAGCGCAGGGCGGATGGACCTTGCTGGTATGATTCCCCGCTCAACAGGGGCGGTGCATGCGCTTGTCGCGTTGCAACCCGTTGAAGCGTAACCAGTCATCCGGGAACATCTCCAACGCCATGTCTGACCGCGAACAGGACCAGGGACCGCGCGTACAACGGCGCCTCGCCGCCATCCTGAGCGCGGATGCCGCGGGCTACAGCCGCCTGATGGCCGATGACGATGTCGCCACGGTGCGCATACTGTCCACCTGCCGCACCCTGGTCGGGAAGATCGTCTTGTCGCACCACGGCCGCGTGGTGGATTCCCCGGGTGACAACATGCTGGCCGAGTTCGGCAGCGCGGTCGATGCGGTGGCGGCGGCGGCCGAGGTGCAGGTGCAACTGCACGAGTGCAATGCCAAATTTCCGGAGTCGCGCCGCATGGCGTTTCGCATCGGCGTGAACCTGGGGGATATCGTTGCCGAGAACGAACGGATCTATGGCGATGGCGTCAACATCGCCGCGCGCATCGAGGCGCTGGCCGAGGCCGGCGGCATCTGCATCACCGGCAAGGTGCATGATGAGGTGCATCGCAAGCTCGATTTTTCGTTCGAGGACATCGGCGAGCACGCGTTGAAGAACATCCCGCTGCCGATCCGCGTGTACCGGGTGCGCGAGCGGGGGGCGAGCGAGGTTAAGGCGGGGGCGGCGCCAGCGACCGTGACAGAGGCAGCGTTAAAGCCTTCTCCTGCGGCTGCCGCGAGTTCCGCGGCCATGGCCACGGGGCGAACCAAGCCCTCCATCATCGTGCTCCCCTTCGCCAACATGAGCGGGGTGGCGGAGCAGGAGTTCTTCGTCGACGGGCTGACCGAGGACATACTCACCGAGCTGTCGCGCTTTCACGAGCTGTTCGTGATATCGCGCAACACCTCGATGAAGTACAAGGGCCAGGCGGTGGACGTGCGCAAGGTCGGCGGCGAACTCAATGTGCAATACGTGCTCGAGGGCAGCGTGCGCCGCGCCGGTAACCGCGTGCGCATCACCGCGCAGCTGATCGAGGCGGAAGCCGACCGCCATATCTGGGCCGAGCGCTACGACCGTGAACTCGAGGACATCTTCGACCTGCAGGACGAGATGACGCGGGCCATCGTCTCGGTGCTGCCGGGCCGCGTGGAGGCGTCGGAGCACGAGCGCGCGGCGCGCAAGACCACGGACAACATGGCGGCCTATGAATGCGTGGTCACGGCCAAGGTCCTGCACCATCGTTCGCGGCGCGAAGACAATGCCGAGGCGCTGCGCCTGATCACGCGCGCCATCGAGCTCGACCCGCGCTACGCGCATGCGCATGCCTGGCGCGCCTGCATCCTCGGGCAGTCCTGGGTGTGGGGATGGTGCGCCGATCGCGATGAGACCCATGCCGAAGTCCAGCGGGAGTTGGCCGTCGCGCTGTCCCTCGACGACAAGGACAGCGACGTGCATCGCGTGCTCGCCGCGGTGTCGCTGACGCGCAATGAGCTGGACAAGGCGGTCTACCATGAGGAGCGGGCGCTCAACCTGAATCCTAACGATGACTTGATCGTGGTGCAGCAGGGCGAACTGCTGACCTGGCTCGGGCGCGGCGAGGAGGGCAGCGAGTGGGTCAGGAAGGCCATGCGGCTCAATCCGCATCATCCCGAGCGCTTCTGGTCGCACCTGGGGCGCGCACTGTTCGGCGCAAAGCGCTACGCCGATGCCATCGAGTCGGTGCAGCGCATCAGCGCCAGGAATGAGCAGCATCTAGCCATGCTGGCGGCATGCCATGCGATGCTGGGCGATGCGGCGGCCGCTGAGTCGAGCGTGCGCGAGGCGCAGGCACGGGTACCGGGAATGAGCCTGCGCCAGCACGTCATGCCGTCATTGCATTACAAGCAGGAGGGCGACTTCGCGCACTATCGCGATGCCCTGCTGAAGGCGGGGTTTCCGGAGTAGCCAGGGCGGGTGTCCGCAGGAGCCCGCATATTCATTGATTCAGGAGGAAAGACTGTGGCATTGACCCATGTATTGACGCCCATTCAGGTGGGGCCCGTCCAGCTGCGCAATCGTGTCGCGCGCACGGCGCACGGCACGCGCCTTGCGCTGTATTCGTTCGATGACCTGATCGAGTTCCATTACCGGCGCGCCGAGGGCGGCGTCGGCCTGACCATCTTCGAGATCCTCGGTGTGCATCGCACCACGCCGGCTTCGCTCAACGTGTTCAACCCGGTGCATGCCGAGGGCTACCCGCGCATGATGGCCAAGTTGCGGCCCACCGGCATGAAGTGCTTCCAGCAGCTCTGGCACGGCGGCCATCACTCGCTGCCCATCGACGGATCACCGCCGTGGTCGGCGTCCGACCAGCCCAGCCCCGAGGCGGGCGTGGTGCCGATCGCCATGACCCAGATGATGATCGACGAGATCGTCGAGGCCTATGCCATGACGGCGAAGAAATGCGAAGAGTGGGGCCTGGATGGCGTGGAACTGCACGCCGCGCACGGCTACCTGCCGCAGCAGTTCCTGTCGCCCAACACCAACAAGCGCGAGGACGACTACGGCGGTTCGTTCGAGAACCGCGCGCGCTTCACGCTGGAATGCCTGGCGGCGATCCGCGCCACGGTGTCGAAGGACTTCGCGCTAGCGGTGCGCCTTGCGCCGGACGATGCGGCGGGCGGCTCGGGCGTCGAGGACAACGGTCGCATCCTGGAGCTCATCGAATCCAAGGGCCTTGCCGACATGTTCAACGTGTCGCTGGGCAGCTACCAGGCCTTCCCGCGGCTGGTGGCCGGCATGCACGAACCCATGGGCTACGAACTGCCGACCAGCGTGCCGGTGACGCGGCGCGCGAAGAAGGTGCCGACATTGGTAACCGGGCGTTTCCGCACGCTGGAGGAGGCGGATGCCGTGATTCGCGCCGGCGACGCCAGCATCGTGGCGCTGTCGCGCGCCCACATCGCCGACCCGGACCTGGTCAAGAAGACCATGGCGGGACACCCGGAGCGCGTGCGCCCCTGCATCGGCTGCAACCAGGGTTGCCTCGCCGGTTCGCGGGGCCCGAGCGCGCGCGTGGCCTGCACTGTCAATGCCGGCGCAGGCTGGGAGCGCACCAGCGGGGACCACATGCTCACGCCGGTGGCCAAACCCAAGCGGGTGCTGGTGATCGGCGGCGGCCCCGCGGGCATGGAGGCGGCGCGCGCCGCGGCCACGCGCGGCCACAAGGTGACGCTGGTGGAGGCGGAGCCGGCGCTTGGCGGCGTCGTGAAGATCGCCTCGAAGGCACCGACGCGGGCCACCATGCGCGATGCCATCGTGTGGCTGGAGCAGGAGGTCTACCGCCTGGGCGTGGACGTGCGCTTGTCCACTTACATGGATGCGGATGACGTGGCGAAGGAGGGCGCCGACGAAGTCATCGTCGCCACCGGTTCCACGCCGCGCATGGACGGGGTGCAGGTCACCAACCCGGGCGAGCCCATCACCGGGCTGGAGCAGCCGCATGTGCTGTCGTCGTGGGACGTGTTCCAGGACGAGCGGCGCATCACTGGCAAGACCGCGCTGGTGATCGACGACACCGGGCATTTCGAGGCCATCGGCGTGGCCGAGACCCTGCAGGCGCGCGGCATGGCCATTACCTTCGTCACGCGCCACATTTCCTTTGGGCCAGGCGTCGAGATGGCTGCGATGTCGGAGCCTGCGCTGTCGCGCCTGTCGGCGCGCGGCAGCTTCAGCTTCCATCCGCGCTGGCGCGCCGTGTCCATAGGTAAGGGAACGGCGGTGATCGCGCCGACCTTCATCAAGCTGGCGGAGGCCATGCCGGGGCAGCTGGTGACGGTGCCCGCGGACACCGTGGTGTTCGTGTCGCCGAACCGCTCCAATCGCGATATCTACGACGCGCTGAGGGCCAAGGGTGCCAGCGTGCGTGTCGTCGGCGATGCCAACTCACCGCGCTTCCTGAACGTGGCTATCCGGGAAGGGCATCTGGCGGGGATTGCGGTGTAGGGACAGTGCGCGCTGGTAACGGGGGCAACGTGATAATAATTTGCTGATTGATATCCAATCCACCATGCAATGGAGTCCAAGATGAGTACATTAAAAAATTCACCTGACGTTGAAGTGGTGTGGCCCCTGGGGCGGCGGTCGCGCCCTGCGGCACCGGCCGGCAGCGCGCCGCCACGCAAGGCCGGGCCCATCGACCTCAACAGCGCCACCGTCGCCTTCGTGTGGACCTACGCGCGCAAGGGCGACGACATGTACCGCATCATGCAGGGCATGCTGAAGGGCGAGTATCCGGATATCCGCTTCGTCGATCACGATGCCTTCGGCAACATCCATGGCGCCACCGAAACCGAAGTGGTCGCGGCGCTGCCGCGCCTTCTTCAGGAGGCGAAGGCCGACGTGGCGGTGGTCGGCATCGCCGGCTGAGGAAGCTGCACGCCCGCCGTGTCGCGGGCTTACCTGGCTGCAGAGCAGGGCGGCGCCCGCGCCGTGGCCATCACGCAGACTTCCTTCATGGGCATGCAGCGCGCCACCGGCAAGGCCATCGGCGTGCAGGACATCGCGATCGCCGAATACCCCGGGGTGATCACCATCGATGCGCAGGACGAGTTCGAGCGCAAGGTGCGCGAGAACCTGTTCCCCGCGCTGATGGAGCGCCTGCGCGAGCCGCCCAAGGCGCTGGTCAAGGAAGCGCCGGAACCCGCGCCGCGCGACATCGTGTTCACCGGCAGCTTTGATGCGGTGCAGGAGCATTTCCACCAGCGCCTGTGGTCGGACGGCCTGCCCGTGGTGCCGCCCACCATCGAGCGCGTCGAGCGCTTCCTCGCATTCACCGACCGCGACCCGAACGAGGTCATCGGCGTGCTGCTGCCGGAGCTGCGCGAGGCCACGGTATGGAATGTGGCGGTCAACGGCGCCATGGCCGGCTGCCGCCCCGAGTACATGCCCATCCTCGTTGCGATTGCCGAGGCGATCTCCGATCCGGAGTTCCGCATCCAGGATGCGGGCTCGACGCCGGGCTGGGAGCCGCTAGTCATCGTCAGCGGTTCACTGGTGCGTGAACTGGAATTCAACTTCCAGGCCGGCGCCATGCGCGTGGGCTCGCAGGCCAACTCGAGCATTGGCCGCTTCCTGCGCATGTTCATGCGGAACGTCGCGGGCTTGCTGAGTTACCCGGGGCAAACCGACAAGGGCACCATCGGCATGTCGTTCAACGTGGCCCTCGCCGAGAACGACGAGGCGGTGAAGTCCATCGGCTGGGAACCGTTCCGCGTCGACCGGGGCTTCTCGCGCGACGACACCGTGGTGACGGTGCAAAGCGTGGTGGCCATCAGCCCGCCCATCTACAGCGGCGGCGACACCGCCGAGACGCAGCTCGAATTCATCACCACCATCTTCGGCAGCGCCAATGGGCCGTTCGCCTTCACCGGCCCCGTGTTCGGGCACTGGCACCCGCTGCTCGTGATGAGCCCGGTGGTGGCCAAGGTGTTCGCCGACAACGGCTGGTCGAAGGACGACATCAGGAAGCACCTGCGCGAATCGATCAAGCTGCCGGCGCGCGTGCTCGAGCGCTACTACTGGCATGTGTCGGCGGCCGCCTGGAAGCTCGAGGACAGCGTGGCCGAAGGCACCATCGGTGACGAGTACGTGCAGTCCAAGGACCCCGAGCGCCTGGTGCCGGTGCTCATGCGCGCCGACTGGATCAACATCGTCATCGCCGGCGACCCCGGCCGCAACCAGTCGCGCGCCTACATCAACAACCACGAGCAGGGGGCTCCGGTGAGCCGGCGGGTGGTGTTGCCGAAGGCGTGGAAGGCGTTGTTGGAGAAGGCGAGGCCGGCGGCGCGGATCGTGTGAGCGCGAGGGGGCTCAGTTACGTAACGAGTCCCCTGACGTAGTCGGAATCGTGAAACTTCAGCGCTGACTGCGCGCGCCGCTTTTGCGCGTCACCGCCGAACGCTTGGCTAAGCGCGATTGGCGCGATTCCAACGTTGTGGTCAACGGCAGGCGCTCGCGATGGTCAATGAGAAAGCCATGACCGCTTTCGCCTGTCCGTTGCACCTAAAGTTAGACCTTGCATTTTACGAAATGGGGCAATTGATTTTAGCGGCGCTGCTCTCCGTACTCGGGATCACGGTTCTGATGGCGCAGGACCAAAATTCGAATTCCAGTCTCCGTTTCCCGATAAATGACGGAGTACGGAAAACCTGAAAGCGGAAACTAACTGCGTTGATCCTCGGTTGGCGAGCCGATTCCAGGGTGTTCAACCAGCAAATTGGCGATTCGTTCAAACTCGTCAAGGAAACGCGCTGCGAGTGCACGACTGCCTTCTCGCCGATAAAACCTTGCCGCCTCGGCGAGGTCATCCTCCGCGCCGTTGTGAAGCGTGTATGTCAAGAGAGTTCGGCACGTAAGCGGGCAACGACTTCTGGCCCGGAGACGGGTGTTGATTCGCCGCGTTCGATCTCCGAGTCTCGTTTGGCGGCGAGATTGTCCCAGGCTTTGTCTCGAGCCTTGTCGGCATCGAGGCTGGCGATCACGCGGTCTAGCAGCCGTTCCCGCTCTGCGGGGGGAAGGCGAAGGACC
>CANJRC010000121.1 GCA_947476535.1 Betaproteobacteria bacterium
CTCCCTGCCGTTCGCGCGCTCGGGCGCGCACGCGCAGTGGTGCAGGCCTGGGATGCCTTCGCTCCCGAGGCGCTGCCTGCAATCTGGCCTGGCGCTGCCTCCCATGCGCTGGCCGAACACGCGGGCAAGGCCTGGCTCACCGAACAGGCGGGACTGGCGATACCCGCGGGCTTTCTGGCACGATCTGCTGATGAATCTTCGCAGCGAATCGGCGCACTGCGCATGCCGGTAGCCGCCAAGCTGCAAAGCGCGCAGATGATGCACAAGAGCGGCGCGGGCGGCATCGAACTGGGCCTGCGCACGCCGGAGGCCATCGCGGCGGCCGTATCGCGCATGCTCGCCCTCGCCAGGCAGCGCGGCCTGCCCTGCGACGGCGTGCTCGTCGAGCAAATGGAAGACATTGATTTCGAATTGCTGGTAGGCCTGCGGCACGACCCGGTGCTCGGGCCGTTCCTGGTGCTGGGACGCGGAGGCGTGGCCGTGGAAGTGGACCCGGACATCGTGCGCGCCCTGCTGCCGCTCGACGCGCCCCGCATCGAGGCGCTGCTCCGCAGGCTGCGCTGCTATCCGCTATTGTCCGGGCATCGCGGGCGGCGCCCCGCACCGATCGCGGAACTCGCCGCGCTGGTGGAGCGCCTGTGCGCGCGCTTCGCAGCCGATGCGACGCTTGCCGAGATCGAGATCAATCCGCTGGCCATCACGCGGACCGGCGGCATCGTCGCGCTGGATGCGGCGCTGCGGCTGCGCGACTGAACGCGCTCGTACCTTGGAGCGGCTAACAGAATTCCCGTCAGGCGCCCTGACTTAGGGGAGCGCGAGGGCGCTCCCCCCACGCATCGGCTCCGCCCTGCCTAGCGCTGCGGCAGATCCATGTCCTTGACCACCTGCGCCATGGTGCGGATCTCAGACTCCACGACTTCTCGGAACTCGCTGGCCGACCCGCCGTCGATCACGTAGCCGCGCTTGCGGGCGTCCTCCTGCACCTCCGGTGAACGCAGCACGGTCTGGATCGAGACATTCAGCTTGTTGAGAATGTCCGCGGGCAGCCCTGCCGGCCCGAACACCCAGAACTTGAATGCGGACACGAAGCCCGGGAAGCCGTTCTCGTCGATGGTCGGGATGTCGGGCAGCACTTCCAGGCGCTTCGGCGATCCGATCGCCAGGATGCGCGCCTTGTTGGCCTGCACGGCAGCCATGCTGGCCGAGGTGTCGTTCATCAGCAGCTGCACGTGATTGCCCATGATGGCGTCCATGGCCGGTCCGTTGCCGGCATAGGGAACGTGTGTCATCTGCACGCCAGCCAGCTGCAGGAAGCGCGCCGTAATCAGATGCCCGAAGGTGTACTGGCCGGAGGAGGCATAGTTCAGTTTTCCCTGGTTGGCCTTGGCGTAGGCAAGGTATTCGCGCAGGTTGTTCACCGGCAGGGCGGCCGGCACCACGACGCCAACATACAGCGTGGCGATGCTCGACACCGGCGTTAGGTCGCGCATCAGTCGGAACTCGGGCTCCTTCCGAGTTACCTCGTCGATCGCCGGCGTATTGGTGACGAACAGCAGCTTGTAGCCGTCCGGCGGCGACTTCACCACATCGCGGATGCCGATCAGGAAGCCCGCGCCCGGCTTGTTCTCCACGATCACCTGCTGGCCGAGCACGCCGGAGAGCCGGTTGCTGACGACGCGAGCGAACAGGTCGGTGCCGCCACCCGCGGCAATCGGCACCACCATCCTGATCGGACGGTCCGGATATTGCGCCTGCGCAGGGGCCATCCCCAGGCAAAGCACCGACGCAGCGATTACCACCTGAAAAAGTCTATTCGTCAGTGCAAGCATGCTTCCTCCTCGTCACGAGATCCCACGGTGACCCGACGACGCCGGATCAAGAATGTTTTGCAATGCCCCGAAGCCCGTCAAGCCGACCGATGGTTTCGTTCGCCAGTTCCACCATGTCGCGAACGATGGCGGCCGCCGGCTTGCGCTGCTTCAGCATGCCGGTGATCTGGCCGCCGGGATTGGCCTCGAATTCGATCTGTCCCGCCAGGTGTGCCGACAACTGGAAGTCGTCCATCATGACCTTCTGGAACGGCAGCGGCATCGCCTCCAGGCCCGACGCCAGCCAGGCATCGGTGACGCGGTTCTTCAGGCCGCGCATCGACTTGCCGGTGTAGAGCGTGTGCGTATCGACATCCCCCGACTCCGCTGCAATCAACAAGTCCTTGGCGCGGTCGCCGATCTGGCTCTCTTCCGAGACAAGGAACGCCGTGCCGACCCAGACGCCCACTGCACCCAGCGCGAGCGCCGCCGCCATCTGCCGCCCATCGCCGATGCCACCACCTGCGACCACCGGCAGCGGACTCACCGCATCGACAACCTGCGGCACCAGCGGCATGGTCGCCACCTTGCCGGTGTGGCCTCCCGCCTCGGTGCCGGTGGCCACCACGAAGTCCACACCGGCCTTACGGTGGCGCACCGCGTGGCGCACGTTGCCGGCCAGTGCCAGCACCTTCATGCCTTGCGCACGCGCCCGCGGCGCCAGCCAATCGGGCGCGCCGAGCGCCGCGGCAAATAGATCGATCTTTTCGCGAAAGCACACCTCGGCCAGCGCCATCTGTGTGGACGCCACGTTGATGGCCTTCTCGTCGCCGACCACGGCATCGGGCAGGTTGAGCTCCTTGCGCATCGACTGCATGAAGGCCCAGTGCTTCGGATAGCGCTCACGAATCTGCGCGCGCGCCTGCGAGCGCACCGACATGGCATCCTTCGCAACCCGCTCGGGCAGCAGCATGTCCACACCAAACGGGCGCGAGGTGAGCCTGCGGATTTCACGGATGTTCTCGGTCAGGACATCGGGGGTCATCGACGTCGTGCCCAGCACCCCGATGCCGCCGGCTTCCGACACCGCCGCGACGAGCTCAGGCGGCGTGCAGATCTTTCCGGTCAGTGTGCCCATGCCAGCGAGCATGATCGGGTACTCGATGCCGAGAAAATCGCACAACCAGGTTCGCAGGACCGGACGCGCCACGCTTTCCCCTATCTCCAGAATCGACAAGTCGGAATGTCATGGTCGCGCAAAACATGCAACGCAACCATCACCTGCAACTGAAACACGCGCTAACCACGCAAAGGTTATACGAGCCCCATGGCACTAGCAATATCTTTACCGTGCCCGCTGCAACACAACCATGCAGAACCGCAATCAAATCGGCGGGAGTATTATTGGCCGCTCCGATCATCCCCTTCCCGTTCGAGGTGAACCCCATGAGTGCAGTGCCCACGTCGACCATCCCTGCCTGGACTACCGGCTGGACTGCGCAACAGCCGTTCTATCTTGGCCCCAAGTTCGTTCCGGCTGACACTCCCTGGACCGCTGGCCCCGCAACCGGGTTGCAGCATCGCGACCTCGGCGTGACTGACGCGTCGAAAGGAAAGATGTCTGCCAGACACATTCGTGTCGTCGATCCCAAGGCGGTGCCCACGGACTGGGTCGCGCTCGACTGCGATTTCCAGTTCCTCTATGTGTTTCAGGGCAGCGCCACGATGGAGAATGCTGCCGGCCAGCGCGTAAAGCTCGAGCGCGGCCTCGCGGCCTGGCAGCCGGCATTCCTGCGCTACCGCATATTCGACTATTCGGCGGATTTCGAGATGTTCGAGATGTACGCACCGGCCGAACCGAAAGCCTACATCGGCCGCGACACCCCGCTACCCGCGCGCGCGAGTGAGTTCGCTGGAATGAAGGGCCAGTACCTCGCCGAGGAACCCGACTCTTTCATCCAGGGCGCCGGGCCACGCAAGTACTTCCGCTATCGTGACCTCGGCACCACCAAGCCGACCGACGGCCGCGTCCACATCCACCTCGTGCATTCCATCGAGCCCATGCCCGGCGGCACCGGCTGGCATACGCACTCGATGCGCCAGCTCTTCTACGTCGTGGGCGGCAGCGCCGGCTGGGCCGCGGAGGGAGACACAGAGCACAAACGCGTCAACACCTGGGATGCGGTGTGCGTCTATGCCGGCCAGAAGCACGACGTTCCCAGCTTCACGGCGGACTACAAGGTGCTCGAGATCTGCATGCCCGCCGAATACGACACGGTCAACGCCGAAGCGCCGAAACAGTAGCGGACTTATTCGGCGAAGCGGACGCCAAGGCGCGCGAAGGCCGCGGCGCCTCGATGCTGTTGGCGGACATCGCCGCCGACCGCCTAAAGGCGGTGGACGGCGGCGTGGTGACGACGCTGATGGGCGCCAATCGGAAGGTGTTCACATCCAAGTAGCAGCCAGTGCCCACGCGATGACGCTGCAGTGATTTCAACGATTTCCCGGAGGAACGACCCATGAAACTGGCTTCACTCAAGCACGGCCGCGACGGCAAACTGGTGGTCGTCAGCCATGACCTGCAGCGCGCCGTTGCAGTGCCGGAGATTGCCGCCACCCTGCAGGCAGTCATCGACGACTGGGCCGGGTGCGAAGCGCGCCTCCAGGCGGTGAGCGACAAGCTGAACGCCGGCAGCATCGCCGGGGAATTTGTCTTCGACCAGGACCAGGCGCACGCCCCCCTGCCGCGCGCCTACCAGTGGGTCGAGGGCACGGCCTACCTCGTGCACCTGGAGCGCACGCGAAAGTCCACCAACCGCGAATTGCCGCAACAGCTCTACACCGACCCGGGTGTCTACCAGGGCGTGTCCAACTACTTCGTGCCGGCGCACGACCCAATCCCCGTCGTCGACGACGACTGGGAGATCGACTTTGAATCGAGCGTGGCCGTGATCACCGACGACGTGCCCATGGGCACCAAGGCCGCGGATGCGCGAAAGCACATCAAGCTGGTGGTGCTGCTCAACGACTTGTCGCTGCGCGCGGTGCAGATCCCGGAAATGAAGAAGGGCCTGGGCATCGTGCAGGGCAAGCCCCTGAAATCCTTCGCCCCGGTGGCCGTCACGCCTCGGGGCCTGGGCAAGTACTGGACGGGCAGCATGCTGGCGCGGCGCGTCACCAGCAGCGTGAACGGCCAGGTCATCGGCTCCGTCGAGGCGCACATCGACTACAACTTCGACCTGCCCACGTTGATCGAATACGTTGCGAAGACGCGCCACATCGGCGCCGGCTCCATCATCAGCTGCGGCACCGTGGCCAATCGCGACGAGAGCCGCGGCAGCAGCTGCCTGATGGAAAAGCGCGCCCTGGAAATCATCAACGAAGGAAAGGCGCACACGCCCTTCCTGAAATTCGGCGACCGCTTCAGCATCGAGTCGCTGGATGACGAGGGGAAATCGATCTTCGGCGCCATGGCGCACACCGTCGTCAAGTACACCCCGGCCTAGGCTCCGCGCGATACCTCGCGCCGGGGCACGGGCCGCCAGGCATGTTCCGAAAATGATCCTTGAGGATGCCTCATGACCGACCAGACAATGCCCGCCTCGATGGCCGGCCTCACCGACGTCGATCCCTACCCCTTCTACGAATCGGTTCGCGCCAGGGGCCCGCTGGCGTGGGACGACAGCATGCGCGGTTTCCTGGTGACCTCCTACGAGCTGTGCCGCGACATCGAGATGCACGAGGAACTGTACCGCCACCCGTATGCGGACGCATCACCCGAGCTGATCGAAATCAAGTCCGTCAAGGGCGGCCATCGCAACATCACCATCTCGCAGGGCGAGGACCACACGAAGATCCACAAGTGGCTGCTGGGCCTGTTCGTGCCGCGCACCGTGGAGCAGTACCGCGAGAAGCACATCCGGCCCATCATCACCCGCCTGATCGACCGATTCGTCGACAAGGGTCGCATCGAACTAACGTCGGTCTACAGCGACCAGATCCCGCCGCGAGTGCTGATGTCGCTCTTCGCCATGCCGTGGGATGACGATGTGCTGGCCAGGAAGGTACTCGACCTGCACGAGACGGTGATGACCTGGATCGGCAGCCAGAACCGTGGCAGCGAACTGACCGACAAGGCACGCGCCGCCGGCCGCGAGATCAACGCCATCCTCATGCCCTACATGCTGGAGCGCAAAAAGAATCCGGGCGACGATCTCATCAGCCGGCTATGGACCGACGGCCCAAAGATCCTCGACAATTTCACCGACGAGGATGCGCTCGCCAATGCGCGGGAAATGTTCCTCGCCGGCACCGATACCACCGTGCATGCCATGGCCAATGCCCTGCACATCCTCATCACACAGCCCGAAGTCATGCAGGCCGTGCACACCGACCGCAAGAAAGCACTCTCCAACCTCGTCGAGGAGGCGCTGCGCCTCTACGGCTCGGTGCAATACCGCTTTCGCGTCGCCAACCAGGACTGCGAGATCGGCGGCCAGCCGGTAAAGAAGAACCAAGTGCTCATCCTGATCAACTCGGCCGCCAATCGCGACCCAGCGAAATTCGCCTGCCCTGCGGCCGTGGACCTCTGCCGCACAATGCCCAAGGAGCACCTCGCCTTCAACGCCGGGCCGAGGAACTGCGTGGGGGCGGCGCTGGCGCGCACCGAAATGATCGATGCCGTCGACATGCTGCTCGATCGCGTGAAGAACCTGCGGCTCGACCCGGCCGCACCGCCGCCGGCGTTCCGCTTTCACTACACGCGCTCGTTCCGGCCGCTGCACGTGCTGTTCGATGCAGCCTGATGCACGGCAATGGCCAACGGGCGACAACCGGGATGGGGTATTTGTTGTCAGTATATGCAGTGTGAGTGTTCTGTTTTAAGCAATACTAATAATTTTTTGTCAGTAATCGACTGACCGACGCCCGAGTCAGCGCGTTGACGGATGCGGTGTCACGCGCTGCCAGCCGCTCGGGCATTCCCGGGCGTGAGGGTAATACGCTTGCGAGTCGGCGCAGTAGTACCAATCCGGCTGGGCCGGAGCTGCCGGCGCCGGCGGTGCATAGGAATACTGCCGCTCCACATATCGCTCGACATACACTGGCGGCGGCGCCGGGACCACCACTACCGGCGGGTAGTAGGCCGAAGGGTAGTAGACCGGCGGATAGTAATAGCGCGGGTACGCATAGGCAGCCCCGACCAGAAGACCCAAGCCGACGCCGATACCCAGGCTGACGCTGCGATTGCCATGACCGCCATGACCGCCATGACCGCCATGACCGCGGCCACGATCCGCGATCGCCGCAGTGCTGGTCAAGACAGTTGCGCCGAGCAGCAGCGCAATGACGAATCTATTTCCAGCGGACTTGCATCCTCGGGATGGATCAACCCGCGGCCCCACGGCAGTGACCGAACCCGCAAATTCCCAGCCGTCGTTTCCTGGTGCATTCATGATCTCGCTCCTGCGTTGATTAGCGTTGCTGCGCCTGTCTGTGCAAGCAATCGCCACCCTATCCGTCGGCCTTCTCCGAGTCACGCGGTTTTACGATGCGTTACACAATTTACCGGCCGCGTACATGCGCCCTCTGTCTCGCCACCCCTGCCCATCCTGAGCCTGCGACAACATCGCACCATCGTTACCAGTCGATACAAATCGGCGCGGCCGGGCCAGCAGGCGTGGATTAGAATCAAACACTGACAATTCCCCGTGCAATCGGGGGATTGGAAGTCAGCGCCGCCCCTGTGCAAGGGCGCTCGTGTTCATACTCTGCCTCCAAGGATTCCCGTCCCGCCATGGCCTCCGATGACCTTCTCCTGAATCCGCGACCGAAGCAGCGCAGGTGGTGGCCGATGCTCCTCGTGATCCTCCTGCTCGCGGCCGGCGGCGGCGGGGCTTATTACTACTTCGTCATGCTGCCCGCCAAAGACGCCGCGCCGGCGGCTGGCGGCCCGCCGGGAGTGCGGCCTGGCGGCGGCGGTCCGGGAGGGCCCGGTGGCCTGGGCGGCTTCGGCCGACCGACGCCGGTGGCGATTGCCAAGGCTGCCACGGCCAACGTGGATGTGTACCTCAACGGCCTGGGCTCCGTGACCCCGGTGGGCACGGTCACCGTGCGCTCGCGCATCGATGGCCAGTTGATGCAGGTGCATTTTCGCGAGGGACAGGTGGTGAAGGCCGGCGACCTGCTGGCGGAGATCGATTCGCGCGCCTACCAGGTGCAGCTCGCGCAGGCGCAGGGCCAGATGCAGAAGGACGAGGCACTGCTCGCCAATGCGCGCATCGACCTCGAGCGCTATCGCACGCTGTTCGCGCAGGACTCGGGCTCCAAGCAGCAGCTCGACACCCAGGCCTCGCTGGTGCGCCAGTACGAAGGCGTGGTGAAGATTGACCAGGCACAGATCGACAATGCGCGATTGCAACTTGACTACGCCCGCATCACCGCGCCGATCTCCGGGCGCCTCGGCCTGCGGCAGGTGGACCCGGGCAACATGGTGCGTGCGGGCGACGCCGCGGGACTGGTGGTCATCACCCAGCTCGAACCCATTGCGGTGGTGTTCACGCTGCCCGAAGACAACGTCCAGCGTGTCATGGACAGGCTGCGCCGGGGCGTGCGCATCGCCGTCGACGCCTACGATCGCGCCGGCAAGGTAAAGCTTGCGGGCGGCACGCTCCTGACGCTAGACAACCAGATCGACCCGGCCACAGGCGCGGTGAAGCTCAAGGCGCAGTTCGACAATCGCGACGCGCGCCTCTTCCCCAGCCAGTTCGTCAACGTGCGCATGCTCATCGAGACGCTCAATAAAGCCACGGTCATCCCCGCCCAGGCGGTGCAGCGCGGCGCGCGCGGCACCTTCGTCTATGTGGTGAAACCGGACCGCACCGTCACCATCAAGTCGGTGAAGCTCGGTCAGACGCAAGGCCAGAACGTGGCCATCGAAGAGGGCCTGGAGGCCGGCGACTCGGTGGTGATCGACGGCGCCGAGCGGCTGCGCGAAGGCGCGACGGTAGAACTTCCCGGCGATGCGCCCCCCGCAGGACGCCGTGGTGACCGCGGCGGGAAGGGTGGCGAAGGCAAGGCGCCACCCGGCGGCGACCGCGGCGCGGCATCGGGGGCCGCAGATAAGGATGCAGCCAGCGCGGGCAAGACTGGCGGCGCTGTGTCGGGGTCAACTGCGGGAGCAACGGTGGGCGCAACCGCAGGCCCGGCGACAAGCGGCAGTGCCGGCAGCAAGGCAGCCGGCGGCGTGAGCAAAAGCGCGGATCCTGCATCGGGCGGTGGTAATAGTGGCAGCGGCGGCGGGAACGGCACAGCGGCCAGCGACCCGCGCGCCCAACTCTTCACCGAAGCCGAGCGCGAGGCCATCCGCAGTCGCTTCGAGAACGCTTCCGGTCGCGAAGAACGGCTGAAGATTCGCGACGAGATCCGCGCCACCGCCGAGAAACGCGCCAAGGAAAAAGGCATCACCCTGCCGCCACCGGGCGAGCGCGGCGGCTTCGGTGGTGGTGGCGGCGGCGGGCAACGCTAGAGCAGCCGATCCAGTGCCTCGCACGAACGCCGCCCACCGATCTCCAGCCCTGAACACCGGACGTGAACCCTAGCCGCAACGGATGAATCCCTCGCGCATATTCATCGAACGCCCGGTGGCGACATCGCTGCTGATGCTCGCCATCATGCTGTGCGGCATGGTTGCCTATCGCCTGCTGCCGCTGTCGGCGCTGCCCGAAGTGGACTACCCGACCATCCAGGTGGTGACGCTATACCCGGGCGCCAGTCCCGACGTGATCACCTCGTCGATTACTTCGCCGCTCGAGCGCCAATTCGGCCAGATGCCCGGGCTCAGCCAGATGGCCTCCACCAGTTCGGCCGGTGCCTCGGTGATCACGCTGCAATTCAGCCTTGCGCTGCCGATCGACGTCGCCGAGCAGGAAGTGCAGGCCGCCATCAATGCCGGCGCCAACCTCTTGCCGCAGGACCTGCCGGTGCCGCCCATCTACAGCAAGGTCAATCCGGCCGACACGCCCATCCTCACCTTGGCGGTGGTCTCCGACACGCTGCCCCTGCCGCAGGTGCAGGCCCTCGCCGATACGCGCCTGGCGCAAAAGATCTCGCAGATCTCGGGCGTCGGCCTGGTCACGCTGTCGGGCGGCCAGCGACCCGCCGTGCGCGTGCAGGCCAACCCCAAGGCGCTGGCCGCCTACGGCATGAGCCTGGATGACCTGCGTACTGCGGTGGCGGCCGCCAACGTCAACCAGGCCAAGGGCAGCTTCGACGGCCCCGCGCGCGCCTCCACCATCGACGCCAACGACCAGCTCAAATCCGCCGACGAGTACCGCGGCCTCATCATTGCCTACAAGGGCGGCAAGCCGGTCAGCCTGTCGGACGTGGCCGAGGTCATCGACGGCGCCGAGAACATTCGCCTCGCCGCCTGGGCCAACAACGAGCCCGGCCTGATCATGAACATCCAGCGCCAGCCCGGCGCCAACGTCATCGAAGTCGCCGACAGCGTGAAGCGCCTGTTGCCGCAGCTACAGGCCTCCTTGCCGGCCTCGGTGCGGGTGCAGCTCCTGACCGACCGCACCATCACCATCCGCGCCTCGGTGAACGACATCCAGTTCGAGCTGCTGCTCGCCGTGGCTCTGGTGGTGATGGTCATTTTCCTTTTCCTGCGCAGCGCCGCGGCCACCATCATCCCCAGCGTGGCCGTGCCGCTGTCCCTGGTGGGCACCTTCGTCGCCATGTATTTCGCCGGCTTTTCCATCAACAACCTCACGCTGATGGCGCTCACCATCGCCGCAGGCTTCGTGGTCGACGACGCCATCGTCATGATCGAGAACATCTCGCGCTACATCGAGGAGGGGGAGACGCCGATGGCCGCGGCGCTCAAGGGCTCGAAACAGATCGGCTTCACCATCATCTCGTTGACCTTTTCGCTGATC
>CANJRC010000122.1 GCA_947476535.1 Betaproteobacteria bacterium
GTTGGGTGAGCCAATGCCTCGTTCGCCGTCGTAGCGTGAAAGGCTATTTCTTGCCGGAAGCCTTTGCAGGGGCTTCGGGGGCTGTTGCCGGTGCAGACAGCCCCATTACGCGCTCCAGGGCTTTTGCCGGATCGTCATTGTCCGCGCTCGCCGGGTCGGTGCCGGAACCCGGCTGCGCAGGCCCGGCGCTGCTGTTGGGGTCTGCGTCCAGTGGCGGGGCCTCGGCGGGAACTTCTATGCGCATCGAGTCGGTGTTGATCACTTCCTTCTTCGCCAGCCCCCCCGTCACCAGGCCCGGGAACGCAATGATCAGGCCGACCATGATGATCTGGATCAGGACGAATGGCACTGCACCCCAGTAGATCTGGCCGGTGGTGATGCGCGCCGTGAGCTTGCCGGTGATTCTGTCGACATAGTCCTTTTCCGGCGCTACGCTGCGCAGGTAGAACAGCGCGAATCCGAACGGCGGGTGCATGAAGGAGGTCTGCATGTTGACGGCCAGAAGCACCCCGAACCACACCAGGTCGATGCCGAGCTTGTCCGCCACCGGTGCGATGAGCGGCACCACGATGAAGGACAGCTCGAAGAAATCGAGAAAGAAGGCGAGGAAGAACACCAGGATGTTCACTACGATCAGGAACCCGAGCTGCCCTCCAGGCAACCCGCTCAACAGGTGCTCCACCCAGACGTGGCCGTCGACACCATAGAAGGTGAGGCTGAACACGCGAGCTCCAACCAGGATGAACACCACGAAGGACGTCAATCTTGCAGTCGCTTCCATGGCCTGCCGAAGCAAGGGTATTGCCAGCCGCCGACGCGCAAGGGCCATGACCAATGCCCCGGATGCGCCCATCGCGCCACCTTCCGTGGGCGTCGCAACGCCAAGGAAAATGGTCCCCAGCACGAGAAATATCAGTGCCAGTGGCGGAATCAGCACGAAGGTAACCCGCGTGGCGATCTTCGACAGCAACCCGAGCTTGAGCACGGAATTGAGCACTGAAGCGACGAACGCGATCCCCACGCCGACCGAGGTGCACACCACCAGCAATTCGTCGGTGGGTGCTTCCGGCGGGTAATACAGCTTGGCAAAGGCCACCGCTGCCGCCACTGAAATGGCTACCAGGACCGCAAGCGACGGCGTGCCGGAGCTGCCATTGGGTTCGCGAAACGTGCGCGCTTCAACGGGCAGCGCCGGCGCCCTGGAGGGCATGAAGGTGGCCACGCCGATCGCATACAGCGCGTACATGCCAGCCAGCGTCAGGCCAGGTATGAAGGCGCCCTGGTAGAGGTCTCCGACCGAGCGTCCCAACTGGTCGGCCATGAGGATCAACACCAGCGAGGGCGGGATGATCTGGGCCAGGGTGCCCGAGGCCGCGATGACGCCGGTAGCAAAGCGGCGGTCATAGCCGTAGCGCATCATGATGGGAAGCGAGATCAAACCCATCGAGATCACCGATGCGGCCACAACCCCGGTAGTCGCAGCAAGCAGCGCGCCGACGAAGATCACCGCCAGGGCCAGCCCGCCGCGCAATGGCCCGAACAATTGCCCGATGGTATCGAGCAGGTCCTCGGCCATGCCACTGCGCTCAAGGATCAGTCCCATGAAAGTGAAAAACGGCACGGCCAGCAGCGTGTCGTTGGACATGACGCCCCACACGCGTTCCGGGAGCGCCTGGAACAAGGTTGCCTGCAGCAGGCCCAATTCGATGCCGACCAACCCGAAGAAGATGCCCACCGCGGCCAGTGCAAACGCCACCGGGTAGCCGAACAGCATGACGACGATCAGCGCCACAAACATCAGCGGCGCCATGTTCGCAGCAATGAATGCGCTCATGCCGCCTCCCCGCGCTGCTTGCGGATTTCCTCGGCGAGCTGCTCTTCGGCAGTGGGCCCGGTCAGCTTTTCACTCGGGTCGGGGATGAGGCCCTGCAGGAAAGCGATGCGCTTGATCAGCTCGGAGAGGCCCTGCAGCACCAGCAGCAGGAAACCGACCGGCATGATGAGCCGTGCCGGCCATACCGGCAGGCCGCCCGCGTTGCTCGACATTTCGTGCACCTTGAATGCGGTGACGAATACCGGCCAGGACAGCCACAGAATGGTGATGGCCATTGGGAACAGGAACAGGATCGTGCCCAGGATGTCGATCCAGGTGCGGGCCCGCTTGGACAGGCGACTGGAAATGACATCGATGCGCACGTGCTGGTTGTAGAGCAGCGTGTAGCCGGAGCCCAGGAGGAAAATGGCGGAAAACAGGTACCACTGGATTTCCAGCCAGGCATTTGAGCTCAGGTTGATGGAGTAGCGGCTGATCGCATTGGCAGTGCTGATCAATACCGCGACCAGGACCAGCCAGTAGACCAGCCGGCCTATCTGCTCATTCAGCCTGTCGATGCCGCCAGATAAGGAAAGCAGTGACTTCACTTGATTGTCTCCTCGCGGAATCCTCACACGGTGCCGCACTATTTCGAGCGGGGCACCCCTTTGAGCAAACCAATTGTCGCCGATATGCGGCGCGCATGGCAAAGTCTTCCTTTGGCGTATGCTATGTGCCGATCATCCGTGCGGGAACTTACACGGAGCTTGCATCTACGCGAGGTGATACTCGCGCAATTCCTTGAACTGGAGGGCGCATGAACAAGCGCTTGGGACAAATGAGGCTTCGAATGAAATTGGCCGGACATCTTGCATTCATGACGTTGCTCGCCGTGCTGAATCCTGGATCGGGTTACGGGCAGGCCTACCCGGCCAAGCCGGTGACATTTATTTCGCCCTACGCCCCGGGCGGCACCACGGATATCCTGGCGCGAATCCTTGCGCCGCGGCTGCAGCAGGCACTGGGCCAGCCTTTTCTGGTCGAGTATCGCCCCGGCGCGGGCGGTAATGTCGGCACCGACATGGTCGCCAAGGCGCCCGGCGATGGCTATACCATCCTGATGGGCGCAAGCGGTCCCTTGTCCATCAACGTGACCTTGTTCAAGTCCCTGCCCTACGACCCGACCACGGATCTTGTGCCGGTGGTCCATGTGGCCTCGGTGCCGTTGGTGCTGGTGGCCCATCCGTCGTTCCCCGCCAAGTCCGTCAGGGACTTGATCGAACTAATGAAGGCCAAGCCCGACGCATACAGCTATGCATCAGCTGGGTCGGGCACACCGCAACACCTGTCGGCCGAATTGCTCAAGCTCATGACCGGTGTCAGGGCGACGCACATCCCCTACAAGGGCAGCGGGCCCGCGATCAACGACCTCATGGGCGGGCAGGTGCCGTTCGGCTTCGAGAGCATGATCGCGGTGCTGCAGCAGGTGAAGGGCGGCAAGCTGCAGGCGCTGGGCATGACCGACACCCGGCGCTCGCCGGTGTTGCCCGACGTGCCGACGCTGGCCGAGTCCGGGGTGCCGGGCTACGATGCGATCGCCTGGTATGGCGTGCTGGCACCCAAGGGGACCCCGGGCTCGGTGGTATCGGTGCTCAACTCGGAAATGCGCAAGGTCCTGGGCTCGGCCGAGGTCAAGCAGCGCCTGCTCGATCTTGGCTCCTCGGATGTGGCCGGGACGTCCGAGCATTTCGGCGCATTCATCAAGTCGGAGATCGCCAAGTGGGGCAAGGTGGTTAGAGCGTCTGGCGCGTCGGCCGATTGATGCGAAGGTAATGGAATAGCCTTGGGCGGGTGACTGTTGGCAGGGCTGGCAGCATCGATCGCTTACGGTAAGACCCGGAATTTTATTGCAGCATGTCGGGAGTCACACTGAGTTCAACCAACCATCGCTAGGGGGAGTCCTGTCGTGAAACACCATCCACTGCACCGTATCGCCGCGCTCACGCTGTTTGCGGGCGCAATTGCCATCGGCTTGAGCGGCGCCGTCCGCGCGGCGGAATTCACGCCGCAAGTCGGCCAGGCCGGCAAGGACGTCATCTGGGTGCCGACGCCGGAGGAACTCGTCGATCGCATGCTGCGCATGGCGCAGACGACGCCCAGTGACGTGGTGTATGACCTGGGGTCGGGCGATGGCCGCACGGTCATTGCCGCGGCCAAGAAGTTCAGCGCCAAGGCCATGGGCATCGAGTACAACCCGGACATGGTGACGCTCAGCCAACGCAACGCGCAACGCGAGGGCGTCGGCGCCAACACCACCTTCATCAAGGCCGATCTGTTCGAGACCGATTTCTCCAAGGCGACGGTGATCACCATGTACCTCCTGCCCAGCATCAATGCGCGGCTGAAGCCGAAGATACTGGAGTTGAAGCCGGGCACGCGCGTGGTCTCGCACGCATTCGACATGGAGGACTGGGTACCCGACCAGATCGACATGGTCGAGGGCCGGCGCGCCATGCTGTGGATTGTTCCCGCCAAGGTTGCCGGGAGCTGGAAGCTGAAAGTCGGCGATGGCGCGGAGACCGACGTGTCGATCAACCAGCGCTACCAGATGATCGATGGCACGGTACAGTTGCCGCGCATCAACACCAGCCTGCGCGAGCCGCGCCTGCTGGGCGACCGCATCAGCTTCACGCTGATGGATGCCGGCGCGAACATCCAGGCCTTCACCGGCCGCGTGATCGGCGACCGCATGGAGGGCACGGCGCGGGCTGGATCCGGGGCAGAAGTGCGTTGGTCGGCACGCCGTTAGTCGTTATAACTATATTTGTATAAGAACTGCATGCCGATCCTCGTGTCACGGGGATCGGCATTTTTATTTCTTTAAATTTCATGCGCGTCAGCGGCGCAGGTCCTTGAGGATTTCGCGCGCGGCATTGTGCCCCGGGGCGCCTGTCACCCCGCCGCCCGGGTGCGCACCGGCGCCGCACAGATACAGGCCCTTGAGCGGCGAGCGGTAGTCCGCGTAGCCCAGCACCGGGCGCGCCGAGAACAACTGGTCGAGGGACAGGCGCCCGTGCATGATGTCGCCGCCCACCAGCCCGAAGTCGCGCTCCAGATCGAGCGGTGAGAGCACCTGCCGCGCGAGGATACTGGCGCGAAAGTTCGGCGCGTACCGGGTCACCGTGTCGATGATGCGCTCGGCCGCCTCGTCGCGCCGCTCGTCCCAGCTGCGGCCGTCGGGCAGCACCGGGTTGAATTGCTGGCAGAAAAGGCTCGCTACGTGCTGGCCGCGTGGGGCGAGGCTGTCGTCCAGCGTGCTCGGGATGAGTACCTCGACAACGGGCTCGGATGACATGCCATCCCGTTTGGCGTCGTCATAGGCGCGGTCGAGATACGCGAGCGAGGGCCCGATGATGATGCCCGACGAGTGATGCGGCTGTGCCTGCGTACCCGGTGCGCAGGTGAAGTCGGGCAGCTCGGCGAGCGCCACGTTCATGCGGAAGGACCCGGAGCCGCATTTCCAGCGTTCCATGCGCGCGCGAAAGTCGGGCTCCAGCACGTTCGCGTCCACGAGATTGAGATAGAGCAGTTTCGGATTCAGGTTGCCGATGACGCAGCGCGCGGTGATTTCGCTGCCGTCGGCGAGCGCCACGCCGCTGGCCCTGGCGCCCCCGGGGCCGGTGTGCGTGAGGACGCGCTCCACGGCATTGCCGGTGGTGATTTCAACGCCGTGCGAGCGTGCTTCAGTCGCGATGGCGTCGCTGATGGCACCCATCCCGCCGATGGCGTGACCCCAGGCGCCGCGCTTGCCGTTGACTTCGCCGAAGGCGTGATGCAAGAGGACATAGGCCGAGCCCGCCGAGTAGGGGCTGGCGAAATTGCCCACCACCGAGTCGAAACCGAAGGCCGCCTTGATGGGATCGCTCTCGAACCAGTCGTCGAGCATTTCGCCGGCGCTGCGCGTGAACAACTCCAGTAGGTCGCGACGCGAAGGCATGTCGAGGCTCTTCAAGCGCAGTGCCAGCGCCGCGCCGCGACCGAGGTCTGCGATGCCGCCGCCGACATTGGGCGGCGTGCGCAGCACGGCGTCGCGCAGCACGTCGGCGACGCGCTCGATCATGGCGTAGTAGTCGGGTAGGCGCGCCGCGTCGCGCCTGGAGAAGCGCGCGACTTCAGCTTGCGTGGTGGCGAGATCAGGCCCCAGGCGAAAGCTGCCCCCATCGGGCAGCGGCAGGAAATTCGAAAACGGGCGCTCGACGACGCGCAGCCCATGGCGATGCAGGTTCAGGTCGGCGATGATCTTCGGGTTGAGTAGGCTGACGGTGTAGGCGGCCACCGAGTTGCGAAAGCCCGGGGCGAATTCCTGCGTCACCGCCGCGCCGCCAATCACGTCGCGGCGCTCGAGCACGCGCACGCGCAGACCCGCGCGCGCGAGGTAGCACGCGCATACCAATCCGTTATGGCCGGCGCCGATGATGATGGCGTCGTATGCGGGCGTTGAGTTCGACATGGGAGGGCAAGCTTACCGCAGGCGCGGGTGCCGGCGGTCGCTCGCGATCACCGCCTCAAGGTGATTGCGAGGGCAGCTTCCTGCCGCTGCCGACTGCGTTTCCAACCGCGGGCAGCGGGAACATCTCGGCGACAAAATCGGCGAATGCCCGCACCTTGGCCGATAGGTGGCGCGTGTGCGGGTAGAGCACGGACACCGGCAGCACGGTGGTGTCCCAATCGGTGAGGAGCGCCCGTAATTGGCCGGAGGCGAGGGCGCGGTTCACCGAAATATCCAGCAGGTAGATGATGCCGACACCCGCGATGGCGGCCTCGACCAGGGCGTCGGCATTCATGATGTTCACCTTGCCGTCCACCGAATGCACGTGCTGCTCGACCGCCTCGCCGCGCCCGCGCGAAAACTGCCACTGCGTGACCTGCTCGCTGATGGGCGACATGAACCCGAGGCAGGGAAAGCGCGACAGGTCCTCCGGTGACCCGGGCTCTCCGTGGCGCGCGATGAAATCCGGCGACGCGCAGGCGATGAATCGCGCATCGTAGAGTTTCTTCGCGATGAAACTGGAGTCTTCCAGCACGCCGGTGCGCACCGCCGCATCCACCCCTTCGTGGATGATGTCGACGCGACGGTCGGTCACGGTGATGGTTAGCTGGATGTCCGGGTAGCGCGCAATGAATTCGGGCAGTGCATGAATGAAATACAGGCGCCCGAATGTGGTCGGCAGGTCCACGCGCAGCGGCCCCTGCGGTCGGCTCCGGGTCCGGGCCAGCGAGGTCTCGGTTTCCTCGACGTCGGCCAGGATGCGACGGCTGCGCTCGTAATAGGCGATGCCGTCATCGGTCGGGTGCATGCTGCGGGTCGTGCGATTGATCAGCTTGACCCCGAGGTGGGCTTCCAGATTCTGTACCAGCGTCGATACCGAGGCGTTGGACATGCGAAGGCGCCGCGCCGCCCGGGAAAAGCTCCCGGACTCGACAACATTGTTGAAAACCTGCATCGCAAGGAGTTTGTCCACCCTATTATTCGTATTTAATGAAAAGTAAATTCAATAATAGCCTATTTATTCAACTAAAGAGTATTGATATATTGCAATGCAGCAGAGGCAATTATGCATTGTCCAACTCGGTAAGTAACAGACGATGGGTCGCGGTGAAGGTTAGTAGTCGTTCACTCAATTATTAGAGTCTGGAAAGGGCGCCAAATGAACACGAGGATACCGACGGTTAGAACGATGATGTCCCTGATGGGGGCGGCGCTGGCATTACTGCTCGCAATCCTGCCCGGCGTGGCACAGGCGCACATGCAATTCACGGAACTGCGTGGCGTGGCCGAGCACCTTGGTGCGCACAACATGGCAGTGGACGTTGACTGGTTCTGGGCGACGCTGCTGTTGCTGGCCGTCGTGGTCACACTCTGGGCGTTTCACCGCAGGGATCGCAGCAAGTAGCGATGTGCAGTCGGCCCGTCGGCCATTGATCTGAATTGAAGGCGCCCGGACCGGTATCTCCGGGCACAGTTGCAACCGGACACCCGCGGAGTTCCCTCCTCCTCCTCCTCTTGGACTCCCGGGGCTGGCGCCCAAAATCTGCCAGGCGGGTGTTCCGGTGCATTCATATGCACATCACGCCAATTGATGGTGTTCTTGTGCTTGTGGCCATGACCTCGCCGTAATAGCATTCGCGTCGGCGTGCGCCATGCCAGCGAACGCCGTACCCAATTCCACCAGAGGCCAACCTGAACCGGAATACCGGCAGGCTAGGCCCTTGCCGAAGGGGCAGCGGCAACGAGCCAGGGGAGGGCTCGCAACGATGAACAAACCACACCATGATGGTTCAGCTGCCGCCGGCGGCGCATCGGCGCCGCGCCAGGTCCTCGACCTCAAGGATGCCGTGGCGCTCATTGTCGGCATCATCGTCGGTGCCGGCATCTTCAAGGCGCCCTCGTTAGTGGCGAAATTTTCCGGCAGCGTGGAAGTCATGATGGCCGCCTGGGTGCTCGGCGGCGTGGTGTCGATCCTCGGTGCGCTGTGCTATGCGGAGATCGCCACGGCGCATCCGAACGCGGGTGGCGAATACCACTTCCTCGAGCGGGCGTTCGGCGGGGACATCGCGCGCCTGTTCGCTTGGTCGCGCATGACCGTGGTGGCCAGCGGCTCCATCGCGATATTCGCCTACGTGTTCGCCGACTACGCCACGCAGTTGCTGCGCCTGGGGGAGTACTCCTCGTCGATCTACGCGGCGCTGATCATCGTCGTGCTGACTGCCGTCAACATCATTGGCATCGACGCGGGCAAGCGCACGCAGAATTTCTTCACCTTTTTCGAGGTGATGGGCCTGGTGGCGATCGTCATCGCCGGGTTCTTCTTCGCGCATCCGGACCCGGTGGCGCCTGTGGCAACTGCGGCGGCGGCTGCGCCTGCAGCAGGCGGGGCGAGCGTCTCGATGTTCGGCCTCGCCATGGTGTTCGTGCTGCTCACCTACGGTGGATGGAACGACGCGGCCTATCTCTCGGCCGAGATCAAGAACCCCCACCAGAACATCGCTCGCTCCCTGATGCTCGGGCTGGGCCTGGTGACCGTCCTTTACCTGCTGGTGAGCCTCGCCTACCTGTCGGGCCTGGGTATCCAGGGCATGGCGAAATCCGATGCCGTGGCCTCGGAGCTGCTCACCCGCGCCTGGGGCAGCACGGGCGGCCACCTCATCGCGGTCATCGTGGCCATCTCCGCGTTGACCTCGGCCAATGCCACCATCCTCACCGGCGCCCGCACCAGCTATGCGCTGGGGCGTGACTGGTCGCTGTTTCGCTATCTTGGCGTCTGGGACGGGCACCGGGGCGTGCCGCGCAATGCCATGGTGGTGCAGGCGCTGATCGCGCTGGCGCTGGTGTTGCTCGGCACGTTCACGCGGGACGGCTTCGAGACCATGGTGAACTACACGGCGCCGGTGTTCTGGCTGTTCTTCTTCCTGACTGGCATGACCTTGTTCATCTTCCGGCACTGGGAACCGCATGCCGAGCGCCCGTTCCGCGTGCCCTTCTACCCCGTGACGCCGCTCCTTTTCTGTGGGGTGTGCGTGTACATGCTCTACTCGAGCCTCGCATACACTGGCGTGGGCGGACTGGTGGGCGTGGGCGTGCTGGTGGTGGGCGTCATATTGCTGCTGTTCGACAAGCGCACGCGCTGAGTGGCGCAGGGAATCCGCTGCGCCACGCTGTTTCGCGGTGTTTCCTTCGAAGACGCGTAGCCGCACGCCGCGATCCAGTATGATGTCGCGCCGCGCATCGACGCACGATGGCGCACATCATTCATGTCAAGTCGGAAAAGCATGCCAAACAAGAAAAGCACTACAAAGAAAAGCACCGTAAAGAAGCGCGCCGCAGAAAAGAGCGTCGCAGCGAAGCGCACTGCAAAGAAGAGCGCGGCGACCAGCCCGGCGTTCCGGGTGCGCCAGTCGGGCATTCACGGGCGCGGCGTTTTTGCGGTGAAGAAGATCCGCAAGGGCGCGCGCCTCATGGAGTACAAGGGCGAGCGAATTACCTGGGAGGAGGCCGAGCGCCGCTACCCCAAGGACCCGGTGCCCTATCATACCTTCCTGTTCGAAGTCGGCGACGGGGCGTATTGCCTGGACGGGGTGCGGCGCGGGTCACCCGCCAAGTGGATCAACCACGCGTGCAAGCCCAATTGCGAAGCCGAGGAGGACGAGGACGAGCGCGTTTTCATCGTGGCTCGTCGCGACATCGCCAAAGACGAGGAATTGACCTACGACTACAACCTCACCTTCGAGGAACGCATCTCCAAGGCCGAGCAGAAGCGCCGCTACCCGTGCTGGTGTGGCGCGAAGAAATGTCGCGGCACCATGCTGGGCCTGAAGAAATAGCGGGGCGTCTATTTCGGCGTGGCGACCATCATGTTTGCGACCAGCATGATCGCGATGACCGCCGCCACATACCACATGGGATTGAAACCAGCGGGCGCGAAGTCTTCGTCGTGGCTCGCGTAAACCGCCGCGGCCGCGGCAGTCGATGCGCCTGCGGGCGCGGCCGGTGTGACTCGGGTCTTGAACTTCGAGAAGAATTCGTCGGCCATTTTCTTGGCCACGCCGTCGATAAGACGTGAGCCGATCTGCGCCAGCTTGCCGCCGATGTTGGCCTTGCAGATGTAACTGAGCCTAGTGCCAGCCCCTTCCGGCGAGAGCGACACATTCGCCGTGCCCTTGCCGAATCCGGCCGCGCCGCCCGAGCCTTCGAAGGCCAGTGAATAGGACGTGGGTGCGTTGATATCCATCA
>CANJRC010000123.1 GCA_947476535.1 Betaproteobacteria bacterium
CATCATCGACGACTTGCACACGCCCGGGCAGATTCCGCCGCGCTACGACTACGCGGTCGAGGTCGAAGGGCCGCTGGTGCCTGTCATTCACGATGCAGTCGACCGGCTATGGTCGCGCATCTCCTGGGTCTATCGCGGCCGGCCAGTCCGGCGAGCGCGCCGCACGCCGGACGGCACGCCCCGCGGATCGCATCGCGCCGCGCTGGTGGTGCGAGACAATTTCCATCATCGCTCCGACATCGAGGATGCCTACCTCGCCGCCATCGAGGCGGCGCGCGACGAAATCATCATCGCCAATGCCTATTTCTTTCCCGGCCGGCGCTTTCGCCAGGCTTTGGTGCAAGCGGCGGGGCGCGGTGTGCGCGTGACGCTGCTCCTGCAGGGGCGCGTCGAGTACGTGCTCCTGCACTACGCCTCGCGCGCCCTGTATGGGATGCTGCTCGAGGCCGGCGTGGAGATTCGTGAATATCACAAGAGCTTCCTGCATGCCAAGGTGGCGGTCATCGACCATCATTGGGCCACGGTCGGATCGTCCAACATCGACCCCTTCAGCCTGTTTCTCGCGCGTGAAGCCAACGTCGTGGTGGAGGATCGCGAGTTCGCCGCGCAATTGCGCCTGTCGCTGCACCTTGCGATGGAGGAGGGGGCGCTGCTGGTGCCGCGCGAGCGCTGGTTCCGCCAACCGCTGTGGAGGCGACTGCCGATCTGGATCGGCTACGGCCTGGTGCGCTTTCTTACCGGTATCGTGGGTTACGCGGGGAAGATTTAGTCGCCACTTTCAGGCCAGACGCGTCGGCACCTCACGCGCCAGTTCCGCGACTTGCCAACCGGTGCGGAATGAGGAACTAATTATGATCAATCCTACTTCTTCTTGTCCGGTGCTACTAACTCAAAGCCATGAATCTTATCAAGCAGCGCCTGCGGAAACGGCACCGGCTTGCGGGTTGCCGGATCGGCATTGACGTACACGAGTTCGCCGCTGGTGAGGTGCTCGTCGCCGCGCCAGATGCCCAGGGCGAAGGCGGCCGAGGTGCGGCCGATGCGCGAAGCGCGACAGGCGACGTCGAGTTCCTCGTCGTAGGCGGCCGGCGTATGGAACTGCGCGCTCGAGGCCACCGCGTACAGGTCGGTGCCGTAGGCCTCGACCAGCCCCGCGGGGTAGTTGAAGCCGATGGCACGCCAGTACTCGGTGATGGCGACGTCGAAATAAAGATAGTAATTGGCGTTGAACACCACGCCCTGCAGGTCGGTCTCGGCCCAGCGCACGCGCAGGCGGTGGGCGAAGCGGAAGTCCTCGCGTTTCACCGGGGTCCTACTTCGTCGGGTAGTCGTGATCGACGTGCATCGCCTCCAGGAAGCGCGACACCATGTTGTAGCAACCGATGGTGAGCGTCAGTTCGATCAGCTGGCGCTCGTCGAAGTGCTTCTTCACGGCATTGAAGATGTCGTCGGGGACGCGCACGCTGCGCGTGCTGGCCTCGGTGTAATCGATGACCGCGCGATCGGCAGGGGCAAGGTCCGCGGCCCGCTCGCAGCGCCTGAGGGCGTCGATCTGTGACTGGGTGACGCCGGACTTGAGCGCGAAGGGGGCGTGCGCATTGAATTCGTAGTCCGCGTCATTGATGGCGGCCACCATCATGATGGCCAGTTCGCGGTAGCGGCCGTCCAGCACCGCCTGCTGCCGGATGGCGGTAAGGAAGTGCATGTAGCCATCGAATACCTGCGGGCTGTACATGATCAGCTTGTGGATGTTGCCGACCCAGCCGGCGCGCTCCTTGCGCACGCGGTCGGCCATGGGCTTGTATTCGGGAAGGTCGATGTCGGGATAGGGAATGCGGGCCATGTTGTTCCTCCGGTGCGGGGTGAGATGATGTGCTGGAGTATAGCGGCATCGCTCCGGCGGCCAGCTTGCGGCATTGCGCCCGCGCGGGTGCGGCCCTACACTCGATAAATGAGGCAATTCATCCATGGATGACGTCGTCGTTCGCGCCATGCAGCGCTGGCCCAACGTGCCCGATGTGTTCGGCTGGTTGCGCCTGGACCGTCGCGGCCATTGGTTGCTGAGAACAGGGCCGGATGGCCAGGTGCAATTCGAGCGCATCGGCAACGCGGCCCTCAATGATTTCATTTCGCGCAACTACCAGTCGGATGCGCGCGGCCGCTGGTATTTCCAGAACGGGCCGCAGCGCGTCTTCGTCGCACTCGACGGTGCGCCCTGGGTGTTCCGGCTGGACGACGCGGGTCGGGATTGGCTGGCGCACACCGGGGTGCCGGCGGGCGCGGTGCGGGCGCTCCTTTTCGATGAAACGGATACAGCGTGGCTGCTGGCCGACCTTGGCCTGGGCTGCGTGCTCGATCGCGACCTTGCCACGCTGCTCGCGGCGCTGCGCGGCAAGGACGGGCAGCCGCTCGAAGCGGATCACCTGGTGGCGACACTGCGCGCAGGAGGGGCCGAGCACGTAGAATTGCGGGGTGTTCCAGTGCTGGTGGAGGCGGTTTCTGAGGCGGACCTGACGCGTCGCTTCGGGTTCGATCCGATACCTGGGCCGTGACGCTTGGACGGTGGCCTGACAGCGAAAGCGAAGTGAAGTGCGCGATGCGATAAGGCACAACCCGAATTTCAACGGAAGAATATGAAAAAACCATCGATAGCGTTGCTTGCTGGTGTGTTGTTTGCGTCCAGCCTCGTCCTTGGCGGCTGCGGCCTGGAAAAGATCACCCGCATGGGTTTCTGGACCAATGAGCCGGTCGAGCAGAAGTCGCCGCGCCTTGTGGGCGCTACGCAGTACACCTGCGACGATAACAAGCGGCTGGCCGTGCGGTTCGGCGCCGCCGGCCAGCCGGCCATGGTGGTTTTCCCGGAGCGCGAGTTCCGGCTCGACCCGGTGAAGGATGCGGCGGGTCGTTATACCAATGGCCGGAACACGCTGGTCGTGGAGGGTGAATCGGCCTCGCTCGACGAGGGCGGGACGCCGGTTCTCGCCAAGTGCAAACGCGCCGCGGCGCAAAAATAACGCCTTCAGGCGACAACATTCGGAGCTGACGCATGGACCTCAACTATTCCGCGCAGGAGACTGCCTTTCGCGACGAGGTGCGTGCCTTCCTGCGCGACAACCTGCCCGCGGAGGTGTCGCGCAAGGTAATCGAGCATCGCCATCTCAAGCGCGAGGACTACATGCGCTGGCAGGACATCCTCGCCGCCCGCGGCTGGCTGGGCGGTCACTGGCCGAAGGAATTCGGCGGCCAGGGCTGGAACCACGTGCAGGCGCACATCTTCGATGAGGAGACTGCGCTTGCCGGCGCGCCGCGCGTGGTGCCCTTCGGCGTCAACATGGTGGCGCCAGTGATCATGGCCTTCGGCTCGCAACAGCAGAAGGACACCTGGCTCACCGGCATCCGCACCAACAAGCATTGGTGGTGCCAGGGCTATTCGGAGCCGGGAGCCGGGTCGGACCTCGCATCGCTCAAGACGCGTGCCGAGCTCAGTGCCGATGGCACGCATTACGTCATCAACGGGCAGAAGACCTGGACCACCATGGCGCACTACGCCGACATGATGTTCTGCCTGGTGCGCACCACCAATGAAAAGCGCAAGCAGGAGGGAATTTCATTCCTGCTCATCGACATGAAGACGCCGGGAATCACCGTGCGGCCCTTCCTCACCCTCGATGAGGAGCATTCGCTCAACGACGTGTTCTTCGACAATGTCCGCGTGCCGGTGGGGAACCGCGTCGGCGAGGAGGGCAAGGGCTGGACCTACGCCAAGTACCTGCTCGGCTTCGAGCGCACGGTCGTCGCCGCGCTCGGCTTCTCCAAGCGCGAACTGGGGACCTTGAAGCGCATTGCCGCCTCCGAGATGCGAGGCGGCCGGCCGCTGGCCGAGGATGCGCGTTTCTCCGCCAAGATCGCGCTGGCGGAAATCGAGCTGATGGCGCTCGACATGACCGTGATGCGCGTCCTGTCGTCGCGCGGCAAGGCGCCGGGGCCCGAAGCCTCGATCCTGAAGATCAAGGGCACCGAACTGCAGCAGACCATCACGGAGCTGATGATGGAGGCGGTGGGCCCGTATGCGGTTCCCTTCGTCCCGGAGGCGATCGACGGCAATGACGACGGGGCCGGTCCCGCGCACGCGGCGCCGCTCGCGGCCACCTATTTCAACTGGCGCAAGGTCACGATCTTCGGCGGCTCCAACGAGATCCAGCGCAATATCATTTCAAAGGCAGTGCTGGGCCTGTAGGGCTCAACAGCGGGGCTCAACAGCGGGGCTCAACAGCGGGGCTCAACAGCGGGGCTCAACAGCGGGGCTCAACAGCGGGCGCGGCAGCAGGCCCAGCAGCGACAGACGGGATACAGGACGACATCATGGACTTGAGTTTCAACGACGACCAGAAGCAATTGCAGGACGCGCTCGCCAAGTACATCGAGCGCGACTACGGGTTCGAGCGGCGTCGCGCCTACCAGGGCACGGCGGAAGGCTTCAGCCGCGAGGTGTGGGCGCAGTTCGCCGAAATGGGCCTGCTTTCGCTGCCGTTCGCCGAGTCGGACGGTGGCCTGGGTGGCGGCGCCGCCGAGATGCTGGTGGTGATGACGGCCATCGGCAACGCGCTCATGGTCGAGCCCTACCTCGCAACGGTGGTGCTGGCCGGCGGCGCCATTGCGCGCGCGGGCAGCGGCGCACAAAAGGCGGAACTGCTGGGAGGCATCGCCGAAGGCAAGTTGATCGCGGCAGCGGCGTTCGAGGAGCCCGGCGCGCGTTTCAACCTCGCGCATGTGGCGACCACGGCAAAGAAGGCGGGCGCTGAATACGTGTTGTCAGGCAGCAAGGCCGTGGTGCTGCATGGCGGGCAGGCCGACCGGCTGGTGGTGTCGGCGCGCACCTCGGGCAATGTGGCGGACGAGAAAGGCATCAGCCTGTTCGTGGTCGATCGCAAGGCGCGCGGCGTGTCGGTGCGCGACTATCGAACCATCGACGGCCTGCGTGCGGCCGACATCTCCCTTGATGGCGTGCACGTTCCGGCGGGCGCGCTTCTTGGGGCGGAGGGTGCCGCGTTTGAGGTCATCGATGCCGTTGCCGATGCGGGCGTTGCAGCGCTGTGCGCCGAAGCAGTGGGCGTGATGGAGTCGCTCAACCGCCAGACGCTGGAATACATCAAGGGTCGCCAGCAGTTCGGCGTGCCGATCGGCAGCTTCCAGGTGCTGCAGCACCGCGCGGTGGACATGTTCATCCACGCCGAGCAGTCCAAGTCGATGGCCTACCTTGCGGCGATCAAGGCGCCTGTCGTGGAAAATTCGGCGGGCCCTTCAGTTGGCGAGGCCGCCAGCGTCAAGGAGCGCCGGCGGAGCGTGTCTGCGGCCAAGGTGCATATCGGCAATTCGGGGCGAGTGGTCGCCCAGGACGCGATCCAGATGCATGGCGGCATGGGCATGACCAATGAGCTTGCCGCCGCGCACTACGCCAAGCGCCTGACCATGATCGACTTCGTGCTCGGCGACAGCGCGCATCACCTGTCGCGCTTCGAGGCGGCGTGAGATGAGCGCCCTCAACCGGCAGGTGCTGCTCGCCAGTCGCCCGACCGGTTGGGTGACGCCGGACAACTTCCGCATTGTCGATGCCCCCGTGCCCGTTCCCGCCGAGGGGCAGGTGCTGGTGCGCAATCGCTTCCTGTCGCTCGACCCGTACATGCGCGGTCGCATGGATGCCGCCAAGAGCTATGCTGCCTCCGTCGAGATCGGCAGCGTCATGGTGGGCGGCACCGTCGGCCAGGTAGTGGATTCACGCTCGCCGCGCTTCAAACCGGGCGACTGGGTGGCGGGTGCCTTCGGCTGGCAGTGGTTCGGTTGCGCGGATGCCGGCCAGCTCAGCCGCATCGACACCACGCTGGCACCACCGTCCTGGTACCTGGGCGCGCTCGGCATGCCCGGGGTGACCGCGTGGGTCGGGCTGATGGACATCGGCCAGCCGAAGGCAGGCGAGACCGTGGTGGTGTCGGCTGCATCGGGTGCCGTGGGCAGCGTGGTCGGCCAACTGGCGCGCATCGCCGGCTGCCATGTGGTCGGCATCGCGGGCGGCGCGGCAAAGTGCGCCTACGTCACCAATGAACTCGGATTCGACGCCTGCGTGGACTACAGGGCCGGGTCGTTGCGCAAGGCCCTTGCCGCCGCCGCACCCAAGGGGGTGGATATCTATTTCGAGAACGTCGGCGGCGAGACGCTGGACGCGATCCTGCCGTTGATGAACGACTTCTCGCGCATCCCGCTGTGCGGGCTGGTGTCGCAATACAACGCCACCGAGGCCTATGGGGTGAAGAACTTTCGCTATTTCCTCTCCGCCCGCATCCGCTTGCAGGGATTCATCGTGTCCGATCGCATGCAGTTGTGGAAGCCGGCGCTGGCCGACCTTGCGCGCCACGTGAAGGAGGGCAGGCTCAAATACCGCGAAAGCGTTGCGGCAGGACTGGATGCCGCGCCGGTGGCCTTCATCGGCATGTTGAAGGGCGAGAATTTCGGCAAGCAGGTGGTCGCCCTGTAATTGGAACGGCAGACGAACGGTAGATGAATGGCAGACGCGTGGAGGGGCACTGTGAGTGACGAATCGAATGACGTGCCAGATGACGGGCAGGGTGGCGGGATGGCCGGGGCGAATGCTCCGGTGTACGTCGGCTTCTGGAGGCGGGTTGGCGCCTCGCTCATCGACACGCTGGCGGTATTTGCGGTGATCCTGCCGGTTCTCATCGCCGTGTACGGCACCAACTACTTCAGCATGGCGCAGGGTGGGCTGGCCGGGCCGGTGGATTTCCTCGTGCAAGTCGTTTTTCCCGCCGTGGCGGTGATACTGTTCTGGAGGTTTCGCGGCGCAACGCCCGGGAAAATGCTGATCTCGGCGCGCATCGTGGACGCAAAGACGCTCGGCCCGCTGTCGAACGGCCAGGCCATCGGTCGTTATTTCGCGTATTTCGTATCCATGCTGCCGCTGATGCTCGGGTTCATCTGGGTTGCCTTCGACAAGCGCAAACAGGGATTCCATGACAAGCTTGCCGGAACGCTGGTGATCGAGGTCGAAGAAGACTAGGCGTGCCAGCAATGCCTTACTGAGGAGATTCGCATGATCGACGTCTACACCTGGCCCACTCCCAATGGTCACAAGATCCACATCATGCTCGAGGAGACCGGGCTGCCTTACAAGGTTCATGCGGTGAACATCGGCTCGGGCGAACAGTTCAAGCCGGAGTTCCTCGCGATCAGCCCCAACAACAAGATCCCGGCCATCGTCGACTCCGATGGCCCGGGAGGAAAGCCCATGTCGATGTTCGAATCGGGAGCGATCCTGTTCTATCTCGCCTCCAAGACCGGCAAGTTCCTGCCCGAAGACCTGCGCGAGCGCTGGTCGGTGCTGCAATGGACCATGTTCCAGATGGGGCACATCGGGCCCATGCTGGGGCAGGCGCATCACTTCAATGGTTACGCGCCCGAAAAGATTCCCTACGCAATGGAGCGTTACAGCAAGGAGGCCAATCGCCTGTACGGCGTGCTCGATCGGCGCCTGGCCGAGTCGGAGTACGTGGCCTGTGGCTCTTACACTATTGCCGACATGGCCATCATGCCCTGGCTGCGCACGGCATCGCGGCAGGGCGTGAACATGGACGAGTACCCGCACGTGAAGCGCTGGTTCGACACCATCATGGCGCGTCCCGCGGTGCAGCGCGGCATGGCCGTGCTCGCCGACGTGCGCCGCCCGCCGCCCAACGACCCGAAGTGGCGCGAGAACCTGTTCGGCAATGCGCAGTTCCAGAAACGCTGATCGGGAGGAGCAGGCCATGCAGAACCATGAAGAGATCGTGAAGAAATTCGTCGATGAGCTGTACGCCGACAACTACACGGAGCACGAGGTCATGTCGTTCGCCCCGAACTGGGACAGCGACCTGCACGCGCCCGGCCACGACGGGCGTCAACTGGTGCTAGAAGGCAGTGTCGTGCTGGAAGTGGCCGGGAAGACCAGGGTCTTCGAGGCCGGAGAGACCTACGAAGTGCCGGCAAACACCATGCATAGGGAAGTCTTTGGCGAGGGCGGCGCTAGGCTGTGCATCGGTCGCCGCAAGAAGGGCGAGCCTCCATTGCGTGGATCCGGCACACGCTGATTGCATAAAGGGAGGAAGTCATGTTGAGCGCATCGCAAGAGCGGTTACTGGAGCGGTTTGTCGAGGGCCTGCGCTTCGACGGCTACGACGACTATCACGTGCGCCCCATCCAGCCGGGCAACGACAGCGGCCTGCATGCGCAGGGCTGGCAAGGACGCTTTCTCATGCTCAGCAGCACGGTGCGGCTGGAAATTTTCGGGCAGACATTCGACTTCGCGGAAGGCGAGAGCTACGAGGTCCTGCCGGACGTCACGCACCGTGAAGTGTTCGGGAATGAGAACCCGATCCTGGTCATCGCGCGCAAGGACAGCGGAAAACCGCTGCCACCGGTAAAGCCGGAATTTACATTACAGCGCCTGCGCTGATCTGCCGGATCACCGGGTATCCACTATCTTTTGCGGAATTGGCGGGGGACATGATGAAAAAGCCATGGCTGTGCGTGCTTGCATTCGTCGGGATGTTTGCGGCGGCATCGGTATTCGCCCAGGCCTACCCGAGCCGGCCCCTGCGCATGATCGTGCCCTTCCCGCCGGGCGGTCAGGTTGATATTCACGGCCGCCTGGTGGCCAAGCTGCTGGAAGACCGCCTCGGCACGCAGGTGGTGGTCGAGAACCGCGCCGGTGCCGGTGGCATGGTGGGTACGGTCGCGCTCGCGCAGTCCGCGCCTGACGGGTACACCATCGGCTGCCTGGTGCCCTCGACCACGAGTCGCGCCTTCATCAAGAATCCGTCGGTGGACATATTTACCGCGTTCACGCCCATCGGCGCGTTGCACAGCGGCTGGGCGCTGCTGACCACCAATCCACAGACCGCAAGGACGCTCAAGGAATTCATCGATTACGCCAAAGCCAATCCGGGCAGGGTGAACCTCGGTGTTTCCTCCGGACCGCCAGCCATGATCGGCGCCATGTTTGCGAGCCTTGCGGGCATCAAGATGGAGAAGATCGAGTACAAGGGCGCAGCACCGGCCATGACGGCACTGGTGACCAACGAAGTGCAGGCCAACTTTGGCGGCGTACCGCAGGCGCTGCCGTTCATGGAGGCGGGCAAGGTCGTGGCGCTGGCGGTCGGTGGCGACACGCGCGCTCCGGCCGTTCCCAACGTGCCCACCATGGCCGAGTTGGGCTACCCCGAAGTCAAGGGCAACACCATCGAGGGCATCTTCGGGCCGGCCGGCATGCCCCAGGCCGCAATGGCACGCCTGGTGCCGGTCATGCGCGACATCGCCCGCTCGCCGGAGATTGCGAAGATGTTCTTCAGCTCTGGCAAGGTGCTGGACATTACCAACGAGGAACTGATGAAGATCATCCGCGAGGAGGTGGACTTCTGGCTCAAGGCGGGGCCGGTGGCGGGTTACGTGCCGAACTAGGCACGCCAAGACATGTGTCCGGTGCTGAATCACCGGCTGGAAAATCCAACCCAGGAGGCGTCATGAACATGGAAACAGCGCACAGGACAACATGGAGGCGCTCCTTGCGTCAGGCGATGGGAACCCTCGCGGCATTCGGCTGCATGGCCTCTGCCGCGTACGGCCAGGCCGACCTCGACGCGCTGGTCAAGGCGGCCAAGGCGGAGGGCGAAGTGGTGTTCTATTCGGCCGACATTGACAACAAGAACAAGCAGACTGCCGATGGTTTCACGGCGAAATACGGCATCAAGGCCCAATTCATCCGCATGGGCAATGCCCCCATGCTGCAGCGCTTTGCCGCCGAGGTCGAGGCCGGGAATGCGGGTGCGGACCTGATCATCATGGGCGGGAGCACCACGGCATTCTCCGAAGAGGGCGTGAAGAAAGGCTGGCTCGAATCACTCCAGCAGGCGGGACTTCCGGTCCAGAAGAGCGGCGAGTTTCAGTCTCGATTCCTGCGCGGGGCCGCCGCCGTGGTGGGCATGAATGTCTGGGTGATCGGCTACAACACGCAGAAGATCGCGGCGGCCAATGCGCCGAAGGAGTGGTCCGATCTCGTTGATCCCAAGTACAAGGGACAACTGCTGGTCATCGACCCGCATACGTCTATCGCCTATTTCGATCTGTACAGCCTTCTGCTCGACAAGTACGGGGAGAGCTTCTTCACCCGCCTGCGTGCGCAGGCGCCGCGCTACTTCACGCTGTCGGAGCCCGCAGTGCAGGGACTGGGCGCGGGAGAGGGGGCGCTGATGCTGCCGACCGTGCCGGCGCAGGTGCTCAACATCAAGTCCAAGGGTGCGCCCATC
>CANJRC010000124.1 GCA_947476535.1 Betaproteobacteria bacterium
AAGGCGAGGCTGATGGTGCCCGTCGGCGCGATCGACAAGAGGTGGCTGTTGCGAAGCCCGTGCTGGCGGATCTTCGCCTTGACCTCGGCCGGCAGGCGCGAGGCGAAGTTGCCGCCGGAGAGATACATGTCGGCGTTGAACAGCGGGAAGGCGCCGCGCTCGCGCGCCAGTTCGACTGAATACAAGTACGAGCGATCGCGCAGGTACTCGGAGATCTTGGACGACATGCTGCAGGCTTCGGGTGTGTCGTACTTGAGGCGCAGCATGATGAGCGCATCGCCCAGGCCCGTGAAGCCGAGGCCGACGCGGCGCTTGTTGCGCGCCTCCTCGTGCTGCTCGTCGAGCGGCCAGCGCGTGGCATCGAGCACGTTGTCCAGCATGCGCACCGACACGTCGATCACGCGGCCGAAGGCCTCGAAGTCGAACCCGGCTTTTTCCCCGAAGGGATCGGTCACGAAGTGCGTCAGGTTGATCGAGCCCAGGCAGCAGCAGCCGTAAGGCGGCAGCGGCTGTTCGGCGCACGGGTTGGTGGCCTCGATGGTCTCGCAGTAGTAAAGGTTGTTGTCGCGGTTGATGCGATCGAGGAACAGGATGCCCGGCTCGGCATGGTCGTAGGTCGAGCGCATGATCTGTTCCCACAGCGTGCGCGCCGGTGTCTTGCGGTACACCCACAGCCCGTCCTCGCGCTGGAACGCGCCCTCGGTGATGCCTTCACACGTAGGCTCGGCTTTGTGCACGAGTTCGATTTCAGAATCCGACTCCACCGCCTGCATGAAGGCATCGGTGACGCCGACCGAGACGTTGAAGTTGGTGAGGTCGCCCTTGTCCTTGGCATGGATGAAGGCTTCGATGTCCGGATGGTCGCAGCGCAGCACGCCCATCTGCGCGCCGCGTCGGCTGCCTGCCGACTCGACGGTCTCGCAGGAGCGGTCGAACACGCGCATGTAGGAGACCGGGCCCGAGGCATGTGATTGCGTGCCGCGCACCAGCGCGTCTTTCGGGCGAATGGATGAGAAGTCGTAGCCTACGCCGCCACCGCGCCGCATGGTTTCGGCGGCCTGCGCGAGCGCGGTGTAGATGCCTGGGCGCCCATCGACGACTTCAGTGATGGAGTCACCGACCGGTTGCACGAAGCAGTTGATTAGCGTGGCGGCGAGATTGGTTCCCGCTGCGGAGTTGATGCGGCCCGCGGGAATGAAACCATGTTCCTGCGCCTCGAGAAACTTTCGTTCCCAATAGACACGCTTGTCTTCGGGTTCGACGGCCGCCAGCGCGCGCGCGACGCGCAGTCGCACATCGTGCACATTGCGCTCGCCGCCCTTGGCGTATTTCTCAAGGAGCACTTCGCCGGAGATGGATTGTTCGGACAGCGGGATGTTGGATTTGTTACTGGAGAGAGCCTCGGAATTCTTTGTAATTTCAATGGGTTCCATGGTCTTCTTCGTGTTGTTTGATATTCACACAATACGCTTTTCGCGCCGGTGCGCAAGACTTTTTACGAAATTTTTTGCGGCCTGGGCGACGCGGGTCGGAGGCGGCAAGGGGCGCGATTCTACGGACTGCCGGCCGCTTGTCCAGCACCTTTTTTAAGCCATTGATTCTGTAAGCTATGGGACCCTGAAACCCCCCATCCTTACCCGCTTGACAACTGCGGCCGGATGGCTTCCATCCCCCCCTTTTTTAGTACGAATTTTTCGAGAGGACTGCAATGAATAACGCAACGATTGGAACTGCCGGCACCGAACTGGCCACCCTGGCGGGCGGCTGCTTCTGGTGCCTGGAGGCCGTCTTCGATGACATGAAGGGCGTGGTGTCGGTGGAGTCCGGTTATATGGCGGGCAAGAACCCGAACCCGACCTATGAACAGGTGTGTTCGGGCACCACCGGGCACGCGGAGGTAGTGCAGATCCGCTTTGATCCGGCGGTGGCGAGCTTTCGCGAACTGCTGGAAGTGTTCTTCGTGATTCACGACCCGACCACGCTCAACCGGCAGGGTAACGATGCCGGCACGCAATACCGCTCGGCGATCTTCTTACATTCGCCGGCGCAACAGCAAACCGCGCAAGAGGTGATCGCGCAGATGACGCGCGACAAGGTGTGGCCGTCGCCCATCGTCACGGAAGTCTCGGCGGCGCAGACTTTCTGGATCGCCGAGGACTACCATCAGGAATACTTCGCGCGCAACCCGAATCAGGGCTATTGCGCCTTCGTCGTCGCCCCCAAGGTGCAGAAGTTCCGCAAGCACTTCCTGGGTAAACTGAAAAAGATCGAGGGAAGCGCTGATGTGTCGGATCAATGATCGTTGACACCACGGAAGGTGCTTCATTAGTATCCTTCGATTTTCAATAAGGAAGGGCTCCGATGGACGTACAAGGCTTGCACCATGTGGCCTACCGCTGCAAGGACGCGCGGCAGACGGCTGATTTCTACACCAAGGTCCTCGGCCTCGAGTACCTGATGGCGATGTCCGAAGACCGGGTCCCGAGCACAGGCGAGAGCAATCCGTATTTCCACCTGTTCTTCCGCATGGGCGATGGCAGCTGTGTCGCGTTTTTCGAGCTGCCGGATTCGCCCGAGATGGGCCGCGATGAGAACACGCCGACGTGGGTCCAGCACCTGGCACTGCGCGTGGCCGACGAGAAAACGCTGCTTGAGCGCAAGAAGCACCTCCAGTCGCTGGGAATCGAAGTCATCGGCCCCGTCGATCATGCCATCTGCCAATCGATTTATTTCTTCGATCCCAATGGCCACCGGCTGGAACTGACCTGGGACACTACCACGCCGGAAATGGCAAAGCAGCTGAGGGCGGTCAGCGAGGACATGCTCACCGAGTGGAGTAAGACCAAGCGCGCGCCGCAACATGCCAACTGGGTGCATGAAAAGGCGCTGCAACGGGAATGAAACGTGGAATCTGGGGGATGAAGCGTGGCAACTGAAAAACGCCAGTACGAGCTCGCGCCGGAATGGGTGCATGTTCAATTCAAGGAAACATCCCAGTTCACGGAGGTGTACGGTTTTTCCGGCAACCAGGGCGCGGTGAACCTGGAAGGGGTGCGCCTACTGCCGCGCGGCAAGCCCTCCAAGACGCTGGTGGTGTACATGCATCCGAGCTCGACGCTGCAACTCCTGCCCATGCCGCAGGCGATGGCGCGCCACGGCGTGCATGTGCTGTGTGCGGGCAGCCGTTACCTGAAAAACGACACGCCACTGATCATGGAGAAGGTGCTGCTCGACCTGGGCGCCTACCTGCGCCACGCGCGCGAGGTGTGGGGCTACGAGAAGATCGTGCTGTGCGGTTGGTCAGGGGGCGGGTCGCTCGCCATTTTCTACCAGTCGCAGGCGGAGCGGCCCACGGTGAAACAGACGCCGTCCGGCGATCCCATCGACCTTTCTGCGGCGGGGTTGATTCGGGCCGATGCGATGATTTTCCAGGCGGCGCACCTGTCGCGCGGGCTGACGCTGTCCGAGTGGATCGACCCTTCGGTGACTGATGAGGACGACCCCGACACGCGCGACCTCGAGCTCGACATCTACAACCCGGCCTGTCCAAACCAGCCTCCGTACACCGCCGAATTCATCACGCGATTTCGTGCTGCGCAGCTCGCGCGCATGCGCAGGCGCACGGCATGGGTGCGCGAGACGCTGGACAAGCTCAAGCGTCGCGGCGGCCGTGAAATGGAGCGCGGCTTCGTGACCTACCGCACCATGGCTGACCTGCGCTTCATGGATCCGGCCATCGACCCGAACGACCGCAAGCCCAAATGGTGTTACCTCGGCGACCCGGAGACGGCCAATACCGGTCCGGTGGCGTTGGGCCGCTTCTCTACGCTGCGCTCCTGGCTGTCGCAGTGGTCGGCGGACGACACGCAGGCGCACGGTCCGCGTTGTGCGCAGACCATCACGGCGCCCGTGCTGGCAATCGAGAATTCCGCGGACGATGCCGTGCCGCAGCCGCATACCCGCATCTTGTTCGATGCCGCCGCAAGCAAGGACAAGACGATGCATGTCATCCGTGGGGCAACCCATTATTACCAGGGGCAGCCAGAGCGCCTGCAGGAGGCGGTCGACACGTGCATGGGCTGGATGCAGCAGCGGGGGCTGCTCGATTGATGGCAGAAAGGGTCGATAAATTTATAACGAGGATGTCAGTATTTATTCAACTGAAATCCTATAAGCGGATAACTTATATATAACGTGTCAGGATATAAGAAACCAGATCGGCGCCGGCCGCCGATGCGTGGCGTGGCTCAGGGAGCAAGGCGCTCGATGATCCAGCGCGCGCCCGGAGCGGGCGCGACGCCCGCCGAAGCGCCGCGGTAACGGACGCGGTCATGCAGCCGGCTGGCGCGGCCCTGCCAGAATTCGAAGGCATGCGGCACGACGCGATAGCCGCTCCAATGCGGAGGCCTTGATGGGTCGTCGCCCAGCGTCTTTGCGAGCTCGGCCAGTTTCGACTCCAATGCCGAGCGCGCCGTCAGCACTTCGCTCTGCGGCGAGGCCCAGGCGCCAATGCGGGCGCCGATGGGCCGCGAGCGATAGTAGGCGTCGGCATCCGCCGCGCTCACGGCTTCCACCCGGCCCTCGATGCGTACCTGGCGCTCGAGCTCGGCCCAGAAGAACAGCAGTGCCGCGCGCGGGCTTGCGCCCAGCTCGCGGCCTTTGCGGCTCAGCGTGTTGGTATAGAAAACGAAGCCGCGCGCATCGAACCCTTTCAGCAGCACCATGCGCGAAGCGGGCGCGCCGTCGGCGTCCACGCTGGACAGGCACATGGCGTTGGGACCGGGCAACTCGGCTTTCACCGCGGCCTCGAACCACGCCCCGAATTGGACGCAAGGGTCGTGCGCGACCTCGCTCTCGTCGAGCGTGGCGCGCATGTATTCGGAGCGGATGCCGGCGATGTCCATGGGCCGAATTCTACCGCGGCGTGCCGGGCGGGTTTCCCGTTGGCCGTAAAATGAGGCGCTGCATTCAACCGCGCCGGAGATCCTGATGAGCGATGTGATCGATTACGAGCACGGCATTTCCGCCGTCGATTCGGGCTACATGCGGCCGATGATGGACGCCATCCACCTGGTGGTCGAGGCGGGACGGGCGGCTGTCATCGATACCGGCACCAACGATTCGGTGCCGCGCGTGCTTGCGGCGCTGTCGCAAAAGGGTATCGCGCCCGCGGCGGTGGACTTCGTCATGCTCACGCATGTGCACCTCGATCATGCCGGCGGCGCGAGTGCGTTGATGCGCCAATTCCCGAACGCGCGGCTCACGGTACACCCGCGCGGGGCGCGCCACATGGCCGACCCGTCCAAGCTCATCGCCGGCACCAAAGAAGTGTATGGCGAGGCCGAGATGCGCCGCATGTACGGCGACATCCTGCCCGTCGCGCCCGAGCGCATCATCGAGACCCCGGATGGGGCCAGCGTCCGGCTCGCGGGGCGCACGTTCGTGTTCCACGACGTGGCGGGACACGCGCGCCATCACGTGGCCATCCAGGACCTCGGGTCGGGGCATGTGTTTTCCGGCGACACCTTCGGCATGTCGTTCCGGGAGCTGGACGAAGGCGGGCGGCAGTTCATTTTCCCAACCACCACGCCGCCGCAGTTCGACCCGGACGCGTTTCACCGCTCCACCGACCGCATCGCCGGCCTGAATCCCGACGCCGTATACGTCACGCACTACAGCCAGGTCAGGGACGTTCAGGCCAAGGCAGCGATCCTGCACCGGCAGCTCGACGCCATGGTGGCGCTGGCGCTATCGCTCGAGAACGCGGGCGCCGACCGGCACCAGCGCCTGGTGGCGGGCGTGAACGATTTGATCGTTGCCGAGGTGGCGCGCGCCGGGTTTTCGCACACACGCGATCAGGTGCTGGCCTCTTATTCCTCGGACGGCGAACTGAACGCCCAGGGGCTGGGGGTGTGGCTCGACACGCGCAGCGAGAACTGACTGAAGAAATGATTTTGCTACCGCTGAGGCCAGTGAGCGTGAGGGAATGAATCCCCTCTTGTTGAAATGAACTCCAGGCCGCTGGGGTAAATCCGGTTCAGGCGGAGCTACCGCCAGCGCGTTTTTTTCGCGGGCTGCCAGCGTCCCGTTCGCGTGCGAGCAGTTCGCGCTTGCGCTCCGTTCCCCAGCGATAACCGCGCAGAGCGCCGTCGCTGCCAATGACGCGGTGGCAGGGAACGGCCAGCGCCACGGGGTTGCGCGCACAGGCACTGGCGACAGCGCGTGTGGCGCGCGGCTTGCCCAGGCGCGACGCCAATTGCGCATAGCTCACCGTCTCGCCCGGCGGGATTGCACGCAGCGCCTGCCACACGCGCTGCTGGAAGGCGGTGCCGGCAAGGTCGAGCGGCAGGTTCAGCGGTCGGGATGGTCGGGACACGAAGCCCACGATGCGCGCCGCCCAGCGCTCGAGCGCCGGGTTGGCGGGTTCGAGGTCGGCGGCGCTGAAGCGTTGCTTGAGCAGCGCAGCCAGTTCGCCGCGGCTCGCGCCGAATTCCACTGCGCACAGTCCGCGCGGCGTTGCCGCGGCGAGCAGCCAACCGAGGTCGGTCCTGACAATGGCGTGACGAATGCGGATTCCTGGCGCGCCGGCGCGGTAAAGGGCCGGCGTCATGCCGAGCAAGTCGCCGCTGCGCTCGTAGACGCGACTTGGCGATCCATAGCCCGCGCCGTAGATGGCGTCATCCACGCCATCGCCCTTGGCCAGCGCCTGCTGCAACCGGCGCGCGCGCTCGGTGGCGTGGAATTCGCGCGGCGACACGCCGACGATGCGCTTGAAGATGCGCAGGAAATGGAACTTCGACAGGCCGGCATCGTGCGCCAGGGCGTCCAGCAGGGGCGGGCGTTCGCAGGCGATAACGGCGCGGCAGGCGGCGCGGATGGCGCCTGCATGCGGCTCCACCGGCGTCACCGTGTCGGGAGATGCCGGGCCCGTGTGCGGGCGCTTGCCGGTGTGCGGGGTGGTCATGGTGGGCGTGGGCATGCAGCGCAGTTTAGACGGTGCAATCGACCCTCGCCATCCGCGGATTGCTATTGTGCGCGATGCGCCTTCAAGGCGACGGGCTGGCCGCGTCTTCGCTCGCACCGCGTCTGCGCGCATGCACGTGGGTCCATTGCCGGCGTGTCGCAGCGCCCGTCACCAGCAGCACGCCGGCCGTGACGACGAACACCGGCCCGAGACCCGCGGCGGTGCCGAGGGCGCCGGCGATAAGCGGCAGGAAGGTCTGGCTGGCGCTCACCAGCGACACGCGCAGGCCGAAGGCTTCGGCGGCCCGTTCGGGCGGCGCGGTTTCGAACAGCAGCGCGATCGATACCGGCAATTGCACGCCCAGCGCGATGCCAAGCACAAGCATGAGCGGCGCCAGGGTCGCCATGCTGGTCGCGACGGGGACGCCGAGGTAGGCGATGCCCGCCGTGGCCAGCGAGAGCAGCAGGACCTGCCACGGGGTGAACAGGCGGAACACCTGCGGCAGCAACAGGCGCACCAGGAACATGCCGGTGGTGAATGCGCCGAACAGCATGCCGATGCGGGAGGCGGAAAATCCCAGTCGCGCGGCGTACACCGGCATCAGGATGTTGAACACATCCCAGCCGGCGCTGAGCGCGGTGAGCACGATGTAGGTGTGCCGCAGCTGCACGTCGCGAAACAACTCCAGCGCGTTGCGACGCTGTGCCGGTCCTGTCGTTTTTTGCGGCGCGGCCGCGGGCAGGACAAGGCCGCCCAGCGTGAGCGCGGCAACTGCGGCGAGCGGCAACAGCGAAAAGCCGAGGAAAGTGATGGCGTGGCCGACGCCGTCAATGGCAAAGCCGGCGGCGACCGGCCCGACAAAGCTGGTGAAGCCGAAGCCGACCGACAGTTGCACCACCGCCTTGCGCGCCGCGTCCGGCGTGCCCATGCGGTTCAGCGCCTGCATGGCGCAGATATAGAACGTGTTGTAACTCGCCCCCACCAACGTGCTGACGATGAACAGCGCCGCCAGGTCGCGCCAGATGAATGCCAGCGATCCACCGAGGGCCATGATCACGGCACCGGCCAGCATGGGCCTGCGCGCGCCGTGGCGGTCGGCCAGCCGGCCCACGCCGACCGAGCTGACCATCCCCATGACCGCGAATAGCGCACCGAGCACGCCGATCACGGCCGGCGAGGCATGCATGTGGATGGCGTACAAGGAGGTCGCGAATCGCATGCCGACAAACGACACATGGGTGAGCGCGGTCAGCATCACCAGCCAGAGCATGGGCGTCATGGTCGTGAGGACGTGTCCTGTGCCTTGCCATGGCGGTTGGCATGCCAAAGGGCGCGCGACGACCATGCAGTGCCGAGCATCCCGGTGGCGAGGGCCAGGAATACCGGCATCAATCCAAACGCTGCGCCGATGCTGCCGGCAAGCAGCGGCAATGCCGACTGCGACACATTGTTGATCAGGGTGCGCAGTCCCATGGCTTCACCGGCCTCGTGAGCCGGCGCATGTTCGTAGACCAGCGCGTTCATCATCGGGCCGGCCACGCCTTGTCCGAGGCCGATGACGGCGCTGAAGGACACCATCCATCCGAATTGAGACACCTGCGAGAAGCCGATGAAACCGACGCCGATCAGGCTCATGCCGGCGATCAGCAGTTGCCAGGGCGTCGCGTTGCGCAGTATTTGCGGCATGAAGATCCGGCTGATCACCAGCATCACGGCGGCGGAGCCGGCGATCAGTCCGATGTCGGATGCGCTCAATCCCAGGTTGGTGCCGTGGATGGGCAGCAGGAACCCGAAGCCCATCCAGGCCGCTTCGAGCAAACCGCAGGAGACGTAGAGGCGCGACAGGTAGGGCGCGCGCAACAGGGCCAGGGTGCCGCTGCGTGCCGGCGCAGGTATCCTGCCGGCGCCGCTGCCCCGGGGCGCGACATGGACTGGCGGCCATGGCAGCTGGTCGGTCCACACGAAGAGGTACGACAGCACCGGCACCAGCGCGAAGATCACGAAGGTGGCGGTGAAGCCGGCATGGTCGATCGCAAAGCCCGCGGCCACCGGTGCGGCAAGGTTGGAAAAGGAAAACCCGAGCCCGAGCATGCCGAATGCGGCGGGGCGCTCGCCAGGCGGGCCCAGTTCGCCGGCCAGCCGCTGGAAGGCGAGCACCATGGTGTTGTGCGCCAGGCCGGAGACCACGGCGATCGCGAACAGCGCTGGCAGGTCGCGCCACACGGCGCCGACCGCCACCGTCAACGCCAGCACGCCGGTGCTCCACAGTAACGGCTGCTTGGCCCCGCGGCGATCGATCAGGCGGCCGGTGTGCACCGACGCGAATGCGGCGACGATGGCGAACATGGCGGCAAGAAAACCGATCAGCACCGCCGAATACGATTCGCGGGCGGCAAACAACAGCACGGTGAACCGGGACGCCATGAACCCGGTGCTCGAGAGCGACACCAGGATCACCAGCTTGTAGAGCGGGGTCATGCGGTGGCCCCGGTGCGCTGGCGAAGCCATTGCTGCCGGTTGAGCCAGGCGCCGCCCAGCAGGGCCGTGCCCTCGATCCAGTAGACGATGGCGATGCCGAATGCTGCACCCAGAGCGCCGCATGCGAGCGGCAGGCTGGCGGCACTCGCCATGGACAGCGACAGCCGCAGGCCGATGACCTCGCCGGCACGCTCGGGCGGCGCGGCATCGAACGCCAGCGATATGGTGATGGGCAGTGCGACGCCCATGCCCATGCCGGCACAAAACGCCACCGTGATCAAGGTTGCAAGGGTGCCAAGGAACGGATAGGCAATGAAGCTCGTCCCGCTCAGGGCGAGCGCCATGATCAGGATCTGCCATGGGGAGAGGCGGCGCAGCAGCTGCGACGTGACGGCACGAATGAATAGCGACCCGCCGGCGAAAGTCCCGGACAATAGGCCGATCTGCGAGGCCGAGAAATGTAACTGCGAGCCGTAAAGCGGAACGAGGAACATGAACACGTCCCAGGCACCGTTGATGAGCACGGTGGTGATGAATATACGGCGCAATGCCGGTTCGGCCAGCAGCGCGAAGGCGCTGCCACGGTGGTTTGCCGCGGACTCCGCCGCCATCGCCGGACCGGGGATCTTCAGGATGCCTGTGGCAATGCAGCCGAGCGGGATGAGGACGAGCAGCGCGGACGCGATGAGTGTCGGCAGGTGTCCGACGTGCTCGATGCTGAATCCCCCGAAGAGCGGGGCCGCGATGGACGCGGCCGAGTATCCGAGCCCGAGCAGGCTGTAGTTGGCGGCACGGTTCTCGACGGGGCCGACCCGACCGATGGCCTGCTGCGCCCCCACGCGAAAAATGATGAACGCCGTGCCGTTGATGAAGGAGGCGACAAACAGGACGGGCAAGCTG
>CANJRC010000125.1 GCA_947476535.1 Betaproteobacteria bacterium
GCGGGCTCGCTCAGACAGTCCTCGCCGAAACCCCAGCGCTGCCTGCGCTTCTCGGCGTCCCCAACGGGGCCCCACCCCGAACCCATCCTCTGTGGATAAATACTGCCAATTGTTTACATCAGCCTATGTCCATTGGACATATACACTTTAAAAACTGACACAGATGCCTATGCCATGGCGGCTTTTCGGGGCTCCCTTTGCATCGCCGAGCAGCGCAGCAACGCTTGGGGTTTCGGCGAGGACTGTCTGAGCAGGCCGCTTTGCGGCCTGCGAGTTCCGCAGCCGCCAAGCGTTGCGAGCAGCGCAGGGCAGTCGCCGCAGGTGACCGATGCATCGGGGGTGTGCTTTTCTCTGGTTACTCTCTTTTGCACAAGCAAAAGAGAGTAACTCGCCGTCAGGCGAAACAACGGCGGTCGAGTAGCTCGCCGTCAGGCGAAACAGTAGCAGGCGAGTCCCGTGCCTACAAACAACTCGCCATCTGGCATAACATCGCATTCCAAATGCGCAGTGACGATCATGCGTTGATCACGCTTCGTGCATAATCAAGTATCTCCACCCGTGATTCGCCCCCTACAATCAATCAAACACAGTCTGCACACACCTTGCCATGTCTAATTGCATCTTTTGCCGCATCGTTGAAGGAAGTATCCCATCGGTCAGAATCGGCGAGAACGACGCCGCCGTCGCCTTCATGGATATCCGCCCCATCCAGCCAGGACACGCGCTGGTGATCCCGCGCCGGCATGTCGAGAACGTGATCGACATGGAGCCGGCAGAATATGACGACGTGATGCGGCTGGTACACCAAATTGGAAGGGCCATCGACGCCGAGTGGAAGCCGCCCAAGGTAGGGCTCGCCGTGATCGGGTTCGATGTGCCGCACGCGCATGTGCATGTGTTGCCGCTCATCAAGACCAGTGACATCACCAGCGGCCGGATATTGGATGGCACGCTACAGATGGCGCCGGTAGAGGAGTTGCAGCGCACTGGCGCGCTGCTGCGCCAGCGCCTGGTCTGATCATGCTGGGCTGATATCAATGCATTTTGGAAAGGGAAGCATGGAAACACTGGAAGCCTTTTACGAGCGCTACCGCGCCGGCATGGAGTCGATGCGCGAGCTGAAGGAGCTCGACGAGTTCTTCGGCCTGCCCTGGATGGTGATTACCCCGGACGGGAAATCGTCCTGCCATCACACCTATGAGGACCTGCGGGCGTTCACCAAGACGCGGTTCGACAGTTTTGCCGCCGACAGGCTCACGCGCTGGACGCGGCGCAGCTTCGACGCCGTGACGCTGGGCGCCTCCACCACGCTGGTGTCGATCAACTGGGAGGTTGCGCGGGACGATGGCACGTTGCGGCGCGCCTGGCGCCACTACTACATGACGACAAAGACGCCCGAGGGCTGGAAGATCGTCATGGCGTCGTTCCAGCCGGGCGGGGAGTAGGGCACCAGGCTTCCAGCAGCGCGGCCGAGCCTGCGTAGCAGGCCGCGCGGTCCCGTCTTCAGCAGCGCGGCCGAGCCTGCGTAGCAGGCCGCGCGGTCCCGCCTTTAGCAGCGCGGCCGAGCCTGCGTAGCAGGCTGTACGATCGCTCTAGAGCTTTTGGCCTGTCGCGGGTGACGGGCCGCGGTAGGCAGATGCGGTAAATCCGCCATCGACGGCCACGATCTGGCCGGTCACGTGTGCCGCATCGTCGGATGCCAGGAACAGGGCGGTGCGCGCCACGTCCTCCGGCATGCCGGTGCGCAGCAACGGGTTGCCCTGGGCATTGCGCTCACGCACTTGCTCCGGAGTTTGTCCCGGACGATTGCCCATGGCCATGGGCGTGACGGTCGATCCGGGGCACACGCAGTTGACGCGTATGCCCTTGGCGGCATATTCGATGGCGCAATGGCGCGTGAGGCTGATCACCCCGCCCTTGGATGAACCGTAGCCGCTCTGGCCCACGTAGCCGATCATGCCTGAGGTCGACGCGGTGTTGACGATGGCGCCTCCGCCGCCCTTGATCATCTCGGGGATGGCGTGCTTCATTCCGAGCCATACGCCCTTCAGGTTGATGCTGATCATGCGGTCGAACTGCTCCTCGGACAGGTCGATGATGGTTGGGCCGACCACGACCACGCCGGCGTTGTTGAACAGGATGTCGAGCCGGCCGAATTTCGCGACCGCTTGTCGCACCAGTGACTCGACATCGGTCGAGCGGCTGACATCCGTGCGCACGTAGAGCCCGGCAGAACCGAGTGCTTTCTCGACGCGTCGGCCGTTGTCGTCCTGCATGTCGGCGATGACCACTTTCGCGCCTTCGGCGGCGAACAGCATGGCTGCGGCCTCGCCGATGCCCGATGCGCCGCCGGTAACGATCGCCACTTTTTTCTGAAGACGTGCCATGAATTGCTCCGAGTGGAAGATGGGTAGTGGGTAACTGGGGGGCACACTGTGTGGTGCGGCAAGTCTAACCGAAGCATTCCGGCGCGTCCCTGGCACATCCTCGGTAGCTCAGGTTCGTTGTGGGTAATCTGGATACACTACAATGGTTGCCGCTTTAACGAGGCAAGTTCACAAGGCAAAGAGGGCGCGGGACCATGGGGCGACTGCAGGGCAAAGTGGCAATCATCACCGGTGCGGCAGGCGGGATAGGTCTTGCCGCGACGAAGCGCTTCGTGGCCGAGGGAGCGCGGGTCCTGATGGTCGATTTGCGTGAGGAGGACCTACTGCGCGCCGCAGCGGGAGTCGACGCGGCATGCGTTGGAACCTGCGCGGCGGATGTTTCCAGTGTGGAGGACTCGCGGCGCTACATCGCGCGGGCGGTCGAGCGCTTCGGCGGGCTCGACATCATGCTGTGCAATGCGGGCATTGAAGGGCAGGTGGCGAACATCGTCGATTGCCCCGTGGAAACCTTCGACAAGGTGATGGCAGTCAATGTGCGTGGCGTCTGGCTGGGCCTCAAGTTCGGCATTCCCGAGATTGCAAAGCGTCGTGGCGGCAGCATCGTCATCACGTCGTCCACGGCGGGCATCAAGGGGTCTCCTTCGATGTCGCCCTACATCACCAGCAAGCACGCGGTGGTCGGGATGATGCGCTCAGTGGCGCTGGAGTGCACCGAACTTGGCATCCGGGTCAATTCTGTTCACCCGGCAGCAACGGAGACACGCATGATGCGCTCGCTCGAAAAGGGATTCTCACCGGCCGACCCTGAAGCAGGTCGCGAACGTGCGCTGGCGGGCATCCCGATGAAACGTTATGGCACTCCCGAGGAAGTGGCGGGCCTGATGTTGTTCCTCGCAAGCGATGAAAGCGCGTTTTGTACCGGGGGCGTGTACACAGTGGACGGCGGACGCTCCGCAACCTGACGCCAGAGAGATAATGAATCGAGACCACATCGCATGAAGCCCTCGACCTTCCTGTTCGGCCAGCCCTTGGGCGATTACGCACCGCTGGCCCGGCGCGCCGACGAACTCGGTTTCGAATCGGTTTGGGTCGCCGACCACCTGGCTGCGCCCATCGAGTTCGCGCCAACCTATCCATACCGCGAGTCGGGTCGACCCAGCTTCGTGGCCGAGACGCCCTTCGCCGATCCGCTGGTGCTGATGGGGCAATTGTCCGCGGTGACACAGAAGATATTGCTGGGCATCGGCGTGCTGGTATTGCCGCTGCGTAACCCCTTCGTTGCGGCCAAGGCGGCGGCAACGGCGCAAGACTTGTCCAACGGGCGTCTGCTGTTGGGCGTGGGGGTGGGCTGGATGCGCGAGGAATTCGATGCCGTGGGCGAGCCCTTCGTGCGCCGCGCCGCGCGCATGGAAGAGATGCTGGTGGTGATGAACAAGCTCTGGACGGGCGAAGCGGTCAAGCACGAGGGCGAGTGGTACCGGTTCGATACCCTGCAGATGTCGCCCGGGGTGATCAGGCCCATTCCGATCCTGGTGGGTGGATCCAGCGAACCGGCCTTGCAGCGCGCCGCGCGCATCGCGGACGGCTGGTGCGGCCCGCCGTGCAGCCTGGCGGATAACATTGCGCATCGCACGGTCATCGAGCGGGCGTTGGGCCCGGCAGGGCGCGACGCGAAGCACTTTTCCTATTGGGTGCGCTCCAATGAGGCGACATCGAATGACTTGATCGCCCGCTACCGCGACGCGGGGTTCGAGCACCTGATCGTGGCGTTGCCGCTTGCGCTCGACAGCATGGCCGGAAAGCTGGAGTGGCTGGAGCAGGTGGCCAACTGGTATCGGGAGTAAAGTGATGCCCATGAGCCGGATATCGAATCGGGATGTGGGCGTCTTTGCGGCGGTCGCGTTGGGTTGCCTTCCGGGCAACCCGGTGCTCGCGCAGGCCGAACTGTTCAAGTGCACGGACGGTGTGGCGACGACCTATTCCAGCACGGCTTGCGAGACGCTGGGACTGAAGTCTTCGGGGGCAATTCGTGACCGGTTGACCGTCATCGGCAACGGCCCGTCTCCTGCAAGGCCGGATTCGGCCAAGGCTCAGCCCGCCTCGAAACCCCCGTCAACCGAGGAAGAGGAGCAGCGCGCGCGCAGGGCTGCGGCTGGGCTCAAGCCAATCAATCCGCTGATCGACAAGTTGTTGAAATAGCCAGCGGCTCGGAACATGCCGTTACACGGTCCGAGCCCATGATAATAATCAGGTTAAAAACGTAGGTATGTCGGCCTATATTTAGTAATTTTGATCAGATCGTGTGATTGATTCTGCCCGACGGCGGTGTTGGCCTACTCCGGCTTGATGCCGGCCTCCTTGGCAACCTTGGCCCACTTGCGCAGCTCGACCTGCATGAAGTCTTCCCATTGCTTGGGCGTTCCGCCAACGACCTCGATGCCTGAGCCGGCGAGCTTTGCGCTGACCTCAGGCGCGAGCAGGACCTTGTTGATTCCGGCGTTGATCGTATCGATCACGTCTTTTGGCGTGCCCGGCGCGGCGAGGATGCCGCCCCAGGAACTGGTGTCGAATCCGGGGACGCCGGACTCGGCAATGGTGGGCACATCCGGCGCAATGGAGGAGCGCTTCAGGGTCGTCACCGCGACGGCGCGAACGGCCCCGGACTTCACGTGCGGCATGATCGCGGTGATGGTATCGAAGATCATGGAAGTGCGACCGGAGAGGATGTCCGGGTGCGCCGCGCTGCTTCCCTTGTACGGAATGTGCAGGATGTCGGCGCCGGTCATGGACTTGAACAGTTCGGCGGCCGTGTGGAGCGAACTGCCCTGTCCGCCGGAGGCATAGGAGAGCTTGCCGGGATTGGCCTTTCCATAGGCCAGCAGTTCCGGGATTGTCTTGATGGGCAACGCCGGCGCGACGGCAAGCAGCAAGGGGACGACGTGCGTTTGCACGACGAACGAAAAATCCTTGATCGAATCGTAGGGCAGGGTCTTGAACAGCAACGGGTTCACGGCATGGCTCGAGACCACGATGACGAGGTTGTAGCCGTCGGGCGGGCTCTTGGCCACTACATCAGTGCCGATCATCTGGCTTCCGCCGGGTTTGTTCTCCACCAGCACCGACTGCCCCCATGCCGCCGTTAGGCGTTCTCCCAGGACGCGCGCGATCAAGTCGATCGCGCCGCCAGGGGTCGAAGGAACAATGATCCTCACGGGCTTGCTGGGGAATTGCTGGGCGATGGATGCAGGCGCCGCGCTAATGAGCGCAGCAAGCAGCGCGCAAAGCTTTAGAATTTGTACCGGTGACATGCGTTTCTCCATTGGGTGATTCGGTCAATAGGTCGCGCCGGGCCATGCAGTTGGATAATCCTTTGAAGGCCAAGCAGGCGCGGATGCGGAAAAACATGCGGGAAGCCGGTTTGATGATACATGATGCCTTTCGGTATTCGTTTCGCGGAAAGCGATCTGGATGCAGTGTTGCCGGTTGTGTATGCCGCAGATACGATTGCGAGGCCACGTAGTGAGGAGCACTCGATGACGGGGATGGACAAGGCGATAGGTACCACGCTGGAAATTCATCCAATGACGGCGGCAATCGGCGCCGAGTTGCTCAATGTGGACCTGGCCGCGGCTCAATCGCCGCAAACCTGGAATGCCATTGGCGATGCCCTTTACCGGTACGGGGTCGTCTTCTTTCGGGATCAGGTTCTCACGCCCGCACAGCAAATTGAATTTGCCCGCCGCTTTGGCGATGTGTCCGCCGTGCCGCTGCTGGGGGACGTTGACGGATACGCTGAGTTGGGCGAGGTGCGAAAAGAGCGTGACCAGCGCGACGCTACCGGAAACATCTGGCATACCGATCAAAGCGCGCGCGCTCATCCGGTCCGGGCCACCGTCTTGCTCGCGCGGGAGGTTCCCGCCGTCGGTGGCGATACCTGCTTCGTCAGTATGGTCAGCGCGTACGAGGCGCTTTCGGACGGCATGAAGCGCACGCTGGAGGGGTTGCGCGCAATCCACTCGGAGGCCCGCGTCCTGACCAGATATTCCACTGCGGACGTCAACCTGGTCGACGAGGCGCGTCAGCCTTCGCAGGCAACGCATCCGGTAGTCATTCGGCTTCCGGAAGATGGGCGTAAGGCCTTGTATGTCAATCCCAGCAAGACCGTTTGCTTCGAGGGCTGGACGCAGAAGGAAAGCGCCGGCCTGCTGGGTTTCCTTTACCAGCATGCGCAGCGTCTCGAGTTCATGTGCCGGTTTCGGTGGCGCGAGGGCTCGATGGCGTTCTGGGACAACTACCAGACATGGCATTACGCGGTGAATGACTACCATGGCCAGCGCCGATTGATGCATCGGACGGTGATTGAGTCAGCGCTTTTTCGCTAGGGAAGAATTGAATGAAAGGAATGCTGGTATGAGTGCTAAAGCGGGCGCGGCCACAAAATCCGCGGAAATCCGGTCGCGGTTGAACTACCCGGTCATCGATGCCGATGGCCACCTTTATGAATTCACGCCTTTGTTCATGGAGATGCTGGCAAAAGTTGGCGGCGCGGGCATGCCGCAGAAGTATCGCGACTACCTGGCTGCGACCGGGAGCTATTCAGGCTGGTGGCACGACATGAGCTGGGATGAGCGCCGCGACCTCCGCGCGCGACGCCCGGCGTGGTGGGCGTACCCGACCGCCAGTACGCGCGATGCAGCAACCGCGGCATTGCCGTCGCTAGCGCATGAGCGGCTGGCGACCGGGGAGCTCGGCATGGATTTCGTCGTCTCCTACGGCATGACCTCGATTCCCGTCATGCTGATCAGGGATGAGGAGATACGCCGAGCCGCGGTGCGAGCCATCAACTTGACCAAGGCGGAACAGTTCCGCGAGGAGTCCGATCGCATCACGCCGGTGGCCAGCATCCCGATGCACACGCCGGGCGAGGCTATCGCCGAGCTGGAATACGCGGTGCGCGAGCTCGGCCTCAAGTCCATTGTCATTCCCACCACGGTGCTGAGGCCCATTCCGGCCGTCCATCGCGCACACCCGGAGGTGTTTCCCGATGCCTGCTGGCTCGATACCTACGGCATCGACAGTGAATACGACTACGATCCGTTCTGGGCGAAATGCCAGGAGCTCAAGGTTGCCGTGTCGGCGCACTCGGGTACCCAGCCGCTGTTGCCGATGTACGGGCGCTCCATTTCCAACTTCTCCTTCAACCATATTGGTAACCATGCCTATCACCAGGGCCTGTTGTGCAAGTCAATCTTCATGGGTGGGGTGACGCGGCGCTTCCCCAGGCTCAATTTCGCGTTCATGGAAGGCGGCGTCGGCTGGGCTGCCGTCATGCTGCATGAAATCCTCGGCACCTGGCGCAAACGCAGCGTGTCAGGCCTGGCGGCCACCGATCCCTACCGGCTGGACCACGCCGGATACACCGCCTTCATGAAGCAATATGGCGGCAGGCTCACGTCAGGCAGGCCCGAGTCTGATCTCGCCCCGCATCCGACCATCGTAAAGCCCATGAAGCCGGAGAATTTCGATGAATGGGAGGCGCTCGGGGTGGCGAGCGAAGAAGAACTGATCGAACGCTTCGTCGGCAATTTTTACTTTGGTGTCGAGGCCGACGATCCGATCAACGCTTGGGCGTTCAACACCCGCGTCAATCCCTGCGGTGTCCGCCTCAAGGCAGTGCTGGGCTCCGATATCGGGCACTACGACGTGCCGGACATGAGCCGGGTCGTTGAGGAGGCCTACGAACTGCTGGAGCACGGCCTGCTCGATGAGGTCGATTTTCGCGACCTCGTGTTCGCCAACGCAGTGCGCCTGCACGGGGGGATGAACCCGGCGTTTTACGACGGTACCGCGGTCGAGCGCGAGGCAAGGGCGCTGCTGGACAAAGCGGAGCCGGTCAAGGCATAGTGCGCGCCCGAGAGCCGGCTTGCCGGCGTCAGGAGCGAAGCACCTTGCCTGGATTCACGCCGGTCATCTCGCCGTTTTCGAAGATTGGCGTTCCGTTGACGATGGTGTAGTGGATGCCTTGGGAGGGCATGACGAAGCGCTTGGCGCCACCAGGCAGATCGAAGCGCTTGACGCCGCGCTCGGCCGAACCCACGGTCGCCGGATCGAATATGGCGATGTCCGCGGCAAGGCCCGGCGCAATGCGGCCGCGGTCGGTGATGCCGAACAGGGCGGCCGGCTCCGAGGTCATCCGCTGCACGGCCTGCTCGAGGGATAGTGCCTTCTGTTCGCGTACCCAGTGTCCCAGCATGTAGGTTGCATAGCCGGCGTCGCAGAGTACGCCCAGGTGCGCACCGCCATCGGACAGGCCGATCAGCGTGTTGGTGTTGCGCAGCAGCTTGGCAACACCTTCCTGGTTGGTGTTGAGGAACGCCACCGCAAATTCGGTGCGCAGGTCATCCTCGAGCGCGAAGTCCAGCAGGGCATCGACACCGTCCGTGCCGCGCTCCTTCGCCAGCGTTGCGACCGTTTTTCCCTCATGCTGCTTGAGCGCGGGGGAGCCGACTTCGGATACGGCCATCAGGTTCCAATTGCCGGTGAACTGGGCTGGTCCCTTGAGTTCCTGGCGAAAGCGGTTGCGAAATTCCTGGCTGGAGAGGATGCGCTTCTGCTCCTCGAGCGGCTTGTTGAGGATGGTGTGCCATGAGGCAAAGCTCAGGAAGGAGTGCGGAGACCGTAGGTCCATGTCGCGTGTCAGCGGCCGCGCGCAGATCTGCGGTACCGATCCCCTGGCGGTCAGGTGTGCAGACTTTCGCAGGCTGTCGTCGCAGGCGCCCGGAATGTCGTCCCGGAACAGCAGCGAGAGCCAGGTGACCGGACGCCCGCTCTCCTCGATGAGCGAACGCAGCACTTCCACGTTCTCGTCGGACAGCACCGACATCTGCTGGGTCAGGGCGATTTCTATCAGGCCTTTCCCGGCGCGCTTGAGCACATTGGCATAGGCCTTGAGTTCCGCGGCGTCGGCGTTGCGGCAGGCCAGCGGGCGGCCCTGGTGTCCGATGTGGTTCGGGAGCTGTGTCGTGGAAAAGCCGTAGGCGCCAGCGCGCATGGCCTCCTCGAGCAGCAGGGCAATCTTGGCCGCCTCGGTGGCGCTGGCGGGCCTGTCGATGGCCTCGTCTCCCATCACGTAATAGCGAAACGGGGTCAGTGGCGCGAGAAAGGCCAGATTGGCAGCAGAACCCCGGCGTTCCGCGGCATTCATGAACTCGGGGAAGGTCTCCCAATCCCAGGTGATCCCGCGGTCGAGCACGTCAAAGGACATTCCCTCCACATTGACGAGGTCGTGCATCGCGGTATTGCGACCTGCGGGGTTGCTCGGCGCAATCCCCACGCCGCAGTTACCGAGCATGACTGTCGTGACGCCATGCCAGGGCGATGGCGTGACATTCGGATCCCAGCAGATCTGCGCATCGTAATGGGTATGCGGGTCAATAAAGCCGGGGCTGACGACGCGGTCGCTGGCATCGATCACGCGCTTTGCGTCGCCGGACACTTTGCCCACGTCCGCGATCTTGCCGTTTGATATGGCAACGTCCGCGCGCCGCGCTATCGCCCCGGTTCCGTCAACCAGAAGTCCGCCCTTGATTACGAGATCGAATGCCATTGCTTCCCCCAATAATTGTCGGGTTTCTCCCGACGCTTCAATCCGGCGTTTCTCCGAGGCATGGCCTGCGCATCGCCGAGCGAGCGGCTATGATAGCGCCACTCCGCGCATGCAGGCGCCAGAACAACCAAGGGAGAATACATGGGTACAGCAGGTGTTCATCGCGTGTCGGTGAGTAATGGCAGCGTGCGACTTGGCC
>CANJRC010000126.1 GCA_947476535.1 Betaproteobacteria bacterium
ATATTGGGCATCCAAGGGCACCCGGAATTTACCTCGGATTTCATGCGCGAGATGACCCTCGAAGAAACCCTCGACATCCCACCGGAAACCCGTGCACTCGCCCTAGCAAGCTACCAAAGCGCACCCGACCTAGCCCCGTTTGCCCACCTACTGGCAGATTTTCTAGGTTTACGCTGAGAATTAATCTAGGGCCGTCGTGCTCACAAAAGCTAGGCGGTTCGTCGGTCTTTTAGCCGAACCTCGTACACGCTGCACGCTGCGGCGGGCTGTAGTGCCCACCGTTTTAGCCTGACGGCCGCGCTCGGGGCGCGGCTCAGGATCACGCCCATTCAGCGCAAAAAAGCGCCGCTTGCGCGAGCACGGTCTTCACCGCCTCTGCTTGCAAGTCCGGCGGATAGCCATGCTTGTTCAGAATGCGTTTCACCATCACTTTGATCCGGGCGCGGGCGCTTTCGCGCAGATTCCAGTCGATAGTCAGGCTCTTTTTTACCTGCGCAACCAACTCAGCCGCGATGAGCTTGAGCTTGTCGTCGCCCATCGCGATAACGGCGCTATCGTTGACGGCGAGCGCATCGTAGAAAGCAATTTCGTCATCCGTTAGGCCTAGGTCGTCGCCGCGTTTACCGGCGGCTGCCAGTTCTTTGGCGAGTTTGATCAACTCCTCAATAACCTGCATCGTCGAGATCGCGCGATTGTGATAAGCGTTGAGGGTTTTTTGAAGCTTTTCGCTAAAGACCTGGCTCTGCACGAGGTTGCGCTTGGAACGGACTTTGAGTTCGTCCTTGAGCAGCTTCTCCAGCAGTGCCGCGGCGACATTCTTGTGCGCCAGTCCGCGCACCTCAGCGAGAAATTGGTCGCTCAGGATGCTGATGTCCGGTTTGGGTAAACCAGCAGCGGTAAAAATATCGATAACCTCGCCCTCCACCGTGATGGCGCGGCTCACGAGCTGGCGGATGGCGGCGTCCACCTGTTCCGGGGTTTTAGGGTTGGCGCTGCTCTGTTTATTCAGCGCAGCTTGCAGTGCTTGGAAGAAACTCACGTCATCGCGAATTGCCGTTGCTTCATCGCTCGCCGCACACAGTGCGAAGGCGCGGGAGAGTGCCGTGACCAACTGCACAAAGCGCGTCTTGCCATCTTCTTGAGCAAGGATGTGTTCCTGCCCTGCAGGGATGAGTGCGAGGCGTTCCACGGGTTTACCCGTGACCCACAGCGCCCAGTTGAAACCGTGCATCAGGTCACAGGCAATGCGGTGTTTTTCTAGCATCACGGCGATGGCTTCCGCCGTGTCGAAAATGGGATCGCCCTGACCGCCGCTCTCGGTGTAAGTGGCCAGCGCCTGTTTCAGTTGCTCAGCGAGACCCAAATAATCGACGACCAGCCCGCCCGGCTTATCGCGGAAAACCCGGTTTACGCGGGCGATGGCCTGCATCAGGCCGTGACCCTGCATCGGTTTGTCGGCGTACATCGTGTGTAGACAAGGCGCGTCGAAGCCGGTCAGCCACATATCGCGCACGATGACAATGCGGAACGGGTCTTTGGCGTCCTTAAATCGGTTGGCCAGCCGGCGGCGCTTGTCCTTGCTCCGGATGTGCGGCTGCCAGTCTGGGCCATCGTCGGCGCTGCCAGTCATCACCACTTTCACCACACAGGCTTTGCTCTTCTCGGCTTCGGCGTCGTCATCTGGGGCAGCAGCCCAGTCAGGGCGCAGCCCGATAAGCGCGTTGTAGAGGTCCACCGCGATGCGACGACTCATGCAGACGATCATCGCCTTGCCGTCCAGCGCCGCCACGCGCAGCTCGTAGTGCGCCACCAGGTCGGCGGCGACGAGCGCGATTCGTTGCGGGTCACCCACCAGCGCCTCCAGCGCGGCCCACTTGGTCTTGAGCTTCTCTTTCTTCGTCAGCTCCTCGCCTTCGGTAATTTCCTCAAACTCCGCGTCCAGCTTCGGTAGCTCGGCGGCGTTCAGGCTCAGCTTGGCATTGCGGCTCTCGTAATAGATTGGCACCGTGGCCTTGTCGGCGACGGCGCGCTGGATGTCGTAGATGCTGATGTAATCGCCGAAAACCGCTCGCGTGTTGGCGTCCGTCTTCTCGATGGGGGTGCCGGTGAAGCCAATAAACGACGCATTCGGCAAGGCATCTCGCAGGTTGCTGGCGAAGCCGTAGGACATCTCGCCAGTTTTTTCATTCACCCGGCCGCCGAAGCCATACTGGCTACGGTGCGCTTCATCGGCGATCACAACGATGTTCTGCCGCGCGCTCAGCTCGGGCATCATCTCGCCCTTTTCCGCCGCAAATTTGTGGATGGTGGTGAACACCACGCCGCCGCTGGCCCGGTTCAGCAATTCGCGTAAATGCTCGCGCCCGCTGGCCTGCACCGGCGTCTGGCCGAGGATATCCGCGCAGCGTTGGAACTGGCCAAAAAGCTGGTCGTCGAGATCGTTGCGATCGGTCAGCACCACCAGTGTGGGATTTTTCATCACTGGGTGCCGCACCACTCGCGCGGCGAAAAAGAGCATGGAGAAACTCTTGCCGCTGCCCTGCGTATGCCAGACCACGCCCGCGCGACGGTCGCCCGGCTTGCCGCCGTGCTGCCGCACCACCGCATACACAGCGGACACATCGTGCACGGCCGAGGCCGCCTCCACTAGGCCGCTGGCGCGCACAGTTTCTTCAACCGCGGCATTCACGGCGTGGAACTGATGGTAGCCCGCGATGATCTTGTGCAGCTGCCCGTTGTCCGGGTCTTCCTCGAAGACGATGAAATGTTGGAGCAGGTCAAGGAAGCGCTGCCGCTCAAACACGCCACGCACCAGCACTTCCAGCTCCAGCGCCGTCTTCGGTGCGTCGCCCTCGCCGTCAATCGTGCGCCAGACCTTGAACCACTCTTGGTTCGCCGTTACCGAACCCATGCGCGCCTGCAAGCCATCGCTCACCACCAGCGCCGCGTTGTAGCGCAGCAGCGAGGCAATCTCCGCCTTGTAGGTTTGCAGCTGCGCGTAGGCACTCCAGATCGTCGCGTCCTCATCCGCCGCGTTCTTCAGCTCGATCAGGCCCAGCGGCAGCCCGTTCACAAAAACCACGATGTCTGGCCGCCGGTTGTGCTGGCCCTCGATCACCGTGAACTGGTTCACCGCTAGCCAATCGTTCGCCAGCACCTCATCAAAATCCACCAGCCGCGCGTGATCGCCTGCAATGCTGCCATCGGATCGGGGATATTCCACCGGCACGCCGTCGCGCAAAAATTGGTGAAAGGCGCGATTGGCCTGCGTGAGCAAAGGTGTCTCCACCCGCAGCACCTTGCGCAACGCCTCCTCCCGCGCCTCTTCCGGGATGGCCGGGTTCAGCCGCCAGATGGCCGCGCGCAAGCGCCCCACCAGCACCACTTCGCCAAACGAATCCCGCTCTGCCGCCGGCTCACCGGGCGCGAGCTGCGGCCCGTGCCCAATGGCATAGCCCAGTTCCCCGAACCATTCGAGGGCGGCGTCTTCGACGATGGCTTCGTTGAGGCTCATGGTTTGTCGCCTTGCTCCGGCAGTTGCTTGAGCATCTGATCAAAGTCCGACTCGAAAAGCCGATCCTGCACGATGCGGTATTTCTCAAACTCAGTTTCGGCGTGGGTCTTGGCCAGCTCCGCTGTCACTCGACCTGCGTCCTGGAGAATTTCGCGATCCCAGAGCTGAAGGAATCCGCTCAGCCGTTTCTCCCAGTCCTCCATCGTCATCGGGATCTTCCGCATGGCCTGCATTTCGGCCATGTCGAGGTAGGCTGAGACGATGCGCTGCATCTGGCCCAATTCAAAGTCCGAGAGGTAGTTCTTGGCGATGGAAACGTCGTAGCGTTGGATTTTCCCTTGCGGCGCAGCCTCCCAAGTGGTCAGCCCCATGTTTTGCTTTTGATGGTCGGCGCGGTCCACGATCACCTCCGCCGCCGTTTGACCATGCACGGCGAAGTGCATCTTGTTTTGGACTGCGGCGAAAAATCGTTTCGTGGCCGTGGCTGATGAATCGTAATCCAGCGCGGTGGCGTAAATGTCCGTGATCTTCTGGTAGAACTTGCGCTCGGAGAGACGGATTTCCCGGATTTTTTCGAGTTGGCGCTCGAAGAACTCGTCCGTCAGCGTCCCGCCACGCTTCAGCCGCTCTGAATCCATGGTCCAACCCTGGATGGTGTAGTCCTTGACGATCTGGTTGGCCCATTTGCGGAATTGGACGGCGCGCTCGTTCTCGATCTTGAAGCCCACGGCGATGATCGCTTGCAGGCTGTAGTGCTTCGTCAGGTAATTTTTTCCGTCTGTGGCAGCTATTAAGTATTGCTTAACAACTGAACTTTCCTCCAGTTCGTTGTCGCTGAAAATGCGCTTCAGGTGCTGGTTGATGGCGGGAACGGAGACATCGTAAAGCGCAGCCATCATCTTCTGTGTGAGCCAGACATTTTCATCTTCGTAGCGCATTTCAACGCTGGCCTCAGAGTCGCCTGCAGCCGCCACAAAGGTCAGGTATTCCGCCGCCGAGGAGCGAACCAGGGAGACTTCGGCTTTCTTTTTGGCGCGACCGCCGGGTGTTGGTTTCTTTTTGCTCATCGGTTTGTCCTCCGTGTCGAAATTGAGCTATCCGGGAATTCCGGATAGTTGCCCGCGCGTCCTCGGGAATGGCCGGGTTCAGACGCCGGATGGCCTCGCGCTCTTCCTCCTCTCACCGTGAGAGAGGCCGGGTGAGGGTTTGAGCAACGCGACATTGCTCCCCGAACCATACGAGGGCGGCGTCTTCGACGATGGATTCGTTGAGGCTCATGGCACGACTGGTGGCGGGCGGACTAGCTTCTTCATTTCAGTGCAATGATTGCTGTCCGCGTGTTCAATTAGCTCCAGCACGTCGGCCAAGACGGCGGGCGTTTCGAGAAGAATTGATTCGTCGTGGTCCACGGAACCGTCGGGGCGAGCGTTGTGGGAGTGAGCGTTAAGGAAGTTGAGAATCCGATTGGTCTTTACCGCGTCGAAACCCAGCTCATGCAGGTAACCGTGCATGTCGCTGTTGAACTGATTGCGTTCCCACGTGTGAGCGGAGTTCGGCAGCCGGAATGCCAAAAACGCCTCAAGCACTCGCCGCGCAATGTTTGGATAGTGGTAGAATTTTTCGATTTCTCCCGCGCTTTCGCCGGATCCTTTTACGACCTGTGAGAACAGGTAGCTGTATTCGGATTCATACTCGGACAATAACGTGTCGAGAGCGGCGAGTTCTGCTCGTCGCCCGGAACTGGAACCGAGACAGTTGAGCATATACATCCGCGCTTCCTTCTTCGTCTTTTTCTTCGTCTTGTTGACTCGGAACAGCCACTTCCGAACGAGGCGAAGAAAACCGAAGTTGTGGGTCGTAATGAAAAGCTGCCCAACATCCTTCGTTCGATCCTGAATGAAACTGAACGCGTAGAACAGCGCGTTGGCATCCAAGCTCGATACAGGGTCATCGATTACGACTATGCCCTTTGTCTTGTCGAATCCGCGGTCTTCAAGAGACTTCAGAAAATAGATGACGGCGAGCGCGGCTTTCTCACCTTCGCTCAGCTTGGTAGCGGGTGTCTCGTCACGCATGATTCGATAGCCAGCATCCTCAACCGCAAGGGTGATGTCTTTTCGCCCGAGATAGCTGGCAAGGTCGGCGTTAATCTGTTCGGCGGGGCGACGGTGTTCTTTGATTTCACCGTCGAGCTTTAGAAGGTCAGCACGGAGCGCAGCTATGCTGGAACGCAATCTTCCCGCCTCGGCCGCTGCGGCGGCAATTTTCCCTTCAAGCTCCACAACCTTGTCGAACTTGTCCGCAACAATGGCTTCCTCCAGCGCCGCCCGCGCCGCTGCGATTTCCAGTTGGAAATTTTTGGTGCGGTCATTGTGGGCGCGAAGCTGCTCGTTAATGCCAGTGATGTCTATCGACGCTGGCACCTCAGCGGAGAGTGCAACGATTTCAAATGGGTTGTCCTGCTTCTTTTTGAGTGCGTCATCGCAACTCTTCAAAAACTCCTCGATGGCGCGTCGCGCTTCGCCAATTACATTCACTGCGGTTCTGTAAGGTGCGACGAAGTCATCATAAACCCGCGCTTCGTCGGGAACGGTGAGCTCTGCTAAAGCGGTAGTGTGGGTCGCTATCGCGGCCCTTGCCTCCGATACCGCCTTAACGACCGCTGCATACTCATCGCTAAAATGCTTTTCCAGTTTTCGGATGCGCTCATCCGGAAGGGAGCTTTCACAGAATTGGCAGACTTTGACTTCCATCTCTTTGTGCAGCTTCAATCCTTGGGCGACCCAAGAATTGACGTCGGGCCTGCTCTTCAGGGTTTCAATCACCTCAGACACGACGCTTCGGGAGAGCACAGCCTCCGTCGTTGCCTTTACAGTTTCCAAGTCAGAAGTAGTGAACTGGATTTCTGGAATTTCAGACTTCGCCGTTCCCGCCGCAACCGCCTTGTGCAGCACTTTCTCGTCGTCAGACAGCGCGCTTGGTTTGGTCCCCGCCTTTTTGTGGGCGTCACACTTCGCGCTGAAGTTCCCTTTGTGGTAGGTGTTGTAAGCGTTGCCGGTTCCTGCTGATCGAAGCAGTTCCTTAATTGTTCCAGCGGTATCAATTCTGATGTCCTCAAGGCTCTTCTTCTTCCGCCCTTCCTTGCGCTCGACCTCGACCAAGGCCGCTTCCTGTTTCCCCTTTTCAACCTCCTTTTCTTCAATTTGCTTTCGCTTTGCAGCACTGTCCTCGCCCAGGAAGAAAATCGGGCAGCAGGTTCCGGAGATGGTGAAGACGTTGTCCGCCACGAAATCCCGGTTGAAGACCTTTATCTGCGGGAGGGCCACATGCGTCGGGAGCGTTGCGGATGAAATGTCAGCTCCATCTGCCGTGACCGTGAACTGTCCCTCCGTGCATTTTTTCAATTCAAGGCAGCGGAGTATGTTCGAGAGCGTCGTCTTGCCTGACCCGTTCAGGCCATAAATCAGATTGTAAGACTGGAAGTCAGCGAGACCTGCCGGCCACGAGAAGTCGTGGAACACACCAATACCCTGCACACGCCTGATTCTTTGGATCGTAGCCATGGGTCAGGTGATTTGATGGTTTGCCGCCGCCACGCCCAACTCCCCGCTCAGCAGCTTCGGCAGCAGCGTGTCGCGCAGGGTGGCGAGGGTGCGGGATTGGTGGGTGTTCGCGAGGATGGCCTCAAACAAGGGGCGAACCGTGGTGTGGTAAGCGCGAATCAGCGCGTGCGGCGGTTTGACAACTTGAAGGGTTTCGAACCTGCCCTTGCTGAGATTCACCAAAACCGAACCACCGCTTCCGCTTGAGGCAATCTCGGCTCCGAGGCCGGTCATCACCCAATACCAGAAATAGGTCTCCTCCTTCTGGTGAGGAACGACGGAGTTGATTTGCTGGTTCGTCTGCGAGTCCTCCGAGGTGATTACCACCAGCCCAGGGGTCGCGATGCAGCTTACGCAGAGGCTTCCGGGCGGCAGTGTTTTGTTGGCCTGCGAGTTCGCTCCAGCGTGGGACAACTTCCGCGCCGTCGCCGCACCGAAGACATTTCCGTGCATGTCGGGAATGGTGATGAAGGGGATGTCTTCGCCGTAGTAGTCGGCAACCGATGTCGGTGGCGTCTTGCCGCAAATCACGTCTCCGATGTCTCCGACTGTCTTCACTTCCCACTCCTTCGGAATGTGGCCGAGCGGGGAGTCTTCCAAGTGCTCGGGGAAGAGGGTGGCGGTGGCGGGGTCGAGGGCGGCGGGGGGGCGGCCGTCGAGTTTGGCGCGGACGGGGTCGAAATCCACGAACCAGCTCTGAAACAGCGCCCGCGCCATCGCCTCCAGCGTCGCGTTCATCCGCCGGTTCAACTCGATCTTGTCGTCCAGCGCCCCAAGCACCGCCGCGATGGCTTTTTGCTCGGCGAGGGGCGGCGACGGAATGTCCAACTCCTCAATCATCGACTTTGTGAGAGCGGGCCGAGTCGCACCAGCAGAAGCCAAAGCCAAAAGCCGCGATTGGTATTCGTGCGAAACCAAGACGTAGCGGAGAAAACGAGCGTCGAGTGACTTCGGTTGGGGCCGAATTATCGCTACGTGCTGATTCACCCGAGCGGGCAAGACATCTGCGGCAACTTGGCAGCAACGCGCCACCGAGTCTCCCGTGATGTTCAGCAAGACATCGTCCGGTTTTACCTCGACGTTGCGGAGTTCGGCCGATTGGTCGTCGTCGATGTAAACAAGGCCGTCGCGATGGAAGCCTTCGTTGTAAATGTTTTGGCTGCGAATGAGCGAAGTGGCTCCGCCTTTGTAAGCCTCTTTGCCGCCGCGAGGCGTCGCCCCGCTGCCAATCTTCACGCACACATCGCGAAGCTGAACGGTTTCTTCACCCGCCATAACCCAGCCCCCTCAGGTTTGCTTTGATGGCCTGCTCCAGTTTCGCGGACTCGGCGAACCCTCCTTCGCCAAGGCTACGGCGGACAGGCTGGGCGTGCAGTTCGGCGACGAGGCGCGGCATCTTTTCCTCGAAGGGGTTCATGGTGCGTCTCCTTCGGTGTCCTCGTTTGGCAGGGTTTCTCCAGCTAGCTCGGCTTCGATTTCCTCGATGCTGGGAAGGTTCGTTTGCAGTCGCTCGGGGAGGGATTGCACAAGTTGGTATTCGGCCACGCCGATGGGTTTGTTGCTGTCCCTCAAGGCGTATTCGGCGACGACGGTGTTTTTGCTTTTGCAGAGCAGGAGGCCGATGGTGGGTTGGTCGTCGGGGTGCTTGATCTGGGCATCCACGGCGCTGAGGTAGAAGCCCAGCTTGCCGGTGTGCTCGGGCTTGAAGGGGCCGGCCTTGAGTTCCACCACCACGTAGCAACGAAGTTTCAGATGATAGAAGAGGAGATCGATGAAGAAATCGTCGCCGCCCACTTCGAGCGGGACCTGACGTCCGACGAAGGCGAAGCCGGCTCCGAGCTCGATGAGGAAGTGGGTGATGTGCTGGACGAGGGCGGATTCGATGGCGCGTTCCTCGGCCTCCTTGCCGAGACCCAGGAAATCGAGACGGTAGGGATCCTTGAGGGACTCGCGGGCGAGGTCGGATTGAGGCTGTGGCAGGCGGAGATCGAAGTTGGTGACGGCTTTGCCTTCCCGCTCGAGGCGTTGCGTTTCGATATGGATATTGAGAACGTTGCGCGACCAGCCGTGTTCGATGGCTTGGTGGGCGTAGGCGAGCCGCCACTCTGGGGCTTTGAGCCGGGTGAGAAGGACGATGTTGTGGCCCCAAGGCAATTGTCCAACAGCCTGTTGGACGACTGCGGGATCGGGCCAGGCTTCGGCGAAGGCGCGCATGTAGAGCAGGTTGGCGCGGGAAAAGCCTTTCATCTCGGGAAAGGCGGCGCGGAGGTCGCGGGAAAGGCGCTCGATGACTTTGGCTCCCCAGCCTTGCTCGGCCTGCCGGGAGAGGACGTCTTTTCCAAGCTGCCAGTAGAGCGCGATGAGCTCGCGATTGACCGAGAGCGTGGCCCGTTGTTGCGCCTGATGGATGCGGGTCTTGAGCTGCGTGAGCCAAGCCGGGTAGTCCGAGGGGATGAGGTCAGAGGGCATAGCCGAGTCCTTTCAGGTTGGCGCGGATGGCGGCTTCGAGTTTGTCGGATTCCGCGAACTGAGCGTGCAGTTCGGCAACGAGGCGCGGCATCTTTTGGATAAAAGGGTCGCCGTCGTCTGCGACTTCCTCGGCGCCGACGTAGCGGCCGGGGGTGAGGACGTGGCCGTGCGCGGCGATTTCGGCGGTGGTGGCGGATTTGCAGAAGCCAGGGATGTCGGAATACTCCCGCGGAGACGCGGAGGCGCGGAGAGATTCAGAAGAAGTTTTTCCCTTCTCCGCGTGCTCCGCGCCTCCGCGTGAGCCCGCATTTTCCCGCCACGCGTGGTAGGTGCCCGTGATTTTCTCCAAGTCGGCGTCGGTCAACTCGCGGTGGACGCGGTCGATGAGGGTGCCGAGTTTGCGGGAGTCGATGAAGAGGGTTTGCTGGCGGCGGTCGCGGAAGCCGCGTTTGGCGTCGGCGGCTTTGTTTTTCGCGAGGAACCAGAGGCACACCGGGATCTGCGTGCTGTAAAAAAGCTGGCCGGGGAGCGCGACCATGCAGTCCACGAGGTCGGCCTCGATGAGGGCGCGACGGATCTCGCCTTCGCCGGA
>CANJRC010000127.1 GCA_947476535.1 Betaproteobacteria bacterium
CCGACGCTCGGAATCGCGGTCAAGGCCGCACGTCGCGCCGGCTCGATCATCAATCGTGCCGCCCGCGACCTCGAAGGTCTCACCATCACGCGCAAGCGGCACGCGGATTTTGTCACTGAAGTGGACAAGGCCGCCGAACAAGCCATCATCGACATCCTGTTGAAGGCCTACCCGGACCACGCCATCTTAGCAGAGGAATCCGGCGCGCAAGGCGCAGCGCGCGCCGAGTACACCTGGATCATCGACCCCCTCGACGGCACCACCAATTTCATTCATGGATTTCCGCAATATGCCGTGTCCATCGCGCTGCGGCACAAGGAAAACACCGAGCAGGCGGTGGTCTATGACCCGGCGAGGAACGAACTGTTTACCGCCACCCGCGGTCGCGGCGCGTTCCTCGACGACAAGCGCTTGCGCGTGAGCAAGCGCACCGTCATGAGCGACGCACTGATTGCCACGGGGTTTCCGTTTCGCGAGTTCCAGCACCTCGATACCTACCTCGCCATGTTCCGCGACCTGATGCCCAAGGTTGCCGGGATACGCCGCCCCGGCGCCGCGGCGCTCGATCTCGCGTGGGTGGCAGCCGGACGGCTCGACGGATTCTGGGAGATGGGGCTTGCCCCATGGGACATGGCGGGCGGCGCGCTGCTCATCCAGGAGGCCGGCGGACTCGTCGGCGACCTCAGGGGCGAAACGGGATACCTCGACAGCGGCAACATCGTGGGCGGCAGCCCGAAGATTTTCGTCCAGTTGCTGCAGGCCCTCGCGCCCTACGTCCCGGCCTAGCCCACACCCGGACTGTCGGCTGAACGTAACTTCCCGTCACTTCCCGCTATTCCACCCGCCGAGTCATGCCTTCTTTCGGTCCGCTCGCAACCAGGCTCCTTGCTGCCCTGTTCGGAAAGCGGGTGCGAGAGGCGACTGCGGACAGCAGCTCGGATGCCGCCACTGACCTGCTGGTCGAGCGCGGCATCGCCCTGCACGAAAGCGGGCAACTGAGCGAGGCCGAGCGCCTATACCGGCAGGTGCTCGACGCGCACCCGCGCCACGCGCAAGCCACGCATCTGGTGGGGCTCCTCTGCCACCAGCGCGGCCAACATGGGGCGGCATTGCAACTAATCGACGCGGCGATCGCCCTCGCCCCGGGCGTGGTGCTCTACCACTTCAATCGTGGCAATGTGCTGCTGGCATTCGGCCGCGACCGCGCGGCGATCGAGAGTTTCGCCACTGCCACTCGGTTGAACCCGGCTCATGCGCCGGCCTGGTTCAACCTCGGCAAGACGCAACTCGCGCTGGATCAGGCGCAGGCCGCAGTGGCCTCGTTGCGCACGGCATTCAAGATCGCCCCCGACACGCCAGCCCTGCGGCACGAACTGTGCGCCGCACTGCTCACGCTCGGCGATGAATCACCGGATGACAAGGCCCCATTCACTGAAGCCCGTGGATTGCTGCAGGACGACTGGCAATCCATGGAGGAACCGGTGGCCGGCCGCCTCATGCTGGCCTACTGCGACAGCCAGCTCGGCCAGTGGAGCCTCGCGCAAGCAGCGTATCGCGACATCCTGTCCGCGGATCACGCGAACGACGTCATGCTCAAGGCGCACCTCAACTTAGCCAACACCTGCAACCAGCAGGGCCAGATGACGGAGGCCATCGCGCACTATCGCGCCGCGCTGCGACTGGACCCTACCCTGGCCGACACTGCATCGTCCATTGCCGCCTGCATCAACTACGATCCGCGCAGCACCCCGGCGGACGTTCTCGAGGCGCATCGCGACTGGGCGCGGCAATTCGGCCCCCCGGGGGGGCGCATCCAACTTCCCCACGACATCGACCGCGCCCCGGACCGGCGCCTGCGCATCGGTTATGTGTCACCGGACTTTCGCCGCCACCCGGTGACCGCGCTGTTCGCCCCCGTCATCGAACATCACGATCGAGGGCAGTTCGAAATCTACTGTTATTACAACTACCGAGGCGCAGATGCCGTTACCGCGCGCATCCGGACTGCGTCCGCGCAATGGCGCGACGTTGCCGGCATCGAGCACACGGTCCTTGCCCAAAGGATCGTCGCCGACCGCATCGACATCCTGGTCGACCTCGCGGGCCACACCGCGCACAATCGCCTGCAGGTCTTCACCCGCAGGCCGGCCCCCGTGCAAGTGGAGTGGCTCGGCTACTTCAACACTACCGGCATAGAGGCCATCGATTATTTCCTCAGCGACCCGCATTGTTCGCCGCCTGGTCAGGAACAGTGGTTCGCCGAACAACTGGTGCGACTGCCCCACACGCGCTTTTGCTACGAGCCCTACCCGTTCATGCCTGCGGTCAATGAATTGCCGGCGCTGTCCAGCGGACACGTGACCTTCGGTTGCTTCAACAATCTCGCCAAGATCAATGAAGGCGTACTTTCGCTGTGGGCGCGAATCCTGGAAGCGGTGCCGGGCTCGCGACTGGTCATCCAGGCGCAGGCGCTCGACGACGCACTAAACCGCGAGCGCTTCGCGGCGCTGTCAGCCGGTTGCGCAATACCGCGAGACAGGCTGGAACTGCGACCCTTCGTCCGTCTGGAGGAAGCAGCGCGCAATTATCACGGCATCGATGTCGCGCTGGATCCGTTTCCGTTCTGTGGCGGCATGACCAGCTTTGAAGCCCTGTGGATGGGCGTGCCAGTGCTCACCCTGGAGTCGCAGCTGGTTGCGGGCCGGCAGACACTGTCGATGCTGAGCAATCTCGGCCTCGATCGGCTCATCGGACGCGATGAGGCCGACTACCTGCGGATCGCCGTGGGACTTGCATCCGACCTTCCCGGTCTCGCGCAACTGCGCCGGGATCTGCGCCGGCGCTTCGAGGCATCGCCGCTGATGGACTACGAAGCGTTCACGCGGGCACTGGAGACCGAATACCGGCGAATGTGGCGGCGATGGGTTGCCGAGACTACCGTCACTTAACGTGCCCAACAGCGCCGGTACGAGCCCCCTCCTCCCGACTGGCAAAATTCCGCCCGGCAACAAACGCATCGCCCCCGGTTTCATGTAGGATGCCACTATGGTAGAGGCTTGAAATGCAGCCGCCCGTATCAACCAACCACAGAGATGCACAATTTATGCTTCGACGCCTTAGATTCATCCTGACTGCCGCAGCCGGACTCATGCTTTGTACTTCAGCGTTCGCCCAAATCAAGGTGGGCGTGGTCAATCTGGACCGCCTGATCCGGGAGGCCCCGGCGGCAGCCAGCGCGCAAAAGCGCCTGCAACAGGAGTTCCAACCGCGCGAAAAGGAACTCGCGTCGATGTCGGACAAGATCAAGGCGGCGCAGGACAACCTTGCAAAGAATGGCCTCACCATGTCCGAGTCCACGCGCCAGACGCGCGAGCGTGAACTGGTGGAATTGAACCGCGACCTGCAGCGCAAGCAGCAGGCCTTCCAGGAAGACCTCACGCAGCGCCGCAACGAAGCATTGTCCGGCCTGATCGAGCAGGCCAATCGCGTGGTACGCCAGGTGGCCCAGGCCGAGAAGTACGACGTGATCTTCCAGGAAGCCGTCTACTGGAGCCCGTCCATCGATCTTACGGAAAAGATCATGAAGATGCTGGTGGAGCAGCCGGGACAGAAATAAGCCCGACCTTGATCACAATGGGTTGATTGAGCTAGGGGCAACCTAGCTGGCCTCTTAAAGTTGATAATATCTAGCTGCCGCGGTCTTCACTCCCCGTAGCGCCCTCGCCGCCACGGTTTTACACGCCCGCTGGACACTCCAGTTGGATCGGGCTGGTTCCAGCAACCACAGAAACCTGCCACCTATTCCAACAGCTGGCCTTTCAGGTCGCCACTGAGGAATTTGTTGGGCCGTAGGAAAAACGCCAACACCAGCGCGCCATCGGGCGATCGCGCGACATGCTGGTGCCCCTGGGGACGCCAGACATAGTTGCCGGCCTTCGCCACGCCGTCATCGTCGACAATGCTTCCCGAGAGCACGTAGGTCTGCTCAATTTCCACGTGTTCGTGCAAGGGAAGCTCCGTTCCCGGTTCCCAGCGGAACAAGGCGGTCATCAATCCGGTTTCCTTGTCCTGCAACAGGATCTTCATCGAAATGCCCTTGGTCGGCGTGTCCTTCCAGGGCAGTGCCTCCACGTCGACATACCAGGAATCGAGCGGACCGAGATTCCTGCCTTCAGACCAGAACGGTGTTTCAGCGGCCATGATTGCCTCCTTTGCGCGAGCTTACCAATTTTCCGAACCGGCGACAGCCTTATCCAAGCGCGCCACATCGCGATGGACACCGGTTACCCATGCGAATTACAGTAGCCCACAACAGCGATTGTCACGATGTAACACTTACATAAAGGAAAACGCCATGTCCGACATCGACCAGAACCCGCGCGACATCGAAGCCATCCACCAGTTGAAGGCGCGATATTTTCGCTATCTCGACACCAAGCGCTGGGCCGAACTACGCCGCCAATTCACCGACGATGCCCGCTTCGGGGGGACCAACACGCCATTTTCTGGCGCCGACGAATTTGTCGCCAAGACCTCGGCGCGGCTGCAACCCGCCATTACCGTGCACCAGGGCCACATGCCGGAGATCCTCCTCACCAGCGATCACGCCGCGCGCGGCATCTGGGCCATGTTCGACTGGGTGGAGTTCCCCACGCCCATCCCCGAAGGGCGCGGCAAGGGCTGGCGCGGTTACATCGGCTACGGGCATTACGAGGAGGAATACCGCAAGGAACACGGCGTGTGGAAGATCTCCTATATGAGCCATACGCGCATCCGCATGAACCCCGTGGTCGGGGAGCCCCAGGTCATGCTGCAGGGATGGCTCCCGACCTCGAAGGAAGACTGGCTGTCCGATCGCTAACCGGGGGCGCGCATTCCCGCCATTGCAGGCCAGGGCTTAGTGCCTGCTAACGGCGCAGGCCATTGGCCGCCAGAAATGCCGACAGCACGCGGTTGAACCGCTCCGGTTCGTCGACGAACAGCGCGTGACCGGCCTCGCGGAACACTTCGATCCGCGTGCCCGGGCGGTTCTTGCGCAGCGCCACCGCCTGCGAGGCAAATCGCGGCGTCACCACGTATAGCAAGGGACGGCGAAAGCCGTGAACAGCGCGACGCCAATGCGCCCGCGGCACCGCCGAGGGAAACAGCGACAGACTCGCCTCGAGCGGCATGCGCAGCGCACCGTCGCGCAGCGCCAGGAGTTCGGCTTCCGGCACCGGCTGGCGGAAGATGGCGCGCACGAACATTTCTACCGTAGCGTTGCGATCGCGTCGCAATTCATCGGTGAAGCCGGTGCCCGGCGGCGGCGGAACCTGCGGATGCCCCTCGCCGACGGAACTGTCGACGATCACCAGTGCCTCGACCGATCCGGCGCCGTGCCGGCTGATGACATGCAACGCCTCCAGCGCCCCCAGAGACCAGGCAACCAGCACCACGCGCGGATAACGCGCGACGAATTCGCGAATGTCCTCGCCGCGCCGCTCGATGTTGAAACCGCCGGAGGGCAATTCCGACTCGCCCTGTCCGCGCGGATCGAGCGCCGCAACCCGATGACGGGCGCTCAATGCCGCTAGCTGCGAGCGCCAGATGCGCGCCGGCATGCCCCAACCAGGAACGAAGGCAATGACGGGATCGTTGCGCCTGCCCTCACGATCGCCCACCCGCGATACGGGCCCTCCTTCGAGTACATTCAGGCGAACCCCGTCAGAGGTGAGGAAGGTGTTACTCGACAGGCCCGGCACGGCATCGCTCTGCCGTCGCACCTCCTCGATGGCCGGGCCGTCCTGCGGCCAGGCGCTTTGCGCCATTGGCATCGCGGCCAACAACAAGCACTGTCCAGCTGCCCGCCACAGGGCAGGTGCGTTGAGCCCCGGCTTATCGACCAAGGCGCGCCGAGCTTCGCAGCACGACGCCCTTGGCGGCTTCGTTGCTGGCCTGCTGGGCTTCGCGGATCGGGCCACGGCCCACCATCACGTTGGAACGCTCATCGCGCGCATCGTGGTACTGGTAGCCGAAGGTGAAGGGCAGCACATCGGGCCGCTGCTCGCTGTAGGCGCTGGCCAGGGCGGCCTGGTAGGCTCTCTCGAAGGGCGGGATCGGCACATCGTAGCGCCCGTGAAGCCGCATCTGCCAACCACGCGCCGCCAGGAACGAGTACGGCAGGCCCGAGTCATCCTGCACGAGGAAGCCGCTGACATCGAGCAGGGTGTCGCGAATCTGGGTGAATTCACGGCTGTGCATCAGGTAGGACGCCGACTTGATGAACGTGGTCGTGGGTCCCAGCGTGCGCAGATAGGTCAGCAACTCCGGGTAGCGGGTCAGGCCCTCGTCGGTAACGTCGGCTGAGAAATATTGCATGCGCCGCACCACCGGCGAATTGGGTACGCGAAACTCAATGCTAACGCCGCGCAGCTGCGGCCGCAAGGACCGCCCCGCCGCCCGCGCCGGCCTGCCTGCGGATACGGCCGCGGATTCGGGGGGCAGATTCAGCGGCACGATGCGCAGAATATCCAGCCCTGAAATGGCCATGGAAATCATCACCAGGGGCACCACGCCGTGCAACTGCGCGGTATGCAGCTGGCGCGCCATGTTCTCGGTAATGAAGTAGTTGCGATCGATGAAATCCCCGGTGGCCGCGCGAACATCTGCCAGCAGCCGAGGGAACTGGCGCTTGCTCATCTTCTCGATATTGGGCGCATCCCCGAGGTGCTCCAGCCCGAACATGACAAAGTTCTCGCAGTCCGGAAACAGCCACCAGGCATTGAAGAAATCCGGCCCGCTGAACGGATACAGGAGCGTCTTCCCGGAAGGGCACGTCGGCGAGACAGATGCATCGCGCCATGCGGACATGGCTGCGACACGCCCCGCGTTCAGCCTCTGCCAGGACGCCTGCATGGCGGCTGAGTGCGCCTTCCAGACTGCGGTTTCGGCGAGCTCAAAATGCGCCGGATAGACTGGCGCGAGGCCCGCCATCATGCGGGCGATGGAATTCATGCGCCATTGCGCCCCGAGGCCGGCGTCGGCGCGCAGCTGCGAGGACGTGTTGACCGTGGCCAGCACCGCAGCCGACTGCATCAAGGTGCACAAGGCGAAGATCAGTGAAACCGACGTAAGCTTCCAGCGGGCCGTTTGTCGGCTCTTATTGGTCTGTATCAGTGGCATCGATAATCGTCGCGCGTGCGGGGTTCCGAATCAGGACGTCGCATTCTAACAGGCCGCATCCGACCTCTTGGCGCACGACCGACTCACCGGAGCGCAAACGCAATCACGGCGTACTCACGGCGACGCAGGCGCTTGAGCAAACCGCCGATGCGCTTCAACCAGCCATATTTCGGTCGAGCAACCGATGGCCCAGTGCCGCCTCTTCTCCGGTGACAATGCGCTCCGAGGCGGCAACCCACTCGCCCTCCAGACGGCCGCTAATATCGCAGGGCGCGATCCTGACCTCACTGCGATTGCTGATTCGCTTTACCTTACCCGCATCGACCAGGGAATAGACGTATGCGATCCGCGCAAGCAGGAAGCCCCGGGGGGCGACCATCAACCCCGGCTAGAAACGGTGACGGCGCACCTGCACGCGCCTGCCCTTTGCAGGCAGGTGCTCGTGTCCCTGAACTTGCGCATTGGCAAGGCAGGTTTCGTAATCCTTGTAGCCCCGTGCCGACTCCGCCACCACGGACCGATCCACGGCAAGCTGTTGCCACTTCCAGCGCTGCTGACCATCAATGTAAAACCGCCAAATCACGTTCACGACCCTCATCCCCCCGCGATTGATTGTTCATTGACAAGGCGACCCGAGAACGAGTGCCAACACCTGTACCGGTGTTTTCGCGATCCCCACTGCTTTTCGGGATGCGACAAGAGGCAAAGCTTCCCTAGTTCCGACTTGCCCCAGCCAACAAAACGGCCTGATTGCCAGTTTACCCGACAATGGACTCCCACGCTCCCGGCCTCTGTCGGCGTCAACTCAGAGGCCATTTCAACATGAACGAAATGACCCCTGAATGTCGAATTAAATCAATAAGAAATTGATATTCAATGCTGCCGTTGTGTCCCCCGCTGCGGTCGCCCGATCACCCCACCGACAACCATCATCGCGGCATTCAGGATAAAAACGGGCAGAAGACCCAGCGCCGCGGCCACCAGCCCGCATAGTGTAGGCCCGGCCATGCGGGTGAGGTAGTTCACGGTCAGTCGCAGCCCCAGCGCTTCACCAGGGCGGCCGGAAGAGTGCTTGAACATCAGCATCAACGTCAGCGGACCGCCGCAACCCACGCAAATGCCGAACAGGAACGACACGGTTGCCAGCGCCAGGCCGCTGTGCGACATCGGCACGAGGAGGAAAAAACCCGCCCCGAAAAAGAAGGTCGCCGACAGCAGCGCTTCCTCACCCATGCGCTCGATCAGTGCCGGCATGACGATGCGGGCGGCGAAGGCCGCCACCGCATAGGAGGACATGACGACGCCAATGGTCGATGCCGACAATCCGATGCTGTGCCCATAGATCGGCAGGTAAAAGAGGAACAGATCGATCCCGAATTGCATCAGGCTACTCAGCGCAAGCATGCGACGAATCCCGGGTTGGGCTAGGGTTTCGAATGGGTTGACCGGATGGGGCTGCGCATTTTGTGCTCGAGGCAGCATGTTGCCCCGCAGCGTAAGCAAGGCAACTCCCGCCAGCGGCGACATTGCAAGCACTAGGCAGGCCGCAGCGTGCCCCAGGTGATCAATGGAGAACCCGACGACGAGCGGGCCGAGAAAATTTCCGCTCGCGGCGATGAGGCTAAAGTTGCTGATATTGCGCGTTCGCTCCGCAGGCGCGCTCAGGGTCCCAATCAGGCTCTGCAGGATCACATTGGAGAACGCGAGGGACACCCCGCACAGTGCTGCAGCGCCAAATAGCGCGGGGAGCGTTTGCCAAAAGAACGGCAGCAGCATGCCGATCAGACCGCTGACGCTGCCGAACAACAACAGCCAGCGCCCGCCGATACGGTCGAACATGACGCCGATCCCCCATACCAGCAGCAACGGCACGACATACAACATCGCGCCCAACAAGCCCACGGTAAAGGGCTGCGCCCCCAAGGACAGCGCATACAACGACAACAGGACCCGGGCAGCCTGCACCAGCGAAAAAGCCGCCAGAGCCAAGGCCAGGATCACGCGCAATACCGCCCGGTTCGGCGCGGGCGTGCGGACTGGCGTGGGCCTAGGCGAGGTGATACAGCTTGACCGCGTTGTCGCAGGTGATCTTCTTCCTCAGGCGCTCGGGCATGCCGGCAAACTGCTTGTCAATGGTCTCCTGCGAATCCGGCCACACGCCGTCCGGATGCGGGAAGTCCGAGCCCCACATCAGGCAGTCCTCCCCGATCAAGTCGATCAGGCGCATGCCGAGAAAATCCAGCTGGAACGTCGCCTTGCACTGTCGCTGCCAGTATTCGCTGGGCTTCAACTTCAGCGGCAGGTCCTTGTACTGGTCGCTCAACTCGTAATCCATGCGCTCGAGCACGTAGGGAATCCAGGAGAGACCGCTTTCGGCGAACACCATGTTGAGCTTGGGAAAGCGCTCCAGCGCGCCACCGAACATCATCTGCATCAACGGATCGACGGCCGCCAGCGGTGACTTACCCAGCAAACACGCGTTGTGGGCGCGCGACTCCGTCGGCGTCCAGTGCGCCGGGTCCGGCGTCAGCAGATAGGGCGTGATGTGCAGGTGCAGCGGCAGGCCCGCCTCGGCCATCACCGCCCACAGCGGATCCCACTGCCGCTCGAAGAGTGGAATGGCATTGCCCGACAAGGACATCTCCAGACCGCGGATGCCGCCCAATTTGGCCAGTCGCGTGGCCTCGGCCACCGCCGCCTGTGAATTGTTTCCCGGGACCAGACCCAGGCCGATCAATCGGCGCGGATCGGTCTTGCAGAAATCGGCCAGCCAGTCGTTGTAGATGCGCGTCACTTCCGCGCCGGCCCGGCTGTCGTTGATGCGGTTCACCGCACCGAGGATGCCGTA
>CANJRC010000128.1 GCA_947476535.1 Betaproteobacteria bacterium
CAGGGGGAAGACCATTTATCCGCTGGTGCCCGGGCACGAGATCGCGGGCATCGTTTCCGCCATTGGTTCTAATGTCACGAAGTTCGCCGTCGGTGACCGGGTCGGGGTGGGCGTCATGGTGGATGCCTGCCGCACATGCGAAAACTGTCTCGAAGGCCTCGAGCAGTACTGCGTCGGCGGCCGCGTCATGACCTATAACTCCATCGGCAGAGACGGACAACCGACGCATGGCGGTTACAGTGAAATGATCGTCGTCGACGAGGCATTCGTAGTGCGGATTCCGCAGGGAATTCCGTTGCAGCATGCGGCGCCGTTATTGTGCGCTGGAATCACGATGTATTCGCCGCTGCGTCACTGGAAAGCCGGTCCGGGAAAACGCGTTGGCATCATTGGCCTCGGTGGCCTGGGGCATGTCGGCGTGCAGCTTTCAAGGGCCTTGGGCGCTCACACGACCGTGTTCGAGCGCTCTGCGTCCAAGCGCGAGGACGGTTTGCGCCTGGGCGCCGATGATTACCGGGTGGCTACCGATGAAGCAAACTTCGCCGATCTCGCGAATTCATTGGATCTGGTCATCTCGACAGTTCCCGTCAGCATGGATATCGATGCCTACCTCGGACTTCTGGCAAGGGACGGTACCTTCGTCAACCTGGGCGTGCCCGAAGAGCCGCTCAGCATTTCCGCATTCTCGTTGCTTCGGAACCGGCGCTCGATCGCCGGCACATTGAGCGGCGGCCTCGCCGAGACCCAGGCAATGATGGAATTCTGTGCCCGGCACGGCGTTCGGGCCGAGGTTGAGGTGATCCACGCCGACCGAATCGACGAAGCCTATGAGCGGTTATTGGCTGGCGACGTCCGGTATCGCTTCGTGATCGACATTCGTTCAATGGCGAACAGCTAAATCAGCGCGAGGACCGGTGCATGGGGAGGACTTCGGCCCCACCATGCAGCCATGCCCTATTGATAGGCGGGGCCTGCCATCGTCGGTGTCGGATAAGGTCCGGAAAGATTTCCAAATCCCTGCTCTGCCCAGAACTTGCACTTGTGCCTGGAATAGTAGTCGGCATCCGCGGCAATGCTGGTGGACTCGAATTTCATGACCATCTGTTTGTCCTGCTTGAATTCGGGCCAGGCAGGCAGCCCCTTGCCGTTCGGATTCCCTGTGGTGGCGAAGTTCGTCCAGTACCCGATCATTGCATCGGAGATCTTTCGCTGATCCGGCGTGAGTTCGCTCAGGTGGAACAGGTAGGACAGATCCTTCGTGTGCGCGGCCGCGACCAGGTTACCCGGGGCATCCCAGATCGGAGCAGGGTAGGGGGCGGTTCGGTCGGCGAATTCGTACGCATACGCCGGGACATGCGGTGATGCCAATTGGCTGGCGAGATGCAGGTTGCAGTGCCCGATGCGATTGTTGGTGATCATCCCTGAATCGCTCAATACCGCGATCAGCGCGTAGGTCGGTGACTGATAGGCGGCGAGCGGATATTGCTCCATGACTGCCGCGACTCGCGATTGCCCCAGGAAGTCCTTCAGTATCGTCGGATATTGCTCGGCAGTGACAGGATTGCCACGACCGTCATATCGTGGCGCGAGCTGAAACGCTGCCTCGTCGCGGTTCGATCCCTGCATGAGAGGCACGCGGTTGATCTGTCCAGATGCAAAGGCTTCCCGCATGGATAGCGGAAAGATCCCGCCTCCCCAGGCGGGCTGGGCCGCGGCGGTATCTGTTGTTGCCCCCGATTCCTTGGCGAGAATGGCGCTGGCCGGCAGCGAGCGCAGGCAGGGGAGCGGATTCGGTTCCTTGCAGCCGAGCTGTGTGGCAATGTCCGCGCCCTTGGCTTCGGACGCCGTGAGCGATGGAAAATACTGCCACTGGCAGGGCGCGCTCTGTGAGATGGCCTTGTGAAAAAGCCCGCGCGCGATAGGGGAAGTCATGAGCAGGCAGGTCGCCTGGGCGCCGCCGGATTCCCCGAAAATCGTCACGTTTTTCGGGTCCCCGCCAAAGTTGGCAATATTGTCCCGAACCCATCGGAGCGCCTGTATCTGGTCAAGTGCAGCGTAATTTCCCGAGCCGAGCTGGGGATCTTCGGCCGTGAGCTCCTTGTGCGCGTAGAACGCAAAGATATTCAGCCGATGGTTCATGGCCACATAGACAACGGGCTTGCCGCGGGTAACGAGCCAGTCTGCATTGTGTTCATGGGCTGCTGAGACGCGTTGCCCGCCGCCATGAATGAACACCATGACCGGCAGCTTTCCCTTCTTGGCACGGTGCGGCGCCCACACGTTCAGGTGCAGGCAGTCCTCGTTGGTGCTGGCCAACCGCCCTGTTTGCGGGCACGGGCTCCCTGCCTCCAGGGCATCCCGCACGCCCGACCAAGACGCCGCAGGCCGGGGGGCCTTGAATCGGAGTTCGCCAACCGGCGGAGCCGCATAAGGGATGCCCTTGAACACCTCAACGGTACCATCGTTGGAGATCTTCCCCCGAACTTGGCCTGAGGCGGTGCGCACTGTGGCGAATTCGGATCCGGTTTCCGGCTGTGCGGCGAGCGATGCGCACGCCGCAAGCCACACCATGGCACCAACGAGAAGCGTGGAGATTTGTCTGCGGTGGATCTGCATACAGCGATATCCAGACATGTTCAGTTCCTTTCTTTCCAGTTTGCCGGCGGGACTGCGGAATTCGAATTGCTTCGCGATGGTCCGGTGCGCAAGAGGCGACATCAATCTCCCTCACCGGTGAATGCCTGGGACAGGACGCTGACGTCCTCGATGTCTTCAAGACCCTGGGCCAGCCTGAGGGCGTGATCGACGTCGCACCCTGGCAGTGCTCCGCGCCACTTTTCTGCCAGATCGGACCAGGTGACCCCGCCGCGCGAACTGTGTCCTCGAGCGGCATCGACGCGTTGTGACACTGTTGATCCGTCGACTGTGGTGATGGTGACCCTCGATCCCCGCCCTTCCGGTTGATCAGCCTCGAGCCCGGCGTCGACCCCCAGTGTGACCAGCGGGCGAATCCTGGAGAATGCCGGATCATCAAGAATCGCCGGGAAATAGGGCTCGCTGATCTTCAGGCCGCGCCGCACGATGGCCACGCTGATCATGTCCTGGAGGCAGATGTTGTGCATGTGCCGGTTATCGACAACCCGCATCGCGTTCGAAGGCATGCCGACTTGAACGGAAGCAATGGCTTCCGCACGCAGGTTGTGCTGGGTCAGAAGCGTCATGGCAGCTTCGACCGCTGAGTGAATCGGATACCCGGCATTGATGAACTTGAAGTTGGCGCCCATCACGGCATAGTCCTTGCCAAGCCCGCGCAGCAGCAAATCGCGGCCGTCCTCTACACCCCACGCCTCGAGGACGCCATGCTGCGATCCAAGCACATCCTCATCGCCCTCCAGGCCGGCGGCCGACATCAGGGCCGCGCTGATGGCCGCAAACGCGAATTGCCCGTGACAAAGCGACTTGCTGATATGTCTCCTTTCACCAAAGAACGAACCCAGGCTGTTGGACTGGAACGTTGCCAGTGCCATCGCGTGGCAGTGCCGCAGCGGATCCAGGCCCAGAATCCTGCATACGGCGACTGAGGTTCCGACGGCGTGCAGGAAGTCAGCATGCAGATGGAAGCGATTCTTTACCCTGAACATCTTTCCGCATGCTTCGATGATGCGGATGCCCATGTCGTATCCGAGCACGACTGCGTTGAGAAAGTCCGCCCCCGACGCACGTTGCCGCTCGGAGATGGCCAAGGCTCCTAGCACCACGGTCGCACCCGGATGCCCTCCCATGACATGAGCGCCGTCGACTTCGTAACCATGGCCCGCAGCACCGTTCGCAAATGCTGCGTAATGAGCCGGCGCACGCAATCCAGTACCGAGAATCCGCGACTCCATCGGTCCGCCCATGGTGGTGGCGTATTTGGCCGCCAAGCCGCCCGCGAGGCTGCTCCTGCCGAAATGGGAGCAGGCCATCTCGTCGAAAATGATGTGCTTTGCGCGCTCTTTCACCTCGACGGGAATGGACTGCGCCGATGTGGATGCAGCATATTGTGCGAGCGTCAGCGTAAGGTTTTGGGTCACGTATTGGCTCCTATCACCAGTGTTCCAGGCTCGCCTGAGACAATTCAGGCAGGTTCATCTTGCACGGCATACAAGTGAACGGCACCCGTGGCGTGCGCCGAATGCAGCCGTGGCGTTCGTAAGCATAGAGTTCATATATACGATCGTTTGATCGCGATTTAGAACTTTCGCAGATTAGGCGTGAAAAGCCGGGGTGTCAACATCGGTGCACGGCGGGGCGTTCGGTCAGGGCAGACGAGCAGCCAGTGTGTTCGGCCAGCGCGTTCCCAGACGGCTCGCAACTCGCGTAATGAAACCGAGTGCAGCATTCAGGGGAGGAATGTCGCACAAGTTCGTGCGACGCTATGCGGGGCGGATCTGACTAGATCGCTTCCCTGGGAGCGGTCGAGCGCTGTGACCACGCATCGACATGCCGGAGCAGGAGTTGCGCAAGTTTTTTTGCGCGCGGCTGCAGGTCGACAGTAGCACCCACCAGCGTGACGGCCGCCACTGCTTCGCCTGATTGATTGTGCACTGCGGCCGCGATGGCGAATCGGGCACCCCTGCGTCGCACGTTGGTGGCGATGCGCGACTTGCGAATGCCCGCGTATTCCTCGAGGAAGCGCTCGACCATTTCCGCTTCCCCGGCCTTGTGGCGTCGCAGGAACACGCCCCGGTCTGAATCCGGCAGTTCGGCCAGTAGCGCCTTGCCGCCCGCAGTGTCGAGTAGCGTTCGGCGGATGTTGGAGCGCGCTTCGAAGCCGGTATCGTGATCGCTGCCTGCTTCGCCAATGTAAATCAGGTGGTCGCCCGCCATGACGCCAAGGAAGACGGCCACGCCCGCCTCTTCATGCAGCGCCAGCAGATCCGCGTGCGTCACAAGCCCCGCGCGGATCTGGCCGCTGGCCAGTGTCAGGGCATAGACCGCGGGCCCAAGGTAGAAGCGATGGTTATTTTCGTATAGCCAACCTTTTGCGAGGAGCCCGCCGATAAAACCATGGACCGTGCTCTTCGCCGCGCCCAACGCCCGTACGAGTTCGGCGAATGTCATTCCCGGGTTGTAGACGACTTCCTCCAGGATCCGGGTGACCCGGTCGATGGTCCGGTGGTTCTGCGGTTCCCGCCTTTCCCGGGCGGCCGGAGCGCTCGTCTTGCGCTTGTCAGTCATGGGCTTCACGTGAGGGGCTGCCTTGCGGATTGGGGTGCATGGTTACTGACGAAAATACACATCATTAGAGGATCAGATCGACCGGCCGGGTGCGGAGTCTGCTTCAAACATTGTCCCACGCGTCCATCACCTCGCGAAAGCGCTTCGCGCCGTCGATTTCCTCGCGCGCCGAAGTGGCGGGGAAGTGCACGTTGACCTGCGTGGCGCCGAAGTCGCGCATGCGCTTCAGCTCGTCGATCAACTGCGTGCGCGACTTGTCGCCGACGATGAGATTCAGCTCCATGACGACGTCGGCCGGGTTGCGGCCCGCAGCGCGGGCCGCGGCGTGAACCTTCTCGATGGCCACGCGACCTTCTTCGCCCGGCTGGAACAAAGGCAGCCAGCCGTCGCCCAGGCGGCCGATGCGGGCGAGAACGGGGTCGGGTGGCACCGGCCTGCCATCCGAGCCCAAGCCGAACCAGATCGGGATTGGCCGCTGGATCGGGCGCGGCGACAGCGCCACGTCGCGCAGCGTATGCCACTGGGTCTGTACGTTGACGCATTCCTCAGTCCACAACCGGCGCATGACATCGATCTGCTCTTCCATGCGCGCGCCGCGGTCCTTGAAGCTCGTGCCCAGCGCCTCGAACTCGACGTCGCTGTAGCCGACCCCCACGCCGAGGGTCATGCGCCCGCCGGAGAGGATGTCGATCTCGGCGGCCTGCTTGGCCACCAGCGCCGTGGGCCGCATCGGCAGCACCACGATGGCGGCCACCAGGCGTATGCGTTCGGTGATGGCGGAAAAATAGCCTAGCAGCGTGAAGATCTCGCGCAGTGTCGTCTTCGAGTGGTATTTCCAGGTGCCCGGATGCTTTTCCGCCACCACGCCCACCACATGGTCGAGCAGGCGCACGTGGTTGTAGCCGAGCTGCTCCGCCGTGAGGACGAATTCGCGCGTGCCGGCGATGTCGTTGCCGTAGTGGATGAACTTGTAGAGATTGACTCCGAATTTCATGCTGCCCCCTGTGAATGTCGTCCCGAGGTCAATGCTAACCCGGGAGCGGCATTTGTAGCGCATGCGCCGCCTTCGTGGTGGGGCCGCGCGTTGATGCTGCTAGACTTGGCTGCTCCCAAGGCGGCGCAGGGCGAATATCGTGCGTGGTTCACAGCGCGGTGAATGTGTGCCCCGGGCAGCCCCCCGAAACCCAACCCTACCCTGAGCACGATCGTGCACGCATCCCGTTGAACAAGGTCACACTGGTTTCCCTGGCGACGCTTGCCTATGCCGGCCCCCAGGGCGCGCGCGTCGCCGTGTCGCTGCAGGCGCTGCACGATGGCATGTCGCCTGCGGTGGTGGGTGTGCTCAATGCGTTGTCCTACCTCGTGCCGATGGTGGTGAGCATCCCCGCCGGGCGCATCGTCGATCGCGCCGGCGTGCGCGGCCCCATCTACATCTGCATCGCCATGCTGGTGGGCGCGCTGGCGCTGGCCTTCGTCATGCCCGGCATCGTGACGCTGGCCCTGGCCTCTGCCGTTGCCGGCATTTGCTATGTGGGCTTTACTGTGGCGCTCAACGTCGGCGTGATGCGCATCGGCACGGCCGAGGAGCGGGTATCGAACTTCAGCTGGCTGACCATCGGCATCTCGGCAGGGTTCGCGGTGGGGCCGATCACCGCCGGATTCGGCATCGACGCAATGGGCGGCAGCGGCGTGTTCGCGCTGATCGCGGCCTATCCGCTGGCGCTGGCGCTGTTGATGTTCTGGCAGGGGGGCCAGTTGCCCGATGCCGTCGCGCAGTCGGAGCGCTCGCCGGTGCGGCTGCTCGAGGCTGTGTCCGACCGCAAGTTCCGCCCTATCCTGCTGGTGAGCTTCACCAACCCCACGTTGAGCGACATGTTCAACTTCGTGGTGCCGCTGATCGCCAAGCAGGCCGGGCTCTCGGGCTCCATGGTGGGCACCATTCTCGGCGCCTACACCAGCGCCTCCTTTGCCTCCCGGCTCATCCTGCCCACCTTCGTCAAGCGCGTGCGCCACTGGGTGGTGGTGTCCAACCTCTATGTCGTCGCCGGCATCGGGCTGATCGCCTTCGGGCTGGTGTCGCAGCCGGCTTTTTACGTGCCGCTGGCGATGGCCATCGGCATGTCGCATGGCATGGGCCAGCCGCTGGTGATGGCGGCGTTCGTGGGCAATGCGCCCGCAGGGCGCCAGGGCGAGGTCATGGGTGTGCAGCAGGTGGCGCAGGGCGGGATCAGCGCCTTGTCGCCCATCGTGATCGGTGCGGTCGGGACGGTCACGGGCATCACGCCGGTGTTGCTGGTGGCCGGAGGAGCGCTGCTCTTGGTGAGCCGTTTCGCGCGGCGCATGCAGGGGCACTGAGCGGCATTCAGCGCGCCACGGCGACATGCGGCACACTGTGATTCGCGCGAAGCGGGCACGTAAGATTTGATTGAAATCTCAAGGAGGAAGCATGGAACCTTTTTTTCAGGTCGGCGTGATCGTTGAGGATATCGAAGCGGCAATGAAGGAGCTCACCGAGGCACAGGGTGTGCAGTGGGGGGAGATTGCCCAGCGCAAGTACCAGCAATGGGACTTCAAGCGCGTGTTCTCGCTCGCCGGGCCGCCCTACATCGAGCTGATCGAGGGCCCGCCCGGCAGCCCCTGGGATTCGAGCAAGGGCTCGCGCATCGACCACCTGCAGTGGTGGACGAAGGACATGGAGGGCGACTCCCAGCGCATGGCGTCCGTCGGCGTGCCCATCGATACCGATGGCGTGAACCTGAGTCCGGTGACGGCGCCCGACGGCACCAAGAAGCCCGGCATCTTCCGCTACTTCAATGCGCCCAAGAGCGGCATGCGCATCGAACTCATCGATGAATCGGTGAAGGCCTCGCATCGCGAGCGCTGGGGGATCGATAAGCCGAAGGCTTGATCGGGAAGCGGCTAAACCGCCGAGCGCTGTGCCGCGCGGCAGCGCAACTGGACGAGCGAAGGAAGGCAGCATCAAGGACGTCTAAGGAGCCCGGATGAAAGCGATCGTAGTGGTACCCGGGTCGGCTGGCCCGACATTGGCATGTCAGACGGTTCCGGACCCGATTCCCGGGCCGACTGAATTGCTCGTGAGGGTGCGTGGTGCAGGTCTCAATCGCGCCGACCTCAATCGGACGCAGTCGCACTTTGCGAGCACGGGTGCGGCGCACGTCGCCGGCCTGGAAATGGCCGGCGACGTGATCGGTTTGGGCCGCGAGGTCCAGGGCTGGGCCGTCGGTGACCGGGTCATGTCCATGGCCAATGCCTGCTACGCCGAACAGGCCGTGGTCGACTATCGCGTGGCGCTCGAGGCGCCTTCGCAGTTGTCCTGGCCCGAGGCGGCAGGCCTGCCGACGGTATACCTGACAGCGCACAATGCGCTTGCCACCGCAGGGGGGCTGGTACGTGGCGGCACGGTGCTCGTGCAGGGAGTGACTTCCGGCGTGGGCATGGTGGCGGTGCAACTGGCCAAGGCGCTTGGTGCAAGCCTGGTGCTGGGGACTGCCCGCAGCAACAGTCGATTCGAGCGACTGATGGGCCTGGGCATGGACCATGGCATCGACGTGAAGTCTCAGGACTTGCTTGCCGAAGTGAACCGGCACACCGGCGGTCGCGGGGTTGACGTCATCGTGGACATGATCGGCGGCGGGGCGCTTACCGCCAACATTGCCTGCGCGGCCCTGGCCGGGAGAATTGTTTCGGTGGGGCGCATGGGCGGCATGACTGACACCATCGACCTCAACGAGCTTGCCCGCAAGCGCGTGAGCCTGGTGGGCGTGACGTTTCGGACCCGCTCCATCGAAGACAAGCAGAAAGTCAGCGCCGCCTTCCTTGCCGATCTGGGCGCGCAGCTATCGGACGGGCGCGTGCGACCCATCGTCGATTGCACCTACCCGCTCGCGGAGGCACTGGCCGCGCAGGCGTACATGGCGAGCAATGCGCATTTCGGGAAAATTGTTCTCGAGCCCTGACCGACTCCGGACCCTGCCCTGAAATTTCGTTCGACCTAGTTATTTTGCGCCCGCAGAAACCAGGATGCGCGCCATTCCCTCGTAGCCAAGCCCGCGCGCCAGCGCGAGGGGCGAGCGGCCATTGCGGTCCGGCAGGTTCACGTTGGCGCCGGCTTCCACGAGCGCGCGCAAGGTGTCGGTATGGCGTGTACCGCCGTCGCCCAGCACGATGGATTCGATCAGCGCCGTCCACCCCAGGTTGTTGACGTGGTTGAGCGGCGCTTCGGCTCGGATCAGCGCGCGCACCACCGCTGCGTGGCCCAGGTGCGCGGCCGCGATCAGCGCGGTGCCGTCGTAGCGGCTGGTGATGTTCTTCGCGCTGCAACCGAGCGCCAGCGCTGCTTCCAGCACCGGCAGGTCATTGGCGACCGCGGCGATGGTGACGATGTCGTAGCGATCGTTCTCCAATGCGTTCGGGTTGGCGCCGGCGGCGACCAGCGCGCGCATGGCCTCGACTCTCGACGTATGCGCGGCGACGTGCAGGGGCGTGCGGCCGCGGCCGTCGCGCGCGTCGGGCATTTCACCCTTGGCGAGCAATGCCCGAAGCTGTGCAATATCGCCGTGGGCTGCGGCGGCGATCAAGCCCGTGTATTGCTGGAGCTCATTGGCGCTGGGCGGAACCTGTGCCTGGGCTGTTCCCGTCAGCATGCAAAGCGTAAGTAGCCACGCGCAGCAGCGACGGCGAAGCGTCGTTGTCCGAAAGGGCGCCGACAGGTATGCAAATGTCCGGCAG
>CANJRC010000129.1 GCA_947476535.1 Betaproteobacteria bacterium
AAGGGCAAGTGGTTGCAGACCTCGCGCTGGCCCAAGGAACCGGTTGACGTCAGGGGCAAGCGCATCGGTGTCATCGGCACGGGCGCTTCCGGGGTGCAGGTGATCCCGCCCATGGCCGAGCAAGGCAGGCACTTGACGGTCTTCCAGCGCTCTCCGAATTTCGTCGTCCCACCGCAGAACCGGCCGCTCGATCCAGCGCTAATCGAGAAGATCGCCAACGGGTTAGACGAGTACCGGGCCGAAATGTTCGCGAACGACGGCGTGCACCGCCCTAAGGCAGCGGGGGACGTTACGCAATTCAGCAAGGAAGAACGTGAGCGCATCATGGAAGAAAGGTACCAATTCGGCGGCCACGTCATGTCGGTTGTCTTCAAGAACGAGCAGGTCGACTGGGAAGTCAATCAGGTGGTGTCGGATTTTGTCCGCGCGAAAATCCGCGCCGTGGTCAAGGATCCGGTGACCGCCGAAAAACTATGTCCTCAAAGGCACGGCGTCGGCAACCGCCGACTCGGCGTCTGCACGAACTATTACGAGACCTTCAATCGCGACAATGTCACGCTGGTCGATCTGCACGAGGATTCCCTGGTGCGGATCACTGAAACCGGCATCCAAACCAAGAATGGCCACTACGAGCTCGATCTGATCATATTCTCGCTGGGTTTTGTCTCCTTTACCGGCACGCTGATCGACGCGGATATCCGCAATGAGCACGGCCGTGGCATTACCGAGCACTGGAAGCCGGGTTGGAAGAGCATGATAGGTTTCATGACATCGGGCTTCAAGAACCTGTTCATGGCCTGCGGCACCGGCGGTATCGGATTTTCTGCCAACGGATTCCCGGTCAATGAGCAGCAGATCAACTGGATCGGTGACTGTATTGCTTATCTGGACAAGAATGGCTACAAGACTATCGAGGCCGATCCGGTGGCGGAGGAGGCGTGGGTGAAGCGCGTGGCCGAAGTGGCCAGCAACAGGCTGCTCATGACCCGCAAACTCAGAGACCGCAACGTGCATGTCAACCCGGAAACCGGCGAACGGTTCTGCATGACCTGGCTGGGCGGGTTCACCAATTTCATCAAGATTTGCGACGAGAGCGCCGCCAAGGGTTACGAAGGCTTCATCCTGCGTTGAGCTACCGCGAAGTACAAGGGAGTACTGCGATCATTCATTCGATTGCGGTATTTCCTGGAACCCGTCATACGAAATTGAATTCGCGAAGGACTACCAATGGCTATTGATGACGTAACCGCGCTGCCTTTATCCCAACTGATGTCGTTGAAGGGGCGACGCGCCGTTGTAACCGGGGGAGGAGGTGGCATCGGTCTCGCTACCGTGCGTCGCCTGGCCGAAGCGGGCGCCTCCGTCCTGATAGGTGACCTGGACGGAGACGCCGTAAAGCGCGAGGCCGATAAAATCGCAAAGGAGCTTGGCGCGACGGTGATAGGCCAGTCGCTGGACGTGACAAGCGAGCAGTCGATCATCGATTTCGCCGATGCGGCAGTGTCGCAGCTCGGGGGGCTGGACATCTGGGTGAACAACGCCGGTATTTTTCCCCATTCTTCGATCACCGATATGACAGTGGAGTCCTGGGAGCGTGTCCAGAATGTCAACTTGCGCGGCACGTTTATTGGGGCGCGGGAAGCGGTTGCCCGCATGCGGAAAGGATCCACAAAAAAGGGCGTGATCATCAACGTCGCGTCTACAGCCGGGCATCGTGGGCGACACCATCTTGCCCACTATTCGGCCTCCAAGCATGGCGTGATTGGCCTTACGAGATCCTTGGCGCTGGAATTGGGTCAGGATGGCATTCGTATCCTGGCCATTGCACCGGGCATTACCTCAACGCCCGGACTTGAGCAGCGTGGCTTGTCCGAAGACACGAAACGGCGTGCCGCCGCCATGCCGCTGGGACGCGTCGGGGTTCCCGACGACGTCGCCCGTGTCATTCTGTTTTGTGCGCTCGACATGTCTTCCCTTATGACGGGAACGACGTTATTTGTGGACTCCGGCGCAACGGCGTAGGAGGAATGCTGATGCCGCACGCTATCGATACTGTGAATCGATTTATGGAGCAAGTGGTGCTGGTCGCATCCGATCAAGCCATTGCATCTCGAAGCGCCGAGGTCAATTCGGACAACGGCTGCTGTCCCCACGGTTGATTCCAGCCCATACGCAGGAACCCGTGGATCAGCCCAGGAAGCTGACGATGCAGCACTGGAGTCCCGAACTCCGCGAGACGCTTCGCATAGGCATTTCCCTCGTCACGCAGCGGGTCGAATTCGCACGTCATGACAACCGCCGGTGGCAACTTCTCAAGGCTGGGAGCCCGCAGCACCGAGGCTAGCGGGTGGAACCGCTGCTTAGGCGCGGGCGCATATCTTTGCCAGAACCATTCCATCGCAGCCGCTGTGAGGTGGTAACCCTCGGCGTTCTCGTGGCAGGAAGGAAAATCCATGCCGCCGTCGCAGACGGGATACATCAGTGATTGAAAGTCGATCTTCGGCCCGCCCAAGTCCCGCGCCATCAACGCCACTGCGGCCGCGAGATTACCTCCTGCGCTAATACCACTGACCGCGAGCTTTGCCCCGATCCCGCCAAGGCGTTCTGCGTTGGCTGATGCCCAGCGGGTGGCCGCGAAGCAGTCATCCAGTGGTTTCGGAAAGGCGTGTTCCGGTGCCAGTCGGTAGTTGACCGACACCACCGTGCACGCTGCGTCGCGCGCCAGGGCATGACAGAAGAAGTCATCCTGGGCGATGGTGCCCATGACCCAGCCGCCGCCATGGAAGTGAATCACCATGCCGTGGGGATCGGCTGGTCGGTAGATTCGCGCTGGCAGGTCGCCCTCGGCTCCAGGCACGCGGATATCCTCTGTGGGGACCGCGCCAGGAACGTTGATCGACGGAGCCGGCCGACTGCGCAGCTGCCGTACGCCCTCCTCCAACGGAACGGAGGTCATGTTCAGCCGCGCCTCCGGTGGAGCCGCGTTCAACATGATACGAAGATCAGGATGCAGGGGCATGGGGGTGCGCTAACCTGGAGGCTGCATCACTAGAACTTCGAATAGTCCACTTCCTTGAGCACGCCGCGCCAGCGCTTGGCGATATCGGTGAATAGTGCGGACGCTTCGCCTGGAGTGCCACCAATGTAGGGCACCAGACCCTCCCTCGTGAACGCACCTCGCACCGCCGGGTCCTTGCCAACTTCATTCAGCGCGGAATTGAACTTGCGTACTGCGTCCGCAGGTGTGCCCCTCGGCATGAACATCACGCAATAGTTGCTCGGTTCAAAGCCTTCGACCTTGGTGTCCGAGAGCGAGGGCACGTCCGGCATTGCCGGATTGCGATTCTTGTTCAGCATGAGAACGGGTCTTACGGTACCCGCCTGGATGTGCTGAAGCACCGTGCCGGGTGCGTTGATCGCGAACTGGATCGAGCCTCCCAACAGGTCAGTCAGTGCATTCGCCTCACCCTTGTACCCAATGATGTTCAGTTCCACGCCGGCGCGCTGGGCGAGGTAGGCGACCGGAACGATGTTCGACGGGGTTTGTACCATGCCGATCGAAAGCTGCTTGGGTCTGGCTTTTGCCGCTGCAACCAATTGCTCGATGGTTCGAATGGTGCTGTCGCCCCTGGTGGTGATCAATACGTCGAGCGCACCCATCATCCCGACCACGACGGCGTCCTTTTCGAAATCAAACGGAACGGGGGTGCCGGTCATCGAAACGATGAGGACGCCTGGGCAGGTGTTTCCTACCGTGTATCCGTCCGGGGCGCTTTTCAACGCAAAATCGACCCCGGCGACACTTGCCGCGCCTGGTTTGTTCTCGACCAGGACGGTTTGCCCCAGGTGCGGCTCTAACGCCTTTGCGATCATCCTGGACATCCGATCGGTCACGCCGCCCGCGGCGTTGGGATTGATCATTCGAATGGGTTTGTTCGGGTATTGTTGGGCGGCGGCACTCAAGGGCAAGGCACCGGCAAGAAGTGTCGCGGCGACGAAGCAAAGTAGATGTCTCGACATAGGGTCTCCATCGGTTGGTTTATGTTCAATGGCATCAGTTGGCCAGTTCGGCCATTTGCCAATTCATTGCTAAGCTCGCCGGCAGGTTGGTCTCTGGTGGGCTCAATAGACCGGGATGACTTGCCAAAATCTCAGATTGCTGACGAAACCTCAACGCCCGGCAGAATAATGCATTTTTCGATTCTTCGGCGTCCTTTTGCCCCATTCCACCGTCATGTGCCCACAACATCAGAATGCTGGGGCGCGTTTTTTGCAGCCAGATTCGAAGCCGCTCGGCAACGATCACGCCGGACGGATCGCAACCTGAAATTGGTAGAGCCGTGCACAAGCACATCACTCATGAGGCAGAACAATTTCTGGTTGCAGCGGCCAATGCAGCCCAACAACACATTGTGGCCAACGCGCCTTTAGCTGTGTGACCGCTTCTGGCCGATTGCGGTCATTGACCTGCACCTGGCCCGGAATGGAGTCGAACGCTACTTCGCTTTGCGCCTTGACGCTGTGATCACCGCCTCGACGCGCTCCTGAACACCCTGCATCGCCAGCGGCAACGCCAGCAGCTTCTCGACTGCTTTGGGCGCATCCGGGGCCATCAGCGGCGGGGTGGCGCGTGAATTCTTGCTTTCGGCGAGGCGCTTGAGCAAGCGCATGCGCCGCTCGGCCTCGAGTTCCGGCGGCGAGGGGATGCCCAGCACGATTTCCAGTTCCAGCAGGAGGGCATCGCGCTCTTGTTGGGTCTTCTTTGCCTGTGCCCGCCAAGCCTCGGGGCCGAGCGTCACCGCGGCCTCGAGCGCGGCGAGGCGCACCGTTACCCTGGGATCTGGCTTTTCGCCGTCGGCGAGCATGCCCTGCAATTCAGCGCGCACCGCATCTATGTCCGGCGTGGTGTCGTTGCCCAGCGCCTGTTCGGCGCGTTCCACCACCGCCAGGCGCGCTGCCGCTGCGGTACGTTTCCGGCTTTCCACCTCATCGTGGATGGCTGCGATGCGCCCGCTCGCAGCGGCGCGGGCTCCGGCTAACTTCTGCTCCCAATCGCGCAGCGGTTTGCGGTCCGGCCATGGCATGGCATGCCAGCGCGCTCCGAGTTCGTCGCTGCCGCGTTTGATCGCGGCCACATCGCTGCCGGTGGCGAGCGCCTGAAATTCAGCAATCAGCGCGCCCCGCTCGGCGAGTTGCGCATCGCGCTCGGCGCTGCGCGCGGCTTTCTCTGCATCACGCTTGCCAAACAGCGCCGAGCCGGCAGCTCGGAACTCCTCCCACATCGCCTGGTCTTCCCTGGGCTTGAGGCGGATGGCCTCCTTCATGCCCTCCTGCCACTCTTTTTGCAGCGCGATCATGGCGCCCATGCTGGCGCCGTCGGCCGGCCTTTCGGCAATGGCCTTGGCCTGCTCTATTAGGGCGTGCCGGCGCGTGCGTTCCGCCGCGCGACGCGCGTTGAGCTTGGTATCGATGTCGGCGGTGAGCGCGTCAAATCGTTTCTGCATCTCCCGCGCGTTCTTGCGCGGCAGGGCACCCGCCTCGAACCAAGCCTTGACAAGATCGCCGCGTTCGCTCAGGACTTTCCCCCACTGCACGCCATCGACGATGCGTTGGTTCAGAGCGGCGATTTTTTCCAGCACGGCATTCTTTTTTCCGGCATTTTCCGAGCGCTGCTTTTCCAGTGCATCGAAGTGGCTCTTCGCGGGTGCGTAGGCGCGGTCGCAGGCGCGACGAAAGCGTTCCCACAGGCCCTTGGAAGAAGCGCCCTGGCCTTTGTCCAGTTTCTGCCAGCGTGTCTGCAGGTCGCGCACCGCCAGTGCGAGGGCGTCGGGAGCAAGAAGCGGTTCATCCGTATCGGACGGCGTCGCCGTGCTTGCGATGTCGACCCCCGAAGTGTCTTCAGCCGCCGCCGCAGCTTTCGCTAGCGCCTCCGCCGGCGCTTCCGCCGGCGCTTCCTTGGGTGCCTCCGTGTGTGCTTCTGTAGGTGCCTGCGCGGGGGGCCCTGGCGGCACTGCCGATAGCGGCGATTCCGGTGCATCACCCGGGAGCAAGGCCGGCGGCTTCTCTGCCGCGCGTGATTTCTCCTGGCGTGCCACGCGCTTGGCCAGGGCCTCGGCTTCGCGGCACAGCGCCTCGCGCGCCTGCACGTCGCCGAAACGCTTCCATTCCTTCATTTTCGCTAGCCGTTCCTGGCAGCGTTTTAGGCGGAACTCCAGCGCGGCGGGAAGCGCCCGAGCGCCCGTGACTTCGTTGCGTTTTTCCTTGAGTGTGTCGGCGGTTTCATTGGCTTCTTGGTGCTGCCCCTTGTCGAGGAGCTGCTCCATCTGCCTGACCAGCGCCTCGATCTCGGTACGGTGCTGTTGTTCCACCGTGCGCTGGACTTCGATCTGGCCGCGCGTGACGGCGTCGATGGCGGCGCTCGCAGCGGCGGCCGCTTCCTCGATCGGCGCGCGCAGGGCGTGACGAACGATCGCAGCGGAGCGGGCGAAGTCCGCGCGCCAGGCCGGTGTAAGCACCGCCGGGTCGGCCTGCAGTTCTTCGACTAGCTTGCGGGCATTGACCAGTGCCTTGCTCTCCATGTCGAGTATGGAGTGGCGCTCGGTCAATTTTCCGATGCTTTCTGCCAAAAGATTGCGTTCCTTGGGCAGCACCGCCGAAGCGGCCTGCGCGAGCCATGCCGCGGCCGCTTCGCGCTCGGCGACAAGCGTCGCCAGCGCGCCGGGTTCGACCGCCGCGTCGGCGTCGGATCGGGCCGCAAGCTCGGCTAGCGTCGCCTTCAGGCGCTCGGCATCGCGCCAGGTCTCGCCCTGTGCCTGCAGCAGGGCCTGCGACCGCGCCTGCAGCAGCGTATAGCGCGCCTCCAGTGCCGTGAAGGCTTCGGCGTCCTGCGCTGGTGGTGGTGTTGATGCTGGCGTTGATGAGGGCGATGGTGACGATGACGATGACGCGGCAAGCAGCGCCGTCCACTCGCGCTCGGCAAGGATGAATGCACTGAGCGTGAGTTCATTGCGTTCGAGCAGCCCTTCCAGTCGTTCGCACACGGTGAGCGCGTGGTGCCGCGCTTCGCGCAGGGCGAGCAGCTGGTCAGCGCGATCACGTGCGGCACGGTAGATCCGGCGCTGTTTGTCGCGATATTCGTGCGCAATGGCCTCGAGCAGCTCTACGTCTCGCATGTCGCGCACTGCGGCGGCGCGGGCGTCGATAGTCGCTTTACCGCGGGCGATCTGGGCGCGCTCGGAATCCTGGTTGAGCGTTTCCGTCAGCGCGATTGCAAGCGGATTGTTTTTTGCGTGCAGGACCAGGGTGATCCGAAAGGAGGAAGGTGTGGAAATCAGGCGCGCCAACACATCGCCGGAGGCAGTGGCGCTGTCGTCGATGCGTTCGCCCAGGCAGGCGGCAAGGCAGTCCTCGTCCGCTGCCCGGATCGTGCCCACCAGCCGCAACTGGGCCTCGAGCTCCATGCGCTCGATGGCCTTGTGGCGCACGCGCTGGTCGGCTTCATGCAACGCCAGTTGCTCGAGCAAGGGGTCGTTGGGCGGCAGCGTTGCCAGCTCGGTGAGCTTCTGCTCTGCGTCGGCCTTGTCCCAATTGATTCGGCCGGAAAAAATTCTGGAGAACGTGTTCATACGTAAGACTACACCCGCTTTCTATTCAAACATTGTTCGCGTTCAAGTTCGGTAGCTCGGCCAATGATCGCACTCCAGCTTACAGATCAATGCCGGCCAGTAGATCCGTTCGTATTCAAATAACGAAGTCCTCGATGGCGCGCGCCAGCGCTTCGGGCTGGTCGTGGTGCAGCATATGGCCGGCATCGGCCACGACCTGCGCGCTCAGGTTGCGAAAGCAGGCCTTGCGCGCGGTGTGCTCGGCCTCGTCGAAGCGCATCGAGCGCGTATTGGCGCCGGTGACCCACAGGACCGGCGCGGAGACTTGCTGCCAGCAGGCGCGCGCTTCCTCGATCCGGTATAGCACCGGGTTGACGATCTTGTGGCGCGGGTCGGCGCGCAGCACGACGCGAGCGTCCTTTTCCATGCCCCAGTGGCGCGCGAGGAACAGCGCGCGCTCCGAACGGAGGCGCATGTTCCCTTCGCGCATGCGCGCGGCCAGCGACTCGAAACTGTCGTAGTCGCGCATGCGCGCGCCCTTGGTTAGCTCGTCGAACCAGCGCTGGTAGCGTGCCGGTGCTCCCGCCGGATCGCTGCGGTCCATGCCGAAGCCTTCCAGGTTGATGAGCCGTGCGACGCGCTGCGGGCGCGCGCCCGCGTAGAGGCAGGCGATGTTGCCGCCCATGCTGTGGCCGAGCAGGTTGACTGGCGTGTCGGGCTGGTAGTGCTTGAGCAGGAGCTCCAGGTCGGCGAGGTAGTCGGGGAACCAGTAGGTCTCGGCTGAGGTCCAGCTGGTCAGGCCGTAGCCGCGCCAGTCCGGGGCGATGACACGCCACTCCCGCGCCAGCGCATCGACCAGGAACTGAAAGGACGCCGACACGTCCATCCAGCCGTGAACGCAGAAGAGGGTGGGGGCGTCGTTCTCGCCCCAGATACGGCAGTGGTAGTCGACCCCGTGAAAGCGATGGAATTCCGACCGGCTTGGCTTCATGTTCGGGCTGCTTTGCTGTGCCGGTTGTGCCCGTTCAGTCGCGCCCCAGGATGGCGAGGTTGAAGTATTGCGCCCCGGATCCCGCGCCGCTGAAAATGCCGTACTTCGGGTCCTTGGCCTGCGAGCTCAGCGCCTCGCCGCGTAACTGGCGCACGGTTTCGATGCACTTGAGCGTCGGGCCGCTCCAGCCGATGTGGGAGAACGACATCAGGCCGCCGTCGGTGTTGATCGGCAGCTGTCCCGGCTCCACGCCCACGCCGCGCTGCATGATGTAGTCGAGCCCTTCGCCTTCCTTGCAGAAGCCGAACGCCTCGAACTGGCGCGCGATCTCCCAGGCGTTGGCATCGTAGAGCTGGAAGACATCGAGGTCGTCCCGTGTGATGCCGGCCATCGAAGTGGCGCGCTGGAACGCGTCGGCGCCAATGTCGAACACTTCTTCGTAGATCGGTGGGTCGACGTACTGTTGGCGGATGTATTCCATGCCGCCGCCCAGCACGCGGATGGGCTTCTTCGGGCAGTCGCGTGCGCGCTCGAGGTTGGTGACGATGAACGCCGCCGCGCCTTCGCTGGCGAGGCACAGCTCCATCAAGTGGAAGGGCTCCACCACCATGGGTGACTTCATGACGTCCTCGGCGGTGAACGGGCCGCGGCCGAAGAAGGTGGCCCCCGGGCGGATGCCGCCCATGTTGCGCACGCTGGCGGCGATCTGCGCCATCTTGCGTTTGTCGGCATTGAACTTGTGGAAGTAGCGCGCCGCGACCAGCGCGAACTGCGCCGAGGTGTAGGAGCCGTAGCTGCCGGTGAACTCGTTGTCCGGGCGCGTGTACGCAATGACCGAGCCAGGCACGCGGGTGCGCGCCTGGCCGCCGACCACCAGCACGGTGTTGCAGTGGCCCAGCGTAATGGCCGCAGTCGCATCCATCAGCGTGGGCACGCCGGCTGGGTAGCTGTCGCCTACCCAGCGTAGCGGCACGCCGAGCATGGTGGACCAGTCTGAGGAACCCGGGTGCATGGCGGTGCCGCCGGGCCCCGGCCAGCGCGCGCTGATGCCGTCGATCTCGGACTTGTCCATGCCTGCGTCTTTGAGGGCGCCCATGGCGGCTTCGAGGCACAGGGACAGCGGGTCTCGGTCGATGGAAAGCGCCTGGGGAGTGGTGTACACGCCGACGATAGCGGCGGCCGGCTGTGCCAGCTTGCGTGCGACCTGCTTTCTCATTTGCTGCCTCCGGCCTGTTCTGGTTCAAAGCAGGGAATGACGAAGTTGCCGATCTTGCGGTCCCAGTTCACCTTGACGCGCATGCCGATCTTCGCTTCTTCGGGCTTGCAATTG
>CANJRC010000130.1 GCA_947476535.1 Betaproteobacteria bacterium
AATATCTGAACCCTTTAATCTGCCCCCGCAGTCCAGCAAGCGGGTCATGTTCGACGCACCTGACATGACCCAGCAATAAGAAGAGACGCCGCCAGCCGGTAGCAATTTTTCAGAGTCGCAGCACCGGCCGAGCGACAGCAGCATCGGCAACAGCGACCACTTCCCCGCCTCAGTCCCCCCAAAAGGCATTTCCCGCGCCGGTTTGCGCGCCAAGGCTCACAAAGGGTCCCTGATGACGGTCCGAGGTGTCTCGGTCCAAGGCCAGAGCCCTTTTTCATTTCGCCCATCAGAAAATCTATGCACCTATCGGAACTAAAGAACCTCCATGTCAGCCAGTTGCTGGAGATGGCAACGCAATACGAGGTCGACGGCGCCAACCGCTTGCGCAAGCAGGAACTGATCTTCGCGCTCCTCAAGAACCGCGCCAAGAAGGGCGAGTCGATCTTCGGCGATGGCACGCTGGAGGTCCTGCCCGACGGCTTCGGATTCCTACGCTCGCCCGACACCTCCTACCTCGCATCCACCGACGACATCTACGTTTCACCCTCGCAAATCCGGCGCTTCAACCTGCACACCGGTGACTCCATCGAAGGGGAGATCCGCACGCCGAAGGATGGCGAGCGCTACTTTGCGCTGGTCAAAGTTGACAAGGTCAATTCCGATACGCCAGAGTCCTCCAAGCACAAGATCCTGTTCGAGAACCTCACGCCGCTGCATCCGGACCAGTTGCTGCGCCTGGAGCGCGAAATCAAGGGCGAGGAGAACATCACCTCGCGCATCATCGACATCATCGCCCCCATCGGCAAGGGCCAGCGTGGCCTGATCGTCTCCCCGCCCAAGGCTGGCAAAACCGTGCTGATGCAACAGCTGGCACACGCCATCACGGCGCAGGACCCCAACGTGGTACTGATCGTGCTGCTCATCGACGAGCGTCCCGAAGAAGTCACCGAAATGACGCGCACCGTCAAGGGCGAAGTCGTCGCCTCCACATTCGACGAACCAGCCACGCGCCACGTGCAAGTCGCCGAAATGGTGATCGAGAAGGCCAAGCGCCTGGTCGAACACAAGAAGGATGTGGTCATCCTGCTCGATTCGATCACCCGGCTCGCACGTGCCTACAACACCGTGGTCCCTGCATCTGGCAAGGTGCTCACCGGTGGCGTCGATGCCAACGCGCTGCAACGTCCCAAGCGCTTCTTTGGTGCGGCACGAAACATCGAAGAAGGCGGATCGCTTACCATCCTCGCCACCGCGCTGATCGATACCGGCTCGCGCATGGACGACGTGATCTACGAAGAATTCAAGGGCACGGGCAACATGGAAATCCACCTTGACCGTCGCATGTACGAGAAGCGCATCTTCCCGGCCATCAACGTGAACCGCTCGGGAACGCGCCGCGAGGAACTGCTGATCGACAAGGAAATCCTGCAAAAGATCTGGGTGCTGAGAAAGCTCCTGTATCCGATGGATGACTTGGAGGCCGCCGAATTTCTCGTCGACAAGATTCGTCAGACGAAATCCAATGGCGACTTCTTCGACTCGATGCGCCGCGGTTAGTACTAAAAATCAACCATTTGCATGGTTTTGGGGCGGGCTCCCATGTGCCGCTTCAGGGGCCGTTAGCTTGCCCCCGAGGCCTCCTTCTGGGATAATTATCCCCCTTCCCACCCAGCCTTGCGGACTCGGCAGCCACATTGGGATTGGCGTGACCTGGCAACCGCAAACAACCAAGGATTCAAAATGAAAGCTACCGGCCATCCTGAGTACACGGAAATTCAAGTGACCTGCTCCTGCGGGCACCAGTTCAAGACGGCATCGACCATGCGCAAGCCCCTGCAAATCGAAGTCTGCTCGGAGTGCCATCCTTTTTATACCGGCAAGCAGAAGATCCTGGACACCGCCGGCCGGGTGGAAAAGTTTCGCCAGAAATACGCCAAGGGCGGCGCCAAGGCACCGGCACCGGCACCGGCAGCCGCAGCCTGAGTCCTTGTTCACGCAGTCCGTCGAACGGCAAAATCAGGCAGCTTCGGCTGCCTTTTTTGTTGGCGGCAGGCACAGGACCACGCACGATGCGCAACTCGCGTGCAATGATTTGTCCAACTCAGACAGTGATGTGATTTCGACTGCAAGCAGGAGGAGCATGTGCCGTCGACCTTGAATCGCCCGCACAGACCCATGCGTTTCGCGCGCCTGAGCATGACCCTTGCCACTTCGCTTGTCGTCGCCCTCTGTGGTTGCGCCACCAACCCGGTCACAGGGCAGGCAAACTTCGTGCTGATGTCCGAGGCGCAGGAGGTCTCGCTCGGACAACGCGCCGACCAGGATGTGAAGAAAGAGTATTCACTCTACGACCTGAAGGGGCTGCAGGCCTACGTCCACTCGATCGGACAAAGACTCGCACGCGCGAGCCACCGTCCCAATCTCGAATACCGTTTCACGGTGCTCGACAGCCCCGAGGTCAATGCGTTCGCGCTGCCTGGCGGCTACATCTACATTACGCGCGGCATCATTGCCTACCTCAACTCGGAGGCCGAACTCGCCGCGGTGCTCGGCCACGAATTGGGCCACGTCACCGCGCGACACGGCGTTCGGCAGGCAAGCGCCGCGCAGGGTGCCGACATCCTGTTTAATATCCTCGGCGCAGTCAGCCCGGCCATGCGCTCAAGCGGCGTGCAGAATGTGACCGGCCTGCTCGGCAATGTACTGCTCTCCGGGTACGGACGCGAGCACGAGTTGGAGGCCGACCGCATTGGCGCCGAGTACCTGGCACGCGCAGGTTACGATCCGCAGGCCCTGATCAAGGTGATCGGCGCACTGAAGAGCCAGGAGTTGTTCGATGCCGATGTCGCCAAGCAGGAAGGACGTCAGGCACGCGCCTACCACGGCCTGTTCTCAACCCATCCCGACAACGACACCCGGCTGAAGGAAGTGATCGCTGCGGCCGACAAGTTCCGCGCCGCGGGGGACGCAGCACTCGCGCGCGAGCGCTTTCTCGAGCACAGCGACGGCATGATTTTCGGGGATAGTCCGCGCGAGGGCATCCGCCGCGGCAATGCGTTCTTCCATCCGGATCTCGGATTCGCTATCACCATTCCGGAAGGATGGCGAATCTCCAACCTGCCGGACCGCCTGATCCTGACCGCTCCGGGCGGCGAGGCGGGAACGGAGTTGCGCATGGACAACCGCCCCAACGATGCGCCGTCGGCGATGTTGCGCCGGATCACACGAGGCACCGTCAACGATATCGACATCTCACCGGTCAATTCACTGCCCGCGGCAAGCGCCGACAACCACGGCCGCCACGTAGGCGTCGTCTATCTTGGCGACAAGGCATTCGTATTTTCCGGCGGGGGAAAAAGCGAAGAAGTGGCACAACGCGCACTGCCAGGCATGCGCCAGGCGATGCGCTCCCTCCATCCCATGACGTCCGATGAGCGCGAGCGTGCAAGACCGCTGACGGTCAAGCTGATACAGGCCGATGCAATCACGCGATTCGCCTCCTTGGCCGCCAAATCCCCTCTCGGCCGCAATGCCGAGGGATACCTGCGGCTCATCAACGGCTCTTATCCAGGTGGCGAGCCCGCGCCGGGAGCGAAGGTCAAGGTCATCGATTGAAACTGCCGCGCATCCGCATTCCGCTGCCGCTTGCAGCGCTGGTATCGCTGGCCGCTACCTACCTCCTGTTCGGGCTGGTCGGGCACGCTCCGTGGAAGAGCCACGATGCCATCGGTGTTGGCGTAATGCACCAGATGCTCAACGGCGCCGGCCTGGACAACTGGCTGGTTCCCCGCCTCGCCGGAGAACGCTATCTCGAGGACGGGCCGCTCTACTATGTGCTCGCGGCCTTGTGCGCGAAACTGCTGTCCTTCGTTTTTGCCGCGCATGACGCTGCGCGTATCGCCAGCGCCATCAGCATTGGCGCCGCCATCTGGCTGCTGCGCACGGCCGCAAGGCAACTGCATGGACGCAACGAGTCGGACAACGCCGCACTGGTGCTTATCGGCTGCCTAGGCTTGTTTATCCATGCGCATGAAGTGCTCGCTGCAAACGGCGCGCTGGCCGGTGCGGCCCTCGCCTGGCTCGGCATCACGCGCGCAACCAGAACCATAGCCAACGCCGGGGTCGATGGAACTGCCGCGCGGCGAAATGCGCTGGTCGCCGGACTGATGTTTGGCGCGGGGGCTTCGATCGCCCTTTGGAGCAAGGGGCCCGCACCCGTGCTGCCGCTGCTGGCCAGCGCACTCGCTGCCCCCTTGCTTGGCAGCGCATGGCGCACCCGCGCGTGGTTGGCATTCGTTGCGACCGGCCTGGCCATCATTGCCGCGGCATTGTTCCTGTGGTTGATGGCCTTGCACATGGACAACCCTTTGTTGCCGGCTGCCTGGTTACAGGCACAAGTTGACTTCTTCGCCGCCCCCACCGGCGCACGCATGCTCGAGCAGCTGCAACTCCTGTCCTGGGCAGCCTGGCCCGCCTGGCCGCTCGCCTTGTGGGCGCTGTGGGATCGCCGGCGTCGCCTGCGTAACGACCCGTTGCTGCCCACCGTTGCGGGTGCCATTGCCGCACTGGCCGTTTTTTTGTTCGCCCACGACGTGAACGAACTTGCCGCCCTGCCCCTGTTGCCGCCGCTGGCATTGCTGGCCGGGGCCGGCGTCCTCATGCTCAGACGTGGGGCCGCCAACGCCATGACCTGGTTCGGCGCGATAACCTTTACCTTACTGGGCGCCCTGGTATGGCTTGGCTGGGTTGCCATGATGACGGGCATCCCGAAGCAAGTCGCGCTGAACTTCGCCAAGCTCGAACCGGGGCACGTGCCCCAGTTCAGTGTATGGGCACTGGCGATCGGCCTGCTATTGAGCCTGGCATGGATCTGCCTCATCGCGCGCAGTGAGCGTTCGCTGCAGAAAAGCGCGGCCATTTGGGCCGGCGGCGTGAGCTTTCTCTGGAGTCTGACCATGACGCTGTGGCTCCCCTGGATCGACTACGGCAAGACCTATGCGCCGGTCTCGGCATCACTGTCAGCTGCCCTGCGCAACGCCCAGTTGTCGGCCAATGCGTGCATTTCCAGCCGCGGTCTAGGCGAATCACAGCGCGCCGCTTTTGATTATCATGCCCGCATCGTCACCCGACGACTGGAAGTCGTACCCAACGCGCATTGCCCCGCGCTGCTGACACAGGGAAGTGCAAGCGCATCGGATCGCGTGGATGCAGGGTGGCACCGGATTTGGGAAGGCAACCGCCCGCGCGACCGCGAACGCTACCGACTGTATGTTCGCGACGCTGCGCACAATTGACGCCCAGGTATGGAGGTCCGCGCGTGAGCCCTGCATTGCAGCACCCGCGATGAAAGACACCCGATTAACGCATTTACGGTGCATGATTGCCCAATGTCCAAGCTAACCGAAAGCCCGGCCTGGCGCGCACTGGCTGAGCACCAGCGCCACATCGAGCCCCTGCAGATGCGCGACCTGTTCGCCGCAGACCATGGACGCGCGAAGCGATATTCCCTTGAGTGCGGCGCGATCTATCTCGACTACTCGCGCCACCGCATCACCGACGACACGCTGCGCCTGCTGTTCGCGCTCGCGCGCCAAGCCAACACCAGCGCCTGGATCGAGCGCATGTTTTCAGGCGAGCACGTCAACAACAGTGAAAACCGGGCGGCGCTCCATGTGGCCCTTCGCGCGGACCAGGAACGATTTCCCGCCGCCGGCAGCAACGGGACCCCCGATGTCATGCCCATGGTTCGCGCAGCGCGAGCGCGCGCATATGCCCTGGCGGATACCCTGCGGGGCGGCAGCATCCGCGGCGCAACCGGGAAACCCCTCTGTCATATCGTGAATCTCGGTGTTGGCGGCTCCGATCTCGGGCCGAGATTGCTATCCAGAGCGATGCGGCGCCAATCCGACAGCAGCCTGACGCTGCGCTTCGCGGCCAACGCCGATCCGGCGGATCTGGATGCGGCCCTTACCGGGCTCGACCCGGAGCGCACACTCTTCATAATCGCCTCAAAAACATTCACCACCGTGGAAACCCTGAGCAACGCCAGCCGAGCGCGCGCCTGGCTGGCAGCATCCCTGGGCGATGCGCCCGAATTGTCGACGCACTTCGCCGCAGTCACCGCCGATGAAGCGAAAGCGCACGGCTGGGGCGTTCCCGCCGAGCGCATCTTTCCGATGTGGGACTGGGTCGGCGGCCGGTTCTCCATGTGGTCCTCCGTGGGACTCGCTGCAGTGATCGCGGCAGGACCGGCTCATTTCGACAACCTCCTCGCCGGAGCGCGAGCGATGGACGTGCATTTTCGCGAGGCACCGCTGGAGCGAAACATGCCGGTGATCCTCGCGCTCCTGTCGGTCTGGTACTCCGCCTTTTTCCGCACCCAGACACATGCACTGCTTCCCTATCTCGAGGACCTGCGCGAATTTCCGGCATGGGCACAGCAACTGCACATGGAGTCCAATGGCAAGGGCGTGGACCGCGATGGACAGCCGGTCGACTACCCCACGTCGCCAGTCATCTGGGGCAGCAGCGGAACACCGAGCCAGCACTCCTTCCACCAGTTGCTCCACCAGGGCACACGCCTGGTGCCTACCGATTTCATCGTCCCGCGTTCAAGCGACGGCGATGCGGCGACCCAGCACCTGCTGGTCGTCAATGCGCTTGCGCAGGGATCTGCCCTGATGACGGGTGCCGCCGCAGCCGAGCCCTACCGCGTCCTGCCCGGCAACAGGCCATCGAGCACACTACTCATCGACAAACTGGAACCGCACGCGCTGGGCCAGCTCCTTGCGCTCTACGAACACAAGGTCGTAGCTGAGGCCGCATTGCTCAACCTCAACCCCTTCGACCAGTGCGGCGTGGAGTTCGGTAAGTCGGTGGCCCAGTCGATCGAGCGCGGGCAACAGACCGAGCAACTGGATGCATCGACCCAGTCACTGCTTTCCCGGATCGAACCCTGGCGGCACTGAGTACCGACGGACACGTTCCGCCGCTTTGACGCAGTCAGGGCCTGGGGCCTATCCTGAACGGGGTCGGTCATCCGCCGCACTAATCTGGAGTCATCACGATGAACAAGCCGCGGGAATTGAACGCGTCGGTGCTCAACGAACTGGTTGCGTTGCTGGGCGATCGCATCAGCACCAACCAGGGCGTGCGCGACCACCATGGCAAGGATGAGTCGTCGCTCCCTTTCGCCTCCCCGCAAGCGGTGGTGTTTCCGCTGAGTACCGAAGAAGTCCGCGACATCGTCAACATCTGCCGAACGCATGGCGTGCCACTAATTCCCTTCGGCGCCGGCACCTCGGTTGAGGGGCAGGTACTGGCCGTGCGTGGCGGAATCACGGTGGACCTGAGCCGGATGAACAAGGTGCTGGCTGTGCACGAGGCTGATCTCGACGCCGTGGTGCAGGCAGGCGTCACGCGCAAGCAGTTGAATGAGGAAATCCGGCACACCGGGCTGTTCTTCCCCATTGATCCCGGCGCGGATGCCACACTGGGCGGAATGTCCGCAACCCGCGCCTCCGGAACCAATGCGGTGCGCTATGGCACCATGCGGGAAAACGTGATCGCGCTGACCGTGGTCCTTGCCGACGGCCGCATCATCCGTACCGCCCGGCGCTCGCGAAAGTCTTCAGCGGGCTACGACTTGACGCGCCTTTTTGTGGGCAGCGAAGGCACGCTGGGCATCATCACCGAAGTCTGCGTGCGCCTCCATGCCATGCAGGAAGCCATGTCGGCGGCGGTATGCTGCTTTCCGAGCATGGCTGACGCGGTCAATACAGTGATCCAGTCGATCCAGTCCGGCATCCCCATCGCGCGCAGCGAATTCCTATGCGAGACAACCATACGCGCCATCAACGCCTATTCAAAATCGATCCACCCCGAAGTGCCGCACCTGTTCTTTGAATTCCACGGCACCGAAGCCGGGGTCAAGGAGCAGGCCGAGCTGGTTCAAGCCATCGCGACCGGCAATCACGGTTCGGGTTTTCAGTGGACGAGTCGCGCGGAGGAGCGCAACCGGCTCTGGCAGGCGCGTCACGACACCTACTTTGCCTGCCTGCAACTGCGCCCCGGCAGCAGAGCCATAGCGACCGATGTCTGCGTGCCCTTGTCGCGACTGACCGAGTGCATTGTCGCCACCCAAGCAGATGTGGCGGCACACAGCGCCACCATTCCCATTTTCGGCCATGTCGGTGACGGCAACTTTCACTGCGTGGTGCTCCTCGATCCGAACGACCCGCAGGACGTGGAGCGGGCCCGCGCCTTCAATCGTCGGCTTGTGGAGCGCGCGCTGGCCATGGAGGGAACCTGCACGGGAGAGCATGGCGTGGGCCTGGGCAAGCAACAATACCTGCAAGCCGAGCTCGGCGAAGCCGTCGACGTCATGCGCGACATCAAGCGCCTGTTCGACCCGGGCAACCTGATGAATCCAGGCAAGGTACTTCGCGTCGATTAGTGCTCTTGGCCCGGACTGCGTGGCTGTCCTTTTGATGTGGCCGCACGAGGCACGTTCTTCGACAAGGCACGATATCGGCAAGATATTGCCCCTTATGGTATCTCGTGCCTGCTACTCTTTAGTTTTACTAGGCGGGTTCAAATTCCAAGGCGAAGGGCTCGCCCTTCGGCGCGTAATGAGGACGTTGGCAACCGGGGAGGGCCAGTTCTCCGATGCGGATATTTATTCTTTGAGCAAGAAGACCTGCGGGCTGATCTCCATCTTGCTGGAGATGCGTGATCTGGGTCGGTATTCCCCAGAGCAATAGCAGGCGCTTAGGTAGGCAGAGGACGCATGTGGCGCACATAGCGCCAGCCTGCATAATAGCGATTACTGGATATTTGTACAGTAATCGCTAGAATCGCGGCATGGAGTCCAAGCCAATCCAAACCACCTTTGGCGACGCAACGCCAGACAGTCAACTTGAGATCGTGGCCAGGAAGGTCGCTCTCGATCAGGACAAGTTCGACTGTCCTCTCTGCCGCTCAACATCGTACTGGCAAATCTATGTGACAGGTCGCGCTGGGCAGGATTTCAAGCTGCCGATGAATCAATGCTCCGGGTGTAGCGTCGTCTTTACAGACGCGTGGAGATTTAAACGTCTAATGCAGCGGAAATTCGATGACCGAGGTTTCGCGGAAGAACAGGTGACGCGTGGTCCTGATGATCGGCCCGGACCCTACTGGCAGGGTGCATTCTGGAACGGCGAAATGCCACCGGGAGGATGGACAAAGCGTGAAGTGGATCCATAGGCTATTGCCTTCACGGTCCTCCCATCATCCTCCCGCCAATGCCTTGCGGACGAACGCCCAGGGCTGGACAAGGCACTTCGTCAGGCCATGCAGCGGCGTTACGACACCCTGATGGCGTGATCGGTGGTACAGGCTGGGTAGAAGCCTGCAGGACCTGCTGAACACGCTCAATGAAGTGCAGGGAGCCGGGTGTGATCTGTATTTGCACCGACAAGCGCTCGATACCCGCACGCCGTCGGGAAAAGCGATGTTCAGCATGCTCGGCGTCTTCGCGGAGTTTGAGCGCGCGATTATCAAGGAGCGAATCCACGCAGGGCTCAAGCGCGCCAGGGCGGCTGACAAGACGCTCGGACGGCCCAGAGTACGGTGGTCATTGAAGCAAGGTTCGCCCCCTGCGTCGCAAGGGTGCTGGGATGAACGGGATTGCAAAACTGTCGGCTGTGGGGTCAGGGCCGTACAGCGAATCGTGGCCCAAGATGCCCTCTGGCACGTCACCGCAGCCCCCCCCAGCAAGAGACCGGTGTAGTGGTCTAATTGCAATGGACACCTTGATGGGTGGATTATCCACCTGCAGAGGAGAAATTGATGAAAGAGAAGCGCAGGAAGTTTGACGGGGATTTCAAGTTGCAAGCCGTACAAATGATCAGAGACCAGGGTTTGAGTGTCGGGC
>CANJRC010000131.1 GCA_947476535.1 Betaproteobacteria bacterium
CCGCCGGCGATGACGCTGACCATGTCGCGGTCGAGTTCCTGCAGGCCGTGGTTGAACAGCACCTTGTCGTTTCGCAGCACATGGCGCGCCGCGTCGATCGACGTGACCACCCACGCCTTCATGCCCTCGTCCCAGACCACTTCGCCCTTGTCGCGCATGCGCTCGTAGTACTCGTAGGGCAGCGCGTTGGCGGTGCCCGCCAGCGAATCGCTGGCGGGCGTGCTCGGGAAGGCGGCGGCGGGAGCGTTCATGGGTCCTCGGGGGGGAGTGGCTGGGCGGTCCGGCAGTATAGGAGGGGCGATTTTTAGCCGTCAATGGTTTTGTTTCTGTGCAATACTATTGTGTATGGACAATAAACTGCTTTGCGGCGCGGCCGGGGCGCCGCGGTGAACCCGGATCCGGTGGGGCAGGCGGCCTTCAAGGGCAAGGTGGTGCCGGCGGCGCTGAGCACCGTGCGCATCCTGCGTTATCTATCCGAGCAGGCGCAGCCGGCCAGTCTCACGCAAGTCGCCCGCAGCATGAACCTCATCCCCAGCACCTGCTTTCACATCCTGCAGACCCTGGCGCGCGAGAACTTCGTCACCTTCGACCCGGTGCGCAAGGACTACACCATCGGCTATGGCGTGATGGAACTCGCTAAGGGGGCGGCGGTAATCGGCCGCGATGTCCACCAGGTGCGCCCCATCCTCGAGCGAGTAGCTCAGGACCATGACGTGACCGTCACCCTGTGGCGGCCGATCACGCGCGAGCAGCTGATGCTGGTGATGTCGGCATTCGGGCGCGGTGCGGTGCGCATCCACATGAGCGTCGGCCAGCGCGTGCCCATGCTGACTGCCGCCGCCGGCCGGCTGATGGCGGCGCACATGGGATTCACGCCAAAGGAATTGCGCGCCTTGTTCCGTCAGGTGAACTGGGCGCGTCCGCTCACCTTCGAGAAATTCACGGCGCAGGCGGCCGAGGCAAGGAAAAGGGGCTGGACCGTGGACAAGGGCACTTTCATTACCGGCACCGCGGCGGTGGCCGTGCCGGTATTCGACCAGGATGGGCAGATGGTGATGGCGGCTGCCGCCACGCTGCTGGTCGATCGCTACGACGACGCGCTGGGCGCGCGCCTTGCTGCTGCACTCAGTGCCGCTAGTCGCGCCATTAGGCAGCTGGCACCGACGCTGTAGCGCCAGCGCACCGAATTCACGCCGTCACTTTAGATACTGCCCTCGCGGTTTGGGGACGCATCCCTGCGTGCCGCCCCCCCCCCCCCCCCCCCAGCGGCTTCATCACCGTGTCGTGAAAGCGCCGCAGGCTGTCGGCGAACTTCGCGGGGTCGCGGTCCGGAAAGCGGATGGTCACGTGGTTGTAGCCGGCCGCCTGCCACTGCAAGAGCTGCTCGATGGCGCGCGCGGGCTCGGGGCCCAGGGTGAGGTCATCCTCTGCGGCGCCGGCTGCCAGCGCATGGTGCACCACAAGCTCGCCGTAGTCGCAGTTCATGGTGAAGGCGAAGTCTTCGATGTCTTGCTCGCGACCGTTGGCCGCCAGCTGCTCTTTCGTCTGCTGCACCAGGCCTGACAGCCATTCGAGGTTGCCGCCCATGGGTGCGAGACCCTGTCCCAGGGCTGCGGCGCGCGGGATGGCCGCCTTGGCAGCGCCGCCGATCCACATCGGCAACTGCTTCTGGTAGGTGCCCGGCCGGAAGATCACGTCGCGGAACTTCACGAAGCGCCCGTCGTACTCGGGCGCGTAGTCGGGTGCCTGGCTCGACCACAACGCGCGGATGGCGCGCAGGTAGTCGTCGGTCCGGGCGCCGCGTTCCTTGTAGGGTACGCCGAGTGCTTCGAATTCCAGCGCATCCCAGCCCACGCCGCAGCCCATGATCACGCGGCCTTTGGACAACTGGTCCACGGTGGCCAGCGTGCGCGCAGTCTGGATGGGGTGCCGGTAGGGCACGATGACGATGCCGTAGACGAAACGGATGCGCCGGGTCAGCTGCGACAGCGCCGAATACACGCACGAGGTGTCGCGCCAGAAGCTGTCCATGATCTGTGCCGACTTCTTCGGCACGATGAGGTGCTCGCCCATGTGCACGTGATAGAAACCGAGCGCTTCGCACAGCACCACGAGGTCGAACAGCTGCTCGGGCTCGGGGAAGCGCGAGAACGGGTAGAAATTGACACCGAGGCGAAGCGCTTGCATGCGGATTCCGTATAACTTTGTTGATAATAAATGGCGGCTATAGCCAATAGCCATATTGACTGATCAGCAAAAGTGATCAGAATGGTCGGGGGGGGGGTGGGCCTGCTATACCGCAGTCAGGCGTGTATTGGCGAGGGACAGGCGTTCGACCAGGATGCCCATGAAGGCGCGGTCGAAGCGGTGGCGGCATGCATCCGAGGCGCCATCCAGGTCAGCGGTCCTGATCCGGATGATGCGCGAGTCGCTCATGGTGGCGACGTCGGCCATGCGCTCGTTGCCGGTGCGCGAGAGATAGGCCATCTCGCCGAAGCACTCGCCCGCCGAGAGCACGTTGAGCAGCTTCTTGCGCTTGGTGACTTTGACCTCGCCCGAGGCGAGGACGCAGAAGAAATCGCCGGGGTCGCCGTCCTGCATGATGGTGGTGCCCGCGGGCAGCGTCTCCCAGGTGGAGATGCGCATCACTTCCCACAGTTCCGGGTCGCTGAACTCATTGAAAAATGGCATCTCGCGCAGAGTGTTGAACTTCTCGCTGTCGGCCACCTCCTGGCTCTTGTCGGCGAGGTGCTCGGTGCGGAAGGCTTCGGCGAGGTCGAATGAAAACTCGCTCCAAGTCTGGTAGCGGCGCTCCAGGTCTTTTTGCATCGCCTTCTTGACGATCTTGTCCAGCGCCAGTGGGATCTCCTTCCTGTACGAGGAGGGCAGGGGCGGCTCGACATTGGTGATCTGGTACATCATCGAGAAATTGTTGGAGGCCTGGAAGGGCAGCTGGCCGGTGAGCAGCTGGTACATCACCACGCCCAGCGAATAGATATCGGTCTGGTGGTTGAGCGGGTGCTCCTTGATCTGCTGCGGCGACATGTAGGCGGGCGAGCCGATCCCCGCCACCTGGGTCTCCTCGGCGCTCGCCATGAGCGCAGCGCCGAAATCGGAAATTTTGATGTCGGTGTCGCCGGTGAGCAGGATGTTGGCCGGCTTGATGTCGCGGTGCGTGACCCCCAGCCGGTTGGCGAAGTCGAGCGCGCGCGTGCACTTGAAGATGATCTCCACCGTCTTGTCGATGGGCAGCAGGGCGTCAGGGTTGCAGAACCGCTCCAGCGTGCCGCCATCGACGTATTCCATGACGATGTAGCTCATGTCCTCGCCGACCGTGGCGTCGAAGATCTGCACGATGTGCGGATGCTGCAGTTTGCCCGCGAGCGACGCCTCGGTGATGAAGAGCTTTTTCGACAGCTTGCCGCCTTCGGTGTCAGTGAGGCGATCGGCGAACACCACTTTCACGGCGACTTCGCGCGTGTTGAAGGGATCGTTGCACAGGAACACGTCAGCGGTCGCGCCTTCGCCCAGTTTCCTCAGCACCTCGTATTTGCCGATGTGCGTGAGCGGGCCCATCCGAACGTCCGCCTGGTGGGTCGCCGGGTGCGTTCCCTCGCCGATATCTTCCACCGACTGCGTGTTGCCCTGGGGGGCGGAGGTTTCGTCGCTTGGGCCGGGTTCGCTCATGACGCTCGGTGAATGCGTTCTATCGCGGACGGATCACTTGGGCAGGCGTGCCCGAGCCGCCTTGGCCGATGCCATCACCTGGACCGGCGCGGTGCCGCCGGTGTGCTTGCGCGCCGCGACTGAACCTTCCAGTGTCAGCACGCGGTAGATATTGCGGTCGATCTTGTCGGAGAACTGCCGCAACTCGGCGAGCGTGAGTTCGGCGAGGTCGCGTTTTTCGCCCTCGGCAAAGCGCACCGCGCGGGCCACGGCCTCGTGCGCATCGCGAAATGGCAGGCCCTTCTTGACCAGGTAATCGGCGAGGTCGGTGGCGGTGGAGAAGCCCTCCAGCGCCGCCGCCCGCATGGCCTTGGCATTGACCTTCACGCCCGCCATCATCTCGGCGAAGATGGCGAGGGTGTCCTTCACCGTGTCCACGGTGTCGAACAGCGGTTCCTTGTCTTCCTGGTTGTCCTTGTTGTAGGCCAGCGGCTGGCCCTTCATCAGGGTGAGCAGGCCCACCAGGTGGCCGAACACGCGGCCGCTTTTTCCGCGGGCGAGCTCCGGCACATCCGGGTTCTTCTTCTGCGGCATGATGGACGAACCGGTGCAGAAGCGGTCGGGCAGGCTGATGAACGCAAAGCGCGGATTTACCCACAGCACCAGCTCCTCGGACAGGCGCGAGATGTGCAGCATGATGAGCGAGGCCGCGGCGGTGAATTCGATGGCGAAGTCGCGGTCGGACACGGCATCCAGCGAGTTCTGCGCCACGCGCGCGAACCCCAGCTCCCTGGCCACCTGCTCGCGGCGGATGGGGAACGAGGTGCCGGCCAGCGCCGCCGCACCCAGGGGCAGCGTGTCCACGCGCTTCCTGCAGTCGGCCAGGCGCTCACGGTCGCGCTCGAACATTTCCACATAGGCGAGCAGGTGGTGTCCGAAGGTCACCGGCTGCGCCACCTGCAGGTGGGTGAATCCCGGCATGATGGTCGCAGCGTGCTTCTCCGCCTGCGCGATGAGGCTCTTTTGCACCGCCGCAAGCAATGCCGTGATTTCGTCGATCTCGTCTCGCAGCCACAGGCGGATGTCGGTCGCCACCTGGTCGTTCCTGGAGCGCGCCGTGTGCAGGCGCTTGCCGGCATCGCCCACCAGCGCGGTGAGCCGCCGCTCGATGTTCAGGTGCACGTCCTCGGCTTCCAGCGACCACTTGAATTTACCCGCGGCAATTTCGCGGGAGATCGTGGAGAGGCCGCGTTCGATCTTCGTCAGGTCCGCCTGAGACAGGATGCCGGCCGAGCGCAGCATGCGCGCGTGGGCGCGCGAACCGCGGACGTCGTGCTGCGCGAGGCGCGTATCGAACTCCACCGAGGCGGTGTAGCGCTGAACGCGCGCGGCCACCGGTTCGGCGAAGCGGCCGGACCAGGCGGTACCGGCGGTCGTTTTTTTGGACTTTTCTGCCATGTAGAATGCCAGTGTCGATCAGTGGTGGGAAATATGCCGCGCCCGGCAACGTGCAGGGCGCGCCGTCGGGGGGCCAGGAAAGGCGGGAATCGGATCCGTCACAATGGCCCCGGGACGTCAGCAAGCGCGCGCGGGGAACGCCTCACAAGCCAGCGGCGGAAAACCTCGCAAACGTCGGAGCAAAGTATAAAAGGTTATTGGATAAAAAGGGAATTTCCCCTTTTTGGTAAACGGGAAACCCCGCATCATTCAGGCCTTTTCCGCCGCTTTCACGAACCGGATTTGTCGCATGGTGTTTGCTTCGATGCAGCGAAGAAACGCTCTCGTTGCATGATCGGAGTCCAGTCCAGGATGGGCACATGACAGGCAAGCAGCAAACACCTGCACCATCGGCTTCGCGTCCGGCGCATGTCCCGCGCCTCCCGGATTTCCGTAATCTTGGCGTGATGCTGCGCGTGTTGTTGCTGGTCAATGCGGCCGCCTTGTTTGCCGCGGTCGCACGCTCATCGCGGCTGGTCGACCTGCTGCCCAATATCACCGTGGTGAGTTCCTGGCTGGAGGCGCCGCTCATCGCCAGCCTGCTCGTGCTCAACGTGGCCGCATCGTTCCTGCTGCGCATGCGTTACTGGGGCGGGCTCGCGGCATCCCTGGCTATTGCGGCGCTGATTGCAGTGGCGCTGTGCGCCGTGCAGCGGGAGTTCGGGCGCGAAGTTCCGGGCAGTGACATGCTCTGGCACGCCGCTTATGCCATTACTGCGGGCCTTGCGATCGCCGCCTACTTTCGCCTGCGCGACCGGGCCTTTTCGCCCGCCATCGCCGAGGCGCGCCTGCAGGCGCTGCAGGCGCGCATCCGGCCGCACTTCCTGTTCAACAGCCTGAATGCCGTGCTGTCGTTGTTGCGAAGCGACCCGCGCCGCGCCGAGTGCGCGCTGGAGGACCTGTCCGAGCTGTTTCGCAGTCTGATGGCGGAGAATCGCGCGCTTACCCCGCTCGCCGAGGAAATCTCGCTCACCCGCCAATATCTGTCCCTGGAGCAGCTGCGCCTGGGCGAGCGCCTGCTGGTGAACTGGAAGATCGACCCGCGCGCTGAAGTGGCCATGGTGCCGCCCCTCTTCCTGCAGCCGCTGGTGGAGAATGCGGTGTACCACGGGATCGAGCCGGGCGTGGGGCCCGGCACCGTCGAGATCGTGGCCGACGTGAGCGGTGATTCGTTGCACGTGGTGCTGACCAACCCCTACAAGCCGGACCACCAGCACCGACAGGGCAATCGCATGGCCCTCGACAATATTCGCGAGCGCCTGCAACTGCACTTCGACGTGGATGCGCGACTGGACACGAATGTGGCAGGGGATCGGTTCGTGATTTCGATTGTCATGCCGTACCGGAAGGAAGGCCGCAAGATGCGCGCGGCTGAAAGCGGGAAGCCCGCATGAAGCGCGCGGCAGAGAGCGGGAAAGCCGCATGAAGCACGCGGTAAAAAACAGCGTGGCCGCATGAGCACATCTCCCAGGGTTCCCCTGCGCATTCTCATCGTCGATGACGAGCATCCGGCGCGCGCGCGCATGCGCGAGCTGCTGGGAGATTGCCGTGCCGAGGTGCCGCACCTCGTGGTGGGCGAGGCGGGCAACGGCTTCGAGGCGCTCGAGTTCATTGCCGGGTGCGACCCGGATGCGGCGCCCACGCTGCTGATGGCCGATATCCACATGCCGGGCATGACGGGGATCGAGCTGGCGCGCCACCTGCAGCGGCTGCCGAGCGTAAGCGGGCCGCCGGCTGTGGTCTTCGTCACCGCGCACGACCAGTACGCCGTGGCCGCGTTCGAATTGAATGCCGTGGACTACCTGTTGAAGCCGGTGCGTGCGACGCGCCTGGCCACGGCATTGAAGAAGATACAGTCGGGCCCGCAACCGGCGTCCGACGTGTTCGCCAAACTCGATGCGCAGCCGCGGCGCCATCTGAGTGTTGCCGAGCGCGGCCGCATACTGCTCGTCCCGGTCGAGGATGTGCTGTTCATGAAGGCGGGGCAGAAATACGTTGCGCTGGTCACGAAGGAGCGCGAATACCTGGTGGAGGATTCGCTCGCCAGCCTGGAGGAGGAGCTCGCGAGCCTGTTCCTGCGCATCCATCGCAGCACGCTGGTAGCGCGCCGATACGTGCGCGGCTTTGAGCGGCTGGCGGCAGGGCACGCCGAGGCCGGCGCCGAGGGCGTGGCCGACGCGGAGGGCGCCGCTGGAGGCAACGCCGAAGGCTGGGGCGTGCTGCTGGAGGGGTGGAAGGATCCGTTGCCTGTCAGCCGCAGGCAGTGGGCGCAGGTGAAGGCTTTGGTCAAAAGCTGAGCAAACATTCGGATGGGAAATCGTTCATGCTGAAGCACAAGGGTCTGTTTCAAAATGAGGGGATACACCCCCCTCATGCTCCCCTACATTGGAAGGTTGCAAAATGACTTTTGCAACCAGTTCTAAGAAGCTCGTCATCGCCTCGCGCGAAAGCCGCCTCGCCTTGTGGCAGTCGGAGCATGTGCGCGACGCGCTCGTGCGTCAGCACCCGGGTCTCGAGGTGGAAATCCTCGGCATGACCACGCGCGGCGACCAGATCCTTGATCGCACGCTATCCAAGGTCGGCGGCAAGGGCCTGTTCGTGAAGGAGTTGGAGGCGGCGCTGGCGGACGGGCGCGCCGACATCGCCGTGCACTCGGCCAAGGACGTGCCCATGGAACTTCCCGACGGCTTCATGCTCGCTGCCATCGGCGAGCGCGAGGATGCGCGCGATTGCTTCGTCTCCAACCGCTTCGCCAGCCTCGAGGAGCTGCCCGCCGGCGCCGTGCTCGGCACCTCGAGCCTGCGGCGCGAGGCGCAGGTGCGCAGCCGCCTGCCCGGGCTCAAGGTGACCGCGCTGCGCGGCAACGTCATCACGCGCCTGGCCAAGCTCGACCGCGGCGAATACGACGCCATCGTATTGGCCGCGGCTGGCCTGCGGCGCCTCGGGCTCGCCGAGCGCATTCGCTGCAGCATCGACGTGGGCATGAGCCTGCCTGCGCCGGGACAGGGCGCGCTCGCCATCGAATGTCGCGCCAACCGCGCCGACTTGGTCTCGCTGCTTGCGCCGCTGCACCACGCCCCGACGGCGCTGTGCGTGCGCGCCGAGCGCGCCGTGAGCCGCGCGCTGTCGGGCAGTTGCCAGTTGCCGCTGGCCGCATACGCGCAGATGGATGCCGGTGAGTTGTGGCTGCGCGGTCTGGTCGCCAGTCCCGACGGCACCCGCGTGGTCGAAGCGGAGATTCGCGCCGATGCGGGCACGCGCGCGGAACAGGCAACCGGTTCCTCCGACGCCTGGCCAGAGCAGCTTGGCCAGGCGCTGGCCGGCTTGCTGCGCGAGCGCGGCGCCGGCGCCATCATCGACGCCCTGGTTTGAGTTCATCCGTGCCAAGCACCGTAGCCTGCGGCGCCGCAGCGCTCGGCGGGCGCGCCATCCTCGTCACGCGCCCGGCCGCGCAGGCCGGCACGTTGTGCGCGCTGATCGCCGCGGCGGGCGGGGAGGCGGTGCCATTCCCGACGCTGGAAATCATATCAACTTGGAAAAGTAGTCCTGTCTGCTACGAGCTAAATTCGCAGAATGTAATCAAAACAGGCGTCATAATTTTCGTCAGCCCCTCGGCGGTCAGCGAGGGGCTCGCCGCGTTGTCGGCGAACGGCGTGTCGGCGGAGAACTGGCCGGCAGCGACTGCCGTGGCGGCGGTGGGCCGCGGCACGGCCGCAGCACTGACCCGCCGGGGTCTCGCGAAGGTGATCGCGCCCACGCAGGGCGCTGACAGCGAAGCGCTGGCGGCGCTGCCCGAGTTCCAGCCGGCCGCCGTCGCAGGGCGATCCATCCTCATCGTGCGCGGAGAGGGCGGGCGCGAATGGCTGGTCGATGCCTTGCGGTCACGGGGTGCCCGGGTGAGCGTGGCCGAGTGCTACCGGCGGGCGCTGCCGAAGCACGATGCCGAGTCGACGATTCGGCCGCTTGCGGGGCGCTGGATGGCGGACGGCATTGCGGCGCTCACCGTGCATTCGCGTGGCGCGCTGGACAACCTGCTTCTATTGCTGCCTGTCGCGGCGCGGCCCGCCGTGTTCGCCACGCCCCTTTTCGCATCGCATCCGCGCATCGCCGAGCACGCGCGCGCGCTGGGCGCGCGCGATGTGCGCGTCGCCGGACCCGGCGACGCTGAAATGATCGCGGGTTTGCTGGCCTTTTTTGCTAAAGTAGCGCCTTGATGTCATTGCCTTTTGATCAGGTCGGGCGTCCCGATAATTCCAGCACCCGAAACCAGCCCGGTCCATGAACGTGCCCGAGAATCCACAAGACCAGAACGCGAGCGGCGGCGCACCACAGCGC
>CANJRC010000132.1 GCA_947476535.1 Betaproteobacteria bacterium
AAGGTATTGGCCAAACACGCGCATCACTACACGCACGACATGGGCGAGATGCCCCCGACACTCGGGCAGTTCGCATCCTTCGACCCGGATGCGTTCGACGGCTATTCGACCATGCGCGCGGCGCTGCTCAAGTCGGAAGCCGAAGGCGCAATCCTGCCGCTGAAATACAAGCACCTGATCCTGGTGGTACTGGATGCCATTCGCGACGAGCAGATTGGCATCATCAACCACACGCGCGCCGCCATGATGGCAGGACTGACCGCGCAGGAAGTAGCCGAAGGCCTGCTGCTCGGCATCATCGTGTACGGCGCGCCGGCCTGGGGCAAGACCGGTCGCAAGGCCGCCGAATTCGCCGTGGAATTCGAGAAGGAACTGGCGGCCAAGAAAAAGGGCAAGTCAGGCAAGAAGCGCGGCTAGCGCACAGCGTCACTGTTGCCGCACTCACCGCACTCGCTGGCGGGCATCAGTCGAGGCATCGATGCCCGCGGCGTGGCGCGTTATTATTATCGCTTTTAGTGAGAAGGCCACGTGGCTCCTATCTGACCGCAATAATTGTAATCAGCACTATCACCCCCCCGGTTCCCGCCGGGCGGGCACTCCGGCCACCTGCGACGATTTCCCGATCGCCACCACCGCGACCACCAGCACCGCGACCAGCCACGTCACGGCATCGGCGGACTCGCCCACCCATAATGCAGAGGCGAGCAAGGTCAGGAAGGGTTGCAGCAGCTGCACCTGGCTGACCTTGGCAACGCCACCCAGTGCAAGCCCGCGGTACCAAGGCACGAACCCCAGGAACTGGCTCACCAGCATCACGTAGATGAAAGCGATCCAGGCCTCCGCCGGCCATTGCAGGTTCGGCGGCGCCGCCATGGCCGCTGGCACGACCAGCACCGGTGCCGCGATCACCAGCGCCCATGAGATCACCGGCAACCCGCCCATGACGAGTGCCAGGCGCGCACCTTGGGCATAACCCATGGCAGCAGCAGCAACGGCGCCCAGCAGCGCCACATCGGCCCAGGCGAGAGCACCGCCGCCGCGTAGCGCCGAGTAGCCGACCACCAGCACTGTGCCGAGCAGCGCAAAAAACCAGAAGCGCGCCGACGGCCGCTCTCCGTTGATGACGACGCCCGCCACCACGGTCGCCAGCGGCAGGACGCCCAGCACCACGCCGCCGTGCGAGGCATCCACGTGGCGCATCGCCCACGCCGTGAGCAGCGGAAATCCCAGGGCCACGCCCAAGGCGACGATGACAAGGCTCCTGAATTCGGCAAGCGTGGGCCGACGCTGCTGGGTGATCAGCAGGTAGGCACCCCCCAGGAGGGCCGCGCCGATCACGCGACCGAGTCCCACGAACACCGGGTCGAGTGAGCGCACGGCCACGCGCGTCGCGGGCAAGGTGAGCGCAAAGGCAACAACGCCGATCAAGCCATAGAGATAGCCGAGGTTTTCGTTCCGGGAGCGCGACATCCCACTAACGTATCACACAGAATCAGCGCACCTGCATCACGTGAAGATGGCAGGCATAATCGGGGATCGGATGACCGCAAGGGCCAGTGAACGGTCGCCCAATCACGGGGGAATGAAACATGAATCGATTGATGCGCCGTATCGCCGTCCTTGTCGCCCTGTTGATGAGCACGGGCGCCACGCTGGCCCAGCCCTACCCCAACAAGCCGATCCGCATCATCCTCGGCTTTGCGCCGGGCTCGGTGCAGGAGGGCGTGGGGCGCCTGGTCACCAACGAGATGATGAAAACGATGAACCAGACCATCGTCTTCGAAGTGAAAGCCGGTGCCAATGGCACCATCGCCGCCAAGTTCGTTGCCGGAAGCGCACCTGACGGCTACACGCTCTTCCTCGGCAACACCATCATCTTCCACCCGGTGCTGATGGCGAACAATTCGGTAGATGCGGTCAAGGACCTTGTGCCCGTGTCGCACCTGTCCTCCGCTCCCTACGGCTTATTGGCCAGCACGCGCGTGCCGGCCACGAATTTCGCCGAGCTCGTCGCCTATGCCAAGAAGCAGCCGCAGCCGCTGCGTCACGGCAACGCCGTGCCGACCAACGAGCTCACCATGCAGATGATCCGCGCGCAGTCAGGCCTGGTTGCCGAGCCCATTCCGTACAAATCCACCGCGCAGGTAATGGCGGCCATCCTGGGCAGCGAGGTCGACCTGGTGGTCGCGGTGGCGCAGGGCTATCTCGCCAACGTGCAGGCGGGCAAGGTGCGCGGGCTTTTCGTAATGTCCGCCAAGCGCCTGCCTCCGCTGCCCGACGTGCCGACGGCGGCCGAGGTCGGACTGAAGGGCTTTGAGCTTGCGTCGAACGTGGGCATCTGGGCGCCGCCCGGCACGCCGCGCGAGATCGTCCAGAAGCTGAGCAACGAGGCATCAGCAGCTCTGAAAGTACCCGCGGTGGTCGAGCGCATGCAAAGCGCCTTCGGCGCGCAGGCCGTGGGCTCCACGCCTGAAGGCCTCCTGAAAGCGCAGAACGACGAAATCCGCTTCTGGACCGAAGCGGCGAAGCTCGCCAACTTCAGGCCGGAATAGCAGCGGGTTCGACACGAGGGGATGTTTCCCCTCATTTTGAAGCGGACGCTTATTTCTGCCGCGCCTTGCGCGCAGCGTAGCGGGAGTCGCGCGCGGCCTTCTGCTCGTTCTTGAGCGCCTCTTCGGCCTTGGCCCGGGCAATGCGCTCGGCCTCCTTGCGCGCCTTTTCCTCGGCAGCAGCGAGTGCCAGCCTTGCGGCTTCGGCCGCTTGTTCTACGCGCCTGCGCTCGGCGGCAACCCGGTTCGCTAGCTTGCGCTCTGCGATCCTGGTCTGGCGCGTATTTTCTGCCTCCACCTGCGCAGCCAGGCGCTCGGCGGACTGCGCCTCGTTGGCCTGCGCCACTGCGCGGATTTTTTCCATCTGGACTTGCTTCGCCTTGGCAGCCGTCTGCAGCCGCTCCGCGAAACTGGGTTCTTTCCGAGCCATGTCTTGATTCCTTAGTTTCAATGCATTCGATTGGGCGGATGATATCGCCCCCAACAGTGTACCTGCGCCCGCGCAAGCGAACCTGCCTGGCCGCCGATTTGAGCACTCAGCCCAGGCTGGGGCGCCGTTTCAAGCGTGCCAGCAGCCCGCGCCAACCGGGGGTCGCCAGTTCCGTCTCCGCCAGGCAGGCTTCCAGCTTTTGCTTGGTTTCCCAGGGCAAGGGGATGTATCGCCACGCATTTCCAGGTAGATAAATCCTGCTATTTTTACTATAAACTCCCTAACTGCCTTATAGATAGAATCCGAATACTGACAATCCGCTCACATGTCTCCGGCCGCAAGCTCAAGCGGCCGGCTCCAGCCGCCCGTCGGCATGGCGCGCAAAGCGGGCCGCATCGCGCGGATGCACCGGCGCATCGTCGGCAAAGGGCCAGCCGCCGAACTGCGTGCGCTGGTAGTCCGCGAAGGCCTGCTGGATTTCGGCGCGCGTGTTCATCACGAAGGGACCGTACTGCGCCACGGGTTCGCCGATGGGACGCCCCTGCAGCAACAGCAGCTCCCCCTCGTCGCCAGCGTTCTCTATGGTCGCCGATAAATCGGGCACGAGGTCGACAGCGTGATAACGCGGGATCTCACCACCGTCGATGCGCAGCCCTTCGCCGCGAAAGTAATACAGCGTGCGCAACGTACCCGGACGCGCCGCCGGCAGCGTCCAGCGCGCCCCCGGCGCCAGCTTGATGGTCCAGATCGCGAGGTCGCTCGCAGGATCGCTGGCCCAGGAGTGTGGCGGGGGCGCCGGCGGCACTGCATTGCCGAGCCGCCCGGCGAGCACCACTACCTCCACCGCGCGCCCTGCGGCATCCACCTCGCGGTGCACGGGCGTTTTTCCACACCAGTACATGCCGAAGTGCGGCGCCACCATCTTGTCGCGAGCGGCAAGGTTCAGCCAGATCTGGAACAACTCCAGCCGGTTGGGTGCGTCGGCATCGAGCAGCGGGAACATTTCCGAATGCACAATGCCCCGCCCTGCCGTCAGCCACTGGCTGTCCCCGGCGCCAAAGCGCGCCGTCGCACCCAGCGAGTCGGAATGGTCGATGATCCCATGGCGCATGATGGTCACAGTCTCGAAGCCGCGATGCGGATGCTGCGGAAAGCCTGGCACCACGGTGCCGTGGTACATGCGCCAGCCGTCTTTGCCGGCGAAGTCCGAACCCAGTTCGCGACCGGCCAGAGACGCCGCCGGCCCGAGTCTGTCGTTTCCCGGCGGATAGGCATCATCGTGATGGACGCAAAAGAGGAACGGATCGCGGGTCTTCCAGGGAAAGCCCAGCGGCTCGACACCTATCACGATCTCGCCCATGCGCTCCCTCACGACGAACTCTTCGCTTTGCTGATTTGAGCAGCAAAGAACGCTTCCACATCCGCCAGCTCGCGCGTGCGCCGCATCGGCGGCAGGCTCGCGACGATGCGCCGGCCGTAGGGTTTGGTGGCCAGGCGCGGATCGCAGATCATGAGCACGCCACGGTCGTTCTCGTCGCGGATGAGCCGGCCCGCGCCCTGCTTCAATGCAATGGCCGCCTGAGGCAGCTGGTAGTCCATGAAGGGATTGCCGCCCTCGGCCTTCAGGCGCTCCAGGCGCGCTTCCAGCACCGGATCGTCTGGCGGAGCGAAGGGCAGCTTGTCGATGACAACGAGCGACAGCGCCTCGCCGCGCACGTCCACGCCCTCCCAGAAGCTCGCGCTCGCCACCAGCACCGCATTGCCCAGGCGCCGGAAGCGCTCCAGAAGTTCGCTGCGCGATCCCTCCCCCTGCACCATCAGCGGGTAATCGAGGCCGAGGTCCTTGAAGCGCGACTGCAGGAGCTCATGCGCGTGGCGCATGGCGCGCAACGTGGTGAAGAGCAGGAACGCCCGGCCGCCGCTGGCGCGTATGGCCGTCAGCGCCGCTTCCACCACCGCCTCGGTATGCTCCCGGCTGTTGGGTTCGGGCAGCCCCTTGGGCACGCATAGGATGGCGTTGTTCTGGTAGTCGAAAGGGCTGTCCCAGCACGCCGTGTCGACAGGGCTCTCGGCGCTGTCGAGGCCAAGTTCCGCGAGGTAGTGCTTGAAGTTGCCGCCCACGGCGAGCGTGGCCGAGGTGAAGATCCACGCGCGCGGCCGTCCCTGCATCTGCCGTCGGAAGATAGGCCCGATCTCCAGCGGCGTGGCGTGCAGCGCGAGCGACTGCGTGAAGGCTTCGGCCCAGCGCACCAATGGGCCAGCTTCGGGGCCACCAGCGGGGCCCTCGAGGCCAGCGCCCGGCGCATCGTCATCGTCATTGACGCCCGACCCTGCGCGCGGCATGGCGGCGTGCACGGCCCTCCCGCCATCGTCCGCGTCGCGCCAGCGCCGCAGCGTGTCGAGCATGTCGGTGGCGCGGCGCGAACAGGCATCCAGGCTTTCGTCGCGCTCGGCGACCGCAGCAAGGCTTGCCGCTAGCGGCGCAAGCGCGGCCTCCGCCCCCGCCACCGACATGCGAAAGTCCGGCTGTCCGCGCAGCTCGCGCGCTGTGAGGCGCGCCCCCTCGCGCGGAAGCGCCAGGCGCAAGTCGCGCGCCGCGCGCTCAAGCGCCGCGGCTGCGAGCGGCAGGTCGGCGGCGTCCTTGGCAGCGGTGGCCGCGGCCACGCGCGTGTCACGCGCAAGATCGATCAGTTGCGCCGTCGAAACGCTTTCACCGAAGAACAGCGTCGCCACGTCGGCGAGTTGGTGCGCCTCGTCGAAGATGACCGCGTTGCAGGCAGGCAACAGTTCGGTGAGGCCTTCGTCGCGCAGCATCACGTCGGCAAAAAAGAGATGGTGGTTCACCACCACCACGTCGGCGGCCAATGCATCGCGCCGCGCCGCCATCACGAAGCAGCGGTTGTATTCGCTGCACGCGGTCCCCAGGCAGTTCTCTCGCGTGGATGTGGCGAGGCTCCACGCGAAGGCATCCTCGGGCACTTCGGGAAAGTCGCTTCGGTCACCGGATTTCGTCTGCTTGGAAAAACGCACGATCTGCTGCAGATGCGCCACGGCGTCGCGATCGGGCAGGCGACCATCATGCAGGTTGCGCTCGAGGTGGTGGTGGCAGACGTAGTTGGCGCGGCCCTTGAGCAGCGCGGCGGTGACCGGGATGCCCAGCGCCTCGCGCACCATCGGCAGGTCACGCCGGAACAGCTGGTCCTGCAGCGGCTTGGTACCGGTGGAGATGATGACCTTGGCCCCCGACAGCAGCGCCGGCACGAGGTAGGCGACAGTCTTTCCGGTGCCGGTGCCCGCCTCGCACACGAACACGCCGGCATCGCGGATGGCATGCGCGATCCTCGAGGCCATCTCCAGCTGCTGCGCTCGCGCGCGGTAACCCGGTACGCCGCGCGCGAGCGGGCCGTCAGCGGAGAACACACTCGCGAGATCGGCGTCCGCGACAGGATGGATGGCGTGTTGCGGGGCCGCATCCACGACCGCCGCCCCAGTCGCGCCAGGCTCGGTCTCGGCCACGCTAGCGGAGCTCTTCAACCTTGACCCATATCGACCGATTGTCGCTTCGGCTTGCGCTGGAACTGGAGAGGATTGCGGACCCGCTGCGTGTCTCGGTCTGGCTCATGCCGCCCAGTTCGATCCACTCGCCAAGCCTACCGCTGACCACGGTGCTGGCGCGTTGCACGTTGACCGTCCCGACCGGCCCCGCATTGGCGTTCACGGTATCGCGCTGCGGGTTGATCTCCAGCGTGATGCGCTCGCCCGAGATGCGCGGCAACACGGAGAAACCCGTGGTGACGTCGCGATACGCCGTCGCATCGGTGATCACCACACCGCCGGAGGGCGTGCGCGTGACCACGCGATTGGGCACCGGCTGCGAGGTTCCGACCTGGATCACCGCCACGTTGCCTTCCAACACCTGCAGCGTCTGGGTGACGCGGCTGTCGGAGGCATCCTGCGAACTCACGATGCGTCCCTGCACGCTGCCGCCGCCACCGCTGGAGAGCGCGCCCGAAACCGCGGCCGCGCGATCGCTCGCCGCGCCCTCGGCGCCCTGGCGCACCGAGATCTTCAACTGTCGCGGCCTGCTGTCGATGGTGACAAGCACGCGGCGCAGGTCGGCGATGTTGTTGGGGCTGGCGCGGATGACGAGCTGGTTCTGCATGCCCGTGAGCGCGCCGCCCGGCTCCACCAGCGGCTGCAGCATGGGGATGACCTGTTCGGCACTGCGATAGCGCAACGCGATGACCTCGATGTCGGCCTTGACTGCCGGCGCGCTCATGGCGAGCGAGAGGAGCATCGTCCATGCCGCCAGGAAGCGCGACAGGTGGTGCCGAACGACGGGGATCGGGAAGGAAGACATGTCGAGCATGGTATCCAAGTAACGGGCCAATTCGGCGCAGGCTGACGCGCTAGTGGCGCAATGTTCACGGCTGGATTTTCCGCTCCTGTGGCAGGGGACTTTACTTTGCGTCGATATTTTACTAAATTACATCAATGAAGATTTACAAGATACTGTTTTTTATTGAAATATTAGCTACCGTGCTGGCCCTCTCCGGCTGCGCGACCTACCTGCCGGCACCAGTGGAGGAAGCGCGCGTGCAAACCGCCACGCCGGGTGCTTTGGCAAACCTTCCTCAGGCCACAGCCTCATCGAAGCGCCCTGGCGCACCCGCCGAAAGCGCAACGGCAATTAAGCGCGCTGAAACGCAGGCCACCGCTGTTACGCGCAGCGAAGCGCCTACTGCCCGTTCCCCCGAAATGCTGTTCGCCGCGCTGGCCGCGGCGGGGTTCGATTACAAGCGCGGCGGCAAGTCCATGGCCTCGGGCTTCGATTGCAGCGGCCTGGTCGCACACGTGTTCCTGCAGGCCTATGACGTGAAGCTGCCGCACAACGCCGCGGCACAAAGCGCGCAGGGCTCGCCTATCGAGCGCGCCGCGCTAGAGCCCGGCGACCTGGTGTTCTTCAACACCGAACGCCGCCCCTACTCGCACGTGGGCATCTACCTTGGCGACGAACGATTCATCCACGCCCCAAAGCCCGGCGCCGTGGTGCGTACCGAGAACATGAAGCTTGGCTACTGGAACAAGCGCTACGACGGGGCGCGCCGGATCGTCGACTGATGGGCTGCGAATCGATCAGCCCCACCGAGGGCTGATGGACTATGAATAGGTCAACCCGCCTGTAGGGCTGACCGTAGCACCCGTGATGTAGGCCGCCTTGTCAGAAACGAGAAATGCCGCTAACTCCGCGATGTCGCCTGGTTTAGCCAGTCCCAACGGCGCCTTTTTCTGGATCTTCGCGTACATGCTGCGGCGATCGGCATCACCGCGCATGAACACATCCCACGAGAGTGTGTCCTCCACCAAGGTGACGGCAATGGTATTCACGCGGATCTTCGATGCCGCGAGTTCCTTGGCCAGCACCTTGGCCATCATGATGAGGCCGCCCGCGGACAGCGATGCCACCGTCTGCCCCTTAGTCGCCACACGACCGCCTTCAGAAGTGATGAAGAGGATGTTGCCGCCGCCGCGCTCAAGCATGTGATTGACCACAGCATGCGCCGGGTTGAGCTTTCCCAGGGTAGCCGCCGACACGCGCTCAGCCACGACCGCCGGATCGAGATTGCGAAACAGCCGCGCCTCCGGATCGAGTCGCGAGGCATCGGACGCCTCTCCCGCAACCTGCCCGCCGGCACTGGCCACGAGGATGTCGATCTGGCCGAAGCGCTGGATGGTCTGCTCCGCCAGCGCCCGCATCGCCTCGCCGGAGAGGATGTCGCCGCCGATGTAGTCGGCCCTGCCCCCGCCCTCGCGAATCGACTGCACCACCGCTTCGCCGGTGGCGCGCCTGCGCCCGTTGACGACGACGATTGCGCCCTCTTCGGCAAGCTTGTGCGCGATACCCTTGCCGATGCCACCGCTTGCGCCGGTGACGATAGCGACCTTGCCGTTCAATGAAGCCACGATGCCTCCCAGCAGGACTACTGCAACTTGATGCCCGCCTTGCGAATGACCGGCTCCCAGATCTTGCGCTCCGCGCGCAGGCGGTCGGTGATTTCCTGCGGCGTCATGTTCGGGTGGCCGATCAAACCGGCATCGGCGAACATCTTTTCGATTGCCGGCAGCTTGAGCGATTCGGAGAAGGCCAGCCGCACACGCTCGGTGATATCGCGAGGCGTGCCGGCACCGGACACGAGGATGTACCAGGAGGTGTCCAGCATCGGCAGGCCGGACTCCATCAACGTGGGGAGATTGGGGAACGGCGACCAGCGCTCCTTGCTCGACACGGCGATGGCGATGAGTTTCCCCGCATCGACCATGGGCTTCACCGTCACGTTCGAGATCGCGAGGTCGATCTGGCCGCCGACAAGGTCCGGCAGGGACGCAGCCGAACTCTTGTAGGGCACCAGCGTCAGCTCGATGCCGGCGGTTTGCCGGAAGAGCTCCGCGAAGTAATGACTCACCGTGCCCTGCTGGACCGCGAAGTTGAGCTTGCCCGGATTGGCCTTCGCATAGCC
>CANJRC010000133.1 GCA_947476535.1 Betaproteobacteria bacterium
ATCGTGGTCGAGAATCGCACCGGCGCGGGCGGCCGGATCGGGGCCGAAGCGATCATCAGGGCTCCGAAAGACGGTTACACGATCGGCGTATTCAATAGCGCCATCGGAACCAACCTGCCGCTCATGAGCCCGGACTTCAAACTGGAGCCTGGCAAGGACTACACGCCCATCTCGAGCAGCATCGAAACTTATGTCGTCATGGTGACCAATCCGTCCATGCCCTTCCGTGACGTCAAGGGCGTCATCGACTACGCGCGAGCCAATCCAGGCAAACTGAATTTCGCCTCATCGGGCGCCGGCACCACCGGTCACCTGAGCTTCGAACTGCTGCGCTACGCCACCGGAATCGATGCCACGCATGTTCCGTTCAAGGGCGACGCGCCGGCTTTCAGCGCGGTGGCTGGCGGCCAGGTGCAGATGTCCATCACGTCGGGAACGGTCAAGCCCTTCGTCGACTCGGGCAAGGTGATTGGCATCGCCGTGACGTCTGCCAAACGTTGGTCGCTGTTTCCCAATCTGCCGAGCATCCAGGAAAGCGGCATCAAGGATTTTGAAGCATCTGCCTGGCAGGGACTTGTTGGCCCCCCCGGACTTCCGCCCGATGTCGTCAACCGGCTCAACCGTTCCACCGTCGAAGCACTCAAGGATGTGGAACTGCGCAGGAAACTCGTCGACATGGGATTGGTCGTCGGTTCGTCAACTCCAGAGGAGTTCACGAACTTCATCAAGGCTGATCTGGCGAAGTGGGCGCCCATATTCAAGGCGGCGAATATCAAGCCGGAGTAAATCCGGCAACGGGTTACACCAATACGCGGGCCGCTGTCGATGCCATCGCGTTTTATCCACTCCAGCAATTTCTTGCGGAACGCAATGGATCTTTGGGGCGCTGGATAAAACCGCCACCCGTCGTCAGGGCAACTTGTACCCCGAACGCCGCGCATCCTCATAAAGCGCCCGAGTATCTTGCTTGATGTATGCATCGAATTCGGCGGCAGTCCCTGACCAAGGATCTCCGCCAGATGCGGCGATGCGCTCCCTGACGGCGGGATCCGCCACGACTTTTTCAGTCGCCTGAGTAAGCAATCGCAAGATGGGCTCAGGCGTCTTGCTGGCCACAAACAGGGCAAACCATGCGCTGGCCGTCATTGGCGAGAACCCCTGTTCCTTGAAGGTCGCCACTTCCGGTATCTGGGACAGGCGCTTGTCCGCGGCAACGGCAATAATCCGTATCTTCTCGCCCTTGTGAAGCACTATGCTTGTCGGAGCGCCGTCGATGAACATCTGGATCTGACCGCCTGCAACATTGGTGAGCGCCTGCGCGGCACCGCCGAAGTTGATGTCCACGAGCTTTAGCCCGGTCAAATATTTGAGTCTTTCCGAAAGCAGTTGGGTATGACCGCCAGCCTCGCCAATGTTGAGTTTTCCCGGGCTGTTCTTGTCGTAGGCGATCAGGTCCGAAACTGACCTGATGGGTAGCGAAGGAGTCACCGACAGCACCATCGGGAAAGTCCCCACGCTGCCGAGCGGTGTGAAATCCTCGAATTGGTATCCGGCCGGTGTGCTCGATATGACCGGGAGAATGGCGGTAGCATTGTTCCCCATAAACAGGGTGTATCCATCGGCCGGTGCCTGTACTGCCAATCGGGTGCCAATGAGTGTCGATGCGCCAGGCCTGTTTTCCACGAGAATTGGCTGGCCCAGAACTTCGCCCAGTTTCTGGCCTGCCGAACGCGCCAGAAGATCGGTGTTACCTCCTGGTCCGTAGGGGACGATCAGCCGTATTGGCCTGCTTGGAAACGTCTGAGCAGACGCTTGCATACCAGTCACGGACGCCGCAATCAACACCAGAAAAATAGAAAGGTTCTTAATAAACGTGTGCATTTGAAATCTCCTCCAAAAATACAGTAAGGGCGGAAAAGTCCCCCTTTCCCACTGACTGCCTGGCATTAAATTGGATCTCTGACTAGGCGGTCCAAGAAAGCCAAAGCTATTTTTTAGAAAGTAGTCCTAGGGAAGCGCTGATCAAGCTCCGACTATGCACAAGGCCGTCGACGCTTCCCTCTGAAGTTGGGATATACAAGGGGAGCTTTCCCCCTTGTTCAGTGAATCCCTAGTTCAGGTTCACCAGCTTCGCCGCATCAAGATCACGGCGCTCTTCCTCTTCCATCCGCCGCTTCATTTCATCAGCCCCAGACAAAATCAGGTTCATGCCCAGGCCGGCAATGCGGTCCCGTATGGCGGGAATTTCAAAGATCGTTGCAAAATCGGCAGAAAGACGATTGGCGAGATTAGCCGGCAAGCCCCTCGGGCCGTAAATGCCAAGCCAGAATCCGGCCTCATAGGCATAGCCCTGCTCTTGAAATGTGGCGACCTCAGGCAGATCAGATGTGCGCCGGCCCGAGGCAACCGCCAGGCCCCGCAATCTTCCCGCAAGGACCTGGGGTTTCGCGTTCTGAATGCTGGTAAGAAACATGTCGATCTGGCCCGCCACCAGCGCTTGTAGCGCCTGGGTCGCGCTATTGTAAGGAATCATTGCCACGTCGGATTTCACGACCCGCTGGAAAAGGTAGGCCGTATCCAGATGGGGCACTGTCATGCTGATCACGCCAACATTCAGCTTGCCCGGACTGGTCCGGGCGATGGCAACCAGATCGGCCAGGCTGCGGCCGTTGGCCGCCCCGACCAGCAGGTGCGGTCCGCCGACTAGGATGGTAATAGGCGTCACATCTTCTTTCGGGCGAAACGTGGAGTCCTTGTTAAAAATCGGGAAGGTGAGCACATTGGTCGAAATGAAGAACGTGTGCCCGTCCGGCGGACGCTGCGACACGTACAATGCGCCAACCAATCCACCTCCACCTGCGCGATTTTCGATCAGAACTGGCTGCTTCCACCCTTTTGACAGTTCGTCACCGGATAGTCGGGCGATGATGTCGTTGGGGCCCCCTGGTGCATAGGGAACAACAAATGTGACCGGACGAACCGGGAAGGCATCGGCCGCGGCCGCCAGACTGCCAAAGCCCATGGCGGCAGCAAAAAATAGAGCCCGGGCGAAGTTGGAGCCACCGTTCGCTCGGCCTGTTCTTTCGCTATCGTATCCAATGAACATTTTTGTCATGTCTCTTGTTCTATCGGGTTACGTTGCCATTGGAGTCGAGCCACCTGTTCAGTGACGTCCGGCCAAAAAGCGCTGCCTCCCCTGCGGATCGAGGCCGCGCCGACAAGACCTGCCCAACTGGCATCCGATCCATACTCGTTGCGCCAGGACCAGATGCGCCGAGTGCCATAGTGAAGCATGTGCTCATGGGTAAAGCCCATTGCGCCATGCACTTGGTGCGTAACGCGCGCCGCACGTATGGCGGCACCACCCGCCATCACCTTGGCGGTCGCCACTTCGATCCAGGCGTTCCTGCCGCCGGCAGCGTCACAGGCGCCCGAGACCGCCGCGAGCGCCGCAGCCACGTCGGTGGCCACTTCAGCGAGCATGTGTTGTATTGCCTGGAACTTGCCAATCGGCCGGCCGAACTGGATGCGCACGTTGGCGTGCTGCAACGCCTGGGCAAGGACCGATTCCGCAGCCCCGGTCATCGCGACAGCCCGGACAAGAGCGCCATAGGTCCTCACCGGATCCTCATCAAGAAGATCAACGTGGGCGTGTTCATCGCAGCGACATTGATCGAATCGAATCGTGTCTCGAGGCTCGGAGGCGACATTGGCGCCCGGCACAATGCTGGCAATTCCCTTGTTCCCTGCCCCCACAGTACAGGCGATCCAGCGACCGTCGATCTTGCACAGAATGACAAAGCGCTGTGCCTGTCTGCCCCAGGGAACCCGGTTCGCCGTACCGGACAACAGGAATGTGCCAGCCTGCGCCCGAGCCTCCAGCGTCCCGCCGTCGATGATCGTGGCCGGTCCGTCACATTCGGACAAACCCGCCCTGCTGGCGATCCAATTGGCCAGCAGCGTTTCTGCCAAAGGCAGCGGCACGCGGTAATACCCGATGGCGCGCAAGATAGGCTGAACATCCGACCACGTGGCGCCGCTTTCAACGTCAAGCACCCGGTGATAGCCGCCCTCCTCTATCAATTGCCAAAGCGATTCCGGATGCTGCCCCTTCTCGAAGCTCTCGAGAACATTCCGGTTGACTTCCTTCTCGAACAAGCGGTTGATGCTGTCCGATATCAATTGCTGGTCGTTGCTCATCGCAGCCCCATGCCTTTGGCAATCATCCCCCGCAATACTTCCCGACTGCCGCCGCGCAGGGAAAACGAGGGGGCGTTCTGGATGGTGATGGCGGCAAGCTGCGCCAGTGGAGAGGCCGGATCGCCAAGCTCGACGTCGAACAACTCAGCCGCCATCTCGGGAATCCGCTGCTCAAAGGTGGTGCCCATGTCCTTCACCATGGCCGATATCACGCCCGGGTCCTCCCGTCGAACGAACATGGCCGTCAGACCGATCGACATGCGGCGCAGCGTCCGCGCCTCGCAAACGAGCCTGCCTAGCGCAACCGCCTGGCGTTCGTTATCCGGCGAGGCGGAGTTGAGCATCTGCATCAGCAACTCAATGCTGGAGAGATATCTTTCCGGTCCGCTACGTTCGAATCCAAGCTCGGTACTCACCTGCTTCCAGCCGGCCCCCTCCTTGCCGAGCAGACAATCGGCGGGCAGGATCACGTCATTGAAGTGAACTTCGTTGAAGTTGACGTAGCCGCGCAGGTTCAGGATGGGACGGATGGTGATGCCCGGGGTAGTGAGATCGATAAGCAACTGGGAAAGTCCGGCATGCCGGCTATCGCCTGCCGGTTGCGTGCGTACCAGCGCGATCATGTAATGGGCGTGATGGGCCGAATTCCAGATCTTCGTCCCATTTAACCTCCAGCCCTCGGGAACGCGCTCGGCACGAGAGCGAATGCCTGCCAGGTCCGAACCTGCGTCGGGTTCGCTCATGCCAACGCAGAAATAGACCTCTCCCCGAGCTATTCCCGGCACGATAGTCGTGCGCATTTCCTCGGTACCGAAGCGAATCAGCTGATCGCCACTTTGGCGGTCGGCCACCCAGTGCGCGGCAATGGGCGCATCCACAGCCAGAAGCTCCTCCAATACGACATAGCGCTCGAGGAAGCTTCGTTCATGACCGCCGTATTGCTTTGGCCAGGTCATGCCGAGCCAGCCGCGCTCGCCAAGCTTGCGGCTGAAAGCCGGGTCGAAGAACGAAAAGGCGGCTTCCTTCTTTTGCCGGTGGTGCGGCATTTCTTTGGACAGGAATGCCCGTACCTCCTCACGAAGCTCCTCGCACTCCGGGGGGAGCACGGCAGGCGGGATGTGAATGAAAGCCAAGGCAATTTCTCCTTCGATTCTGACGCGCTTTATAGCTTGGATCGATCCTGGTCGAGAGGGGCGTGCTATCTCGAGGCCTGGAACGTCACCTTATCAGCAACCAGCTGTGCAATTTCCTGCTGAGAATAGCCCGCCTCAGCCAAGACTTCCGAGCTGTGCTCACCCAGCCGAGGCGCATGGCGTCCAGGATGATCATCGGATTGGGTTGACCACCGCGTGGGCGGCCTCATGGTGCGAATCGTTCCCTCCGAAGGATGATCGGCGAATTGAAAAAAACCTGTCGCCTCGAGTTGCGGGTCATCGAGTATCGACTCGATGGTATGCATCCGCGTGGCCGGAATATCCGCGTCCTGCAGCAACTTCAGCCACTCATCGGTCGTGCGCGTGCGCATGACTTCCGCAATCAGCAGATAGACGTCGTCCATATGGCGGGTTCGCGCCCCAAGGTCGGCAAAACGCGGATCGTTTGAATAGCGGTCCTGCATGCCGCATATCGTGAAGAATGCTCGCCAGTGCTTATCGTTGTAGACCTGCGCCGAGATGTATCCGTCCTTCGTCGGGAAAGGATTGCGGTATTTTGTGAGCGTGCGCGAGTAGCCTGATGGTCCAGCCGGCGGATCAAAAGTGAGACCGCCCAGATGTTCCACCAGCACGAAATCAGCCATGGTCTCGAACATCGGAACCTCGACGGCCTGGCCATGTCCTGTCGTGGCGCGCATCAGCAATGCGCCCAGTATTGCGTTGACTGCCGCCAGCGCGACAACGCGGTCGCTCAGGTTGAGCGGCGCATAGCGCGGTACTTTGTCTCCGGCGCGTGCCGCGAGAGCCGGCAAACCGACGGCGGCCTGCATGAGGTCGTCGTAGGCAGGGTTTCCGGCGTAGGGACCGCCCTGATCGTACCCGACAAGGCTCGCATAGACGATCCTTGCATTGAGCTTCGATAGCGACTCGTATGTAATGCCCAGCCGGGCCATGGCCTTTGGGCGGATATTGGAAACGATGACATCGGCCTTGGCAGCGAGCCTCATCAATGCTTCCACGCCCGCGCTATGTTTGAGGTCGAGGACGATGCTGCGCTTGTCGCGATTGAGGTTCAGAAAGTAATAGCCCATGCCGGGGTGGCGCTCCGGTCCCAGGCGGCGGGTCGAATCGCCTGCGCGCGTCTCCACCTTGATCACCTCTGCCCCCATGTCGGCGAGAATCCGCGTTGTGTAGGGCCCCATGACCACGCTCGTCAGGTCGAGCACCCGCATGCCATCAAGTGGGCCACTCATGCCAGCCTCAGGACGGTGCAATCCAGACATGAAAGAACACCTTGTGTTCCGAGCCTTGGCGCGTTAGATGATGTTTTCTCCATAGCATCAACCCTTATTTGTGACGTCATGACTTCCTGATTGCTCAACCGGTGACCGTCACAGACGACTGCAAGAGACAGCCATTCTTCCGAAACACCGATCCCGCCTTAATTCGCTCCCAAAGCAAAACCCTCATAGCCATTGTCCGCCGCTTGTTGGCACTCACGGCGGTAGTGCCCGAACTTCACCACGTAGGGCATGAAGACACGAGGCTTTCCAGGAACGTTCGCACCCAGCCACCAGGAATTGGCCAGGGGAAAGAGTGTCTTGTTTGCCGCCTTGTTGACATGTTCGACCCACCGATCTTCGGCTTGCGGGGTGGCCTCGATTGTTCGCACCCCGTTCGCTCGAAGGAAATTGATGCAGTCGGCGATCCACTCTATGTGGTGCTCGATACCGACCACCACATTCGCCAGCACGGAGGGGCTACCGGGACCCGTAACGATGAACATGTTGGGAAAACCGCCGGTCATCAGGCCAAGATAGTTGCGCGGTCCCTGCGACCACTTCTGCCTCAATGTCATTCCGCCACGGCCGCGAATATCGATATTCAGCAAGGCCCCGGTGAGGGCATCGTAGCCTGTGGCGCAAATCAGCGCATCCAGTTCGTGGTACCCGCCCGTGGTGGCGACACCATTGGCGTCAACCCGGCTGATCGGGTTCTTCTTCAGGTCGACAAGTTCCACGTTCGGGCGGTTGTAGGTTTCGAAATAGTCCGTGTCTACGCAGATGCGCTTTGCACCGAGGGGATAGCCCACCGGGCAAAGAGCCTCGGCCGTTGAGGTGTCTTTCACCGTGGCGCGAATGCGCGCGCGGACGAAATCAGCGATCACGTCATTGGCGCTCTTGTCGACCATGACATCGCGAAAAGACTGAATCACGTTCACACCGCCCTTATCCCAGCGCCGCTGGTATTCCCGCTGTCGCTCTTCCTCGGTCACATCGAAAGTCCGCTTCTCGCTTACTTCATAGATGGTGCCAACCTGCCTCGCGCGGGCCCGGTACTCGTGATAAATAGCCTTCCAGGCCCGCTGCACCTCCGGCGACAAGGGCGCGTTTCGCGCAGGCACCGAAAAATTGGCGGTTCGCTGAAAGACAACCAGCTTGGAGGCCTGCGCTGCCACCTTGGGAATGACTTGAATCCCCGACGAACCAGTGCCAATTACGCCAACGCGGATTCCGGTGAAGTCCACTGGTTCATGGGGCCACTGTCCGGTGTGGTAAATCTTTCCCGCGAAGTGATCAATGCCAGGTATATCCGGCAGGCGCGGCACGGAAAGCCCGCCACTTGCCATCACGCAAAAGCTTGCCTTTGTCGTTTGATTGCCGTTCAGTGACAGGGTCCAGCCGCCGTGACTTTCATCGTAAATCGCCGACTCGACACGCGTCTGGAAACGGATATCCCGGCGTAACTCAAAGCGATCGGCCACGTGATTGAGATAGCGCAGAATTTCCGGCTGGCTAGCGTAGCGTTCGGACCACTCCCATTCCTGCTCAAGTTCCTTGGAGAAGGAGTATGAATACTGAAGGCTCTCCACATCACAGCGCGCACCCGGATAACGGTTCCAGTACCAGACCCCGCCCACATCGCTGCCGGCCTCGCAAACCAGCACTGAATAGCCCAGATCACGAAGGCGCTTTAGCGCATACAGCCCTGCAAAGCCAGCGCCAATCACAATGACATCGAACGCTGGGACGCTGGATCCACCAGAGGGTACGCCGACGCCATCCTCGACTTTTTGCGAGTTCAATGCAGTACCGTCCCCAGACTCCATAAATTCACCACGCTCTTAATTGAGCCATTCAAAATTAAAGTCTTCATTGCGCTGGTCTGGGACGCAGAAAGCGTCATAGGCATCTGGCGCAGCCATCTCCGCTGGGCTTTTGCATTTCGAAATCTGCAATGGGGCGATCCCGCTATTGCGCCTTCAGACCCAGCATCTTGACCGCCGCCGCGAACTGCGAAACATCCTTTTTAAGGAATTCGCCGAATTCGACATGGCGGGTCGGCTTGACCATGTAACCCTGCTGCTCCAGGCGTTGCTGCATATCGGGTTGCTCCAGTACCTTGTTCAGATCCGCATTCAAGCGCTCGAGCACGCCAGCCGGTGTTTTCGCCGGCGCCAGCAACCCCATCCAGAAGCCCGCATCGAAGCCGGGGAAGCCTGATTCGGCCAGGGTGGGTGCCTCGGGCAGTACGCTCGCGCGCGCGCTGCTGGTCACCGCCAGCGCCCTGAGCTTGCCGTCGCGAATCATCGGCAACACGCTGCCCGGGACATCGAGGAACAAGTGCACGCGCCCCCCCACCACGTCCACCAGCGCCTGGGACGAGCCCTTGTATGGAATATCGGTCATGCTGAGGCCGGCACTCTGCAGGAAAATTGCCGTGACGAGATGTGTGTTGCCGCCGCTTGCGCCCGTGGCATAGGAATATTTGCCGGGACTGGCCTTGACGTAACGCAGGAACTCGTCAATATTTTTGACCGGAAGAACGCTCGGCACCACGACTATCATGGGCATGGTTCCGACCATGCCGACCGGCGCGAAATCGGCCAGCGGATCGTA
>CANJRC010000134.1 GCA_947476535.1 Betaproteobacteria bacterium
AGGACGACCCGCGCAACCCGGCGGTGATCGCGGATAACGTGGGCGACAACGTCGGCGACTGCGCCGGCATGGCGGCCGACCTGTTCGAGACCTATGCCGTGACCCTGATCGCCACCATGATTCTCGGCGCGCTGATCGTGAAGACCGCATCCACGGCCGCGGTGGTGTATCCGCTGGTCATCGGCGGTTTCGCCATCATCGCCTCCATCATCGGTTGCATGTTCGTCAAGATCATCCCCGGCAAGAAGATCATGAGCGCGTTGTACCGCGGCCTGATCGTTGCGGGCGTGCTGGCACTGATTGCCTTCTACCCGCTGACCGACTGGATCATGGGCGACCTGCTCAAGACAGCCACATTCGATATCAGTGGCCGCGCCACGACGATCACGGCTTGGCACCTGTACGGAACGGCTGTGATTGGCCTGGTCCTGACGGCGCTGATGGTGGTGATCACCGAGTACTACACAGCAACCGAGTACGCGCCAGTGCAGCACGTCGCGCAAGCCTCGACCACGGGGCACGGAACCAACATCATCGCCGGCCTCGGCGTGTCGATGAAGTCCACCGCCTGGCCGGTGATTGCCGTTTGCGCATCCATCCTGCTGGCCTATAACCTGGCCGGACTATATGGCATCGCGATCGCCGCGACCTCCATGTTGTCGATGACGGGCATCATCGTTGCCCTCGACGCCTACGGCCCCATTACCGACAATGCCGGCGGCATTGCGGAAATGGCGGACCTGCCCGACTCCGTGCGCGCGGTCACCGATCCTCTGGACGCCGTGGGCAATACCACCAAGGCCGTGACCAAGGGCTACGCCATCGGTTCGGCCGGCCTGGCCGCGCTGGTTTTGTTTGCCGACTACACGCATGCCCTGGAGCATGCCGGCAAGACGCTGACCTTTGACCTGTCCAACCACATGGTGGTGGTCGGCCTCCTCATCGGCGGCCTGATTCCCTATCTCTTCGGTGCCATGGCGATGGAAGCTGTCGGCCGCGCTGCCGGTTCCGTGGTGGTGGAAGTGCGTCGTCAGTTCAAGGAAATCCCCGGCATCATGGAAGGCACGGCCAAGCCGGATTACGGCACGGCGGTGGACATGCTGACCAAGGCTGCGATCAAGGAAATGATCGTGCCGTCGCTCCTGCCGGTTGGCGTGCCAATCGTCGTGGGTCTGGCGCTCGGTCCGCAGGCCCTGGGTGGTGTGCTGATGGGCTCTATCGTCACCGGCCTGTTCGTGGCCATCTCCATGACCACCGGTGGCGGTGCTTGGGACAACGCCAAGAAGTACATCGAAGACAACCACTTCGGCGGCAAGGGCTCCGAAGCCCACAAGGCGGCTGTCACCGGTGACACGGTCGGCGACCCCTACAAGGACACGGCCGGTCCGGCCGTGAACCCGCTGATCAAGATCATCAACATCGTGGCACTGCTGATCGTGCCGCTGATTGTTTAAATTTCAGTGCTCCCTTCGGGGGAGGCAGTGTTGACAGAAGGGGGCGGCTCAGGCCGCCCTTTTCATTTTTTGCTCGTTCCGCGGCCAGTATTATGATCAAAAAACGCTCTAGTAAGTTTCTACGCCTGAATCAATGAAGCAATTATTATCAGATATCGATCATCCCTATCGATGCCGGGGCGATGCCGTGCCAGCAATGTCACTTGCGCGGAGATTCGCGTGAGCCTGCTCTCGCGCATGCTCGGACCGCGCCGCCGCACCGTCGCGCTCGAGGAACGGGTGCGCGCAAGCATGGCAGCCGGAGACCTGCCGACGGCTCGAACGCTGGTCGAGGAGGCGCTCGCGCTCGCGCCGCGCGCCGGGGCCATTCACCATCTGTCGGGGCTGCTGGCACTGCGCGAGGGGCGGCCTGATGTGGCCGTCGCGCACCTGCAGACGGCATCGGCGTCCGAGCCCGAGTCGGTGCAGATCCGTTACGACTTTGCCGAAGCGCTGCGCGTGTCCGGCCGCCCGACCGAAGCGCTCGACATGTACCAGGCGGTGCTTCGCGCCATTCCCGAGTTGTCCAGCGCCTTGTTGGGGCTGGCCGAGTCCCTGGCCGATGCGGGCGATGCTGCCACCGCGCGAATCACGCTGGAGCGCGCCATGGCGAGCATTGCGCGCGATGCCGGCGACGCCAAAGGGATGAGCCGTCGGCGCGCCGATGCGCTGGCAGCGCGCCTTGGCGCAGCACAACCGGCCGCTCAGGCCTAGGCGAGAAAGAGGCCATTTCAGAATTGCCGAAATGCCCCCCGAAGCAGGGGAGCAAGGGGACGTATCCCCTCATATTGAAACGAACCTCAACCGGATAACCCTATGCCACTCATTCAACTCTCCCAGGCCTGCCTGGCCTACGGCCATGTGCCGCTGCTCGACCACGTCGATCTCGTGATCGAGCCGGGCCAGCGCATCGGTTTGATCGGACGCAATGGCACGGGCAAGTCCAGCCTGCTGCGGGTGATCACGGGGGTCGCTGCGGCCGATGACGGTAAGGTATGGCGTTCGCCGGGCCTGAAGCTCGGCAGTGTCGCCCAGGAGCCCGACCTCAATCCGGCGCATACCGTCTTCGAGGCAGTGGCGGAAGGGCTGGGAGGCGCGGCGCAACTGCTGGTCGACTACCACGCCGTGACGCATGCGTTGACCGAGTCTCCCGACGACGATGCAATCATGAAGCGGCTGCACCAGCTGCAGGAGGCGCTGGAGTCGAGTGACGGATGGACGCTGCAGCACCGCGTGTCGACGACGCTGTCGCGCATGCAGCTCGCCGAAGATTTGCGCGTCTCGGAGCTGTCCGGCGGGCAGAAAAAGCGCGTTGCGCTGGCGCGTGCGCTGGTGCTGGAGCCCGACCTGCTGCTGCTGGACGAGCCCACCAACCACCTGGACCTGGCTGGTATCGACTGGCTAGAGGAAGTGCTGCGCGGATACCCGGGCAGCGTGCTCTTCGTCACCCACGATCGGCGCTTCCTCGACAATGTGGCCACCAAGATCCTCGAACTCGATCGCGGGCAGGCATCGGAATACCCCGGTAATTTCGCCACTTACGTATTGGTGAAAGCCGAGGCGCTGGAGGCGGAGGCTACCCACCAGAAGAAGTTCGACAAGGTGCTGGCACAGGAGGAAGTGTGGATCAGGAAGGGCATCGAGGCGCGTCGCACGCGCAACGAGGGCCGCGTACGGCGGCTGGAAGCACTGCGGCTGGAGCGCGCGGCACGACGCGACCGCGTGGGCAAGGTGGAGCTGACGGTGGCTGCCGGGGAGCGCTCCGGCAAGTTGGTTGCCGAGCTGGAGGGCGTCAGCAAGCGCTTTGGCAGCCGCTTGATCGTGAACGATTTTTCCTGTCGCATCATGCGCGGCGACAAGGTCGGCCTGATCGGTCCCAATGGCTCTGGAAAGACCACCCTGCTCAAGCTCATTCTCGGGCAACTGGAAGCCGACGAGGGCAGCGTGCGGCTGGGGACCAAGCTCGAGATTGCCTATTTCGACCAGTTCCGCGCCGGCCTCGACGAGGAGGCAACACTTGCCGACGCCATCAACAAGGGTAGCGATTTCGTCGAGATCAATGGCGCCCGCAAGCACGTCATCAGCTATCTGGACGACTTCCTGTTCCCGCCCGAGCGCGCGCGCGCACCGGTGAAGTCCCTCTCCGGCGGTGAGCGTAACCGCTTGCTGCTCGCGCGCCTGTTCAGCCGACCGGCCAACGTGCTGGTGCTGGACGAGCCGACCAATGATCTCGATATCGAGACATTGGAACTGCTGGAGGACCTGCTCCAGGATTACACCGGCACCTTGTTCCTCGTCAGCCACGACCGCGCTTTCCTCGACAACGTGGTGACGCAGACCATTGCCTCGGAGGCCGGTCAGGAGGGGTGCTGGAAGGAGTACGCGGGCGGCTACGTGGATTGGCAGCGCGCCTCGCGTGCCGGCAGCGGTAACGAGGCTAGGCGCGCAGCTGCGGGCACGTCTTCGTCGTCAGAGGGGGGCGCGGGAAAGCAGGAGCCCACGCGCAAGCCCGCCAAGGGAAAACTCAGCTACAAGGATGCGCGCGAGCTGGCGGGGTTGCCTGAACGCATCCAGGTGCTGGAGGCAGAGCAGTCAGCCATCGCGGCACGGCTCGCGGACGGCGTTCTGTACGCCAAGGTGCCGGACGAAGCCAAGGCCCTGAATGAGCGCCTCGCTGCGATTGACGCTGAGTTGACCCGTGCCTTGCTGCGCTGGGAGGAATTGGAAGCCAGGCAGCGGTAGCCCGGACCGCGCGGCTTGCTACGCAAGCTCAGCCGCGCTGTTGGAGGCCCGCAGGCACGGCCGCGCTGCTTAAACCAGGACCGCTCGGCCCACACTATGCAAGCTCAGTCGCACTGCGACCCCCCGGGGGGCCGCAGTCAGCGCGAGGCGTGCCGGGGCGCGTGCCAGTTCTTGCGGATGGCAACGCAGGACACGCCCACCCCTGCGGCGAGCAGCCAGAACACCGGGCCCACGCCGGCAGCCGCAGTGATGGTGCCGGACAGCAGCGGCACCACGGTGAACGACACATTCATCAGGGTGATGCGCATCCCGAGTACTTCGCCCAGGCGAGCGGGCGGAGCGTGTTCATAGATCAGGGACAGGGTCATCGGGCCGCTCAGCCCCAGCCCGACGCCGAGCAGGATGCCCAATGCCATCAGGGCATCGAAGCCCTTGAAGAAGGGGAAGGCCGCGAGGCACGCGCTGGCAATGAACAGGGACAGCAACAAGACCTGCCAGGGTGTCAGGCGCCGAACGAAGAGCGGCAGGACGCTGCGTATCGCCACGGTCGTGAGAGAAAATCCACTCATCACCAGGCCGATGGCTGATGCCGACATGCCGATCTCCGAGCCATACAGGGGCATGAGGAACACATAGAGGCTCCAGGCCACCTGCGAGCAGATATTCGCGATGAAGATGCTCTTGAGCTTGCCGCGGCTGACGATGCCGACCACGCCGATGCGCGCGGTATCCTTCTGCGAATCAGCCGAGAGGGTGCGCTCGGGGAAGCGCAAGGTGCCCAGGCCCAGCACTGCGCAGGGCAGGAGCGGCAGCAGGGCGATCAGCAGGAAGGTGTCGGCATGGCCCAAGGCGTCGATGGCGAATCCTGCGGCCAGCGGCGCAAGGAGGATTGCAGTGGAATAGCCGGTTGAAGACACGCCGACGTTCCTGACGTGCTCTCCGGGAGCGCCCAGCTGGCCCAGCATGCGGCTGGCAGCGACGAAGCTCGCGTTGTAGAACGTGCCGACCACGATGCTGGCGACGAAAAGCCCGACCAGATTGCCCCAGAAGAACGGCACCGCGCAGCCCAGCACCATCATGATCGCGCAGATCAGCATTGGACGGCGCGCACCCACGCGGTCCACCCAGCGACCGACAGCCAGGGACGACAGGGCCGGGAGCAGTGCGAACATTGCACCCAGGGTACCGATGACGGCAGGGGAAATCTGCAGCTTGACGGCGTAGAGCGTCACCGCGAAACGCGCCGCATCGTGCGCCAGGTGGCCGGTCGAGCCGATCAGGACCAGGAGATAGAGCGGCTTCAACGCCAGGACTTTAGCGCATGCTTGGCTGCGGGATTCACGGTGTCTCGATCCATGTTTTCACCAGGGATCCGGGCGCTAGCGTGGCGAATACCACTGGTGGCGCGCGACAAAGCAGCTCCCGACCAGCATCAGCGAAATCACCCAGAATACCGGAGCGATTCCCAGCAGCGCACCCAGCGAACCGGCAATCAGGGGAACGCCCGTCAGGATGACGTTGACCATGGTCTGGCGCAGGCCGAGCACCTCCCCGAGCCTGCCCTCCGGCGCATGCTCGGACATTAGCGACAAGGCGAGGGGCGAGGACAGTCCCAGGCTGCCGCCAAGAAAAATGCTGATCGGCAGCAGGATCCAGGCATTGTTGGTGAAGGGCAGCACGATGAGCATGACCCCGGACGCGCTGAGCGAGGCGAGCATCAACTGCCATGGCCGGAAAAAGCGCGTGAGCATCGGCGCTGAAAACCGCACCAGTGCCATCGAAAGGAAGAATGTTCCGAGCAGCGTGCCGATCCACGAAGCGGACAGCCCGAGCTGCACGCCGTACAACGGAATGAGGAACATGTAGAGGAGGATGCTGGCCGATGTCGAGAACGCGATGCCAAATACGCGACGCAATGGGGGGGCGCGCAATAAGCCCAGTGCGCCCCCCTTCCTCGCGGCTGGATGTGATGCGCTTGTCGTTCCAACGTTCGGTGCCGAACGCGGTTCGGGTCTCGCGCTGCGCGGATTGCCGGCGATCGCCCCGCTCAGGATGATCAGGGCGGGCAGGAGGCTCAGGAGCGCAAGCATGAGGAAGGTCGCTGAAATGCCGAGCCGATCGATGCCAATGCCGACCGCCAGGGGGCTGATGAAATTGCCCACCGAGTTGGCCGTCGTGAGGACGCTGAAATTGCGCATCCGCGCCCCGGGGGTTTCATCGCGACCAAGGACCTGCAGGGTGGCGACGAGAAACAGGTTTTCGAACGCGCCGACGATGACGCTGACCACGAACAGTGCGGCCATGTCGCGCCAGATGAAAGCCAGCCCAGCGCCGGCCGCCATGGCCAGTGCCGATATCAACATGGGGCGGCTTGCACCCGCCCGGTCGACCCAGCGCCCGGAGGCCACGGAACTGATCGCGGGAATGGCTGAGAACAGCGAACCGAGGGTGCCCACGATGAGCGGCGACGCCTGCATTTGCAGTGCGTCTAGGGAAATAGCCAGGCGCACGCCTTCCCCGACGATGATGCAAAGGCTGTTCAGCAGAATGAAGGGGTAGGAGGGATGCACGCGCTCGGCCGGGTTGCTGTGCGGGCAGCAGGTGCCACTCAAATGGCGAGAGCAGGGCTTGCGCCGATGCGTCTCCGAACGGTGGTGCGCTCGCGATTCCCGATTGCCCTGCTGATCAAGGGCATTATATGCTTCGTCACGGCTGCGCCCGATTGCATCATGCAATCGGGGTCACGAGAAGAATACGGCAATGCATCTCCGGTGCAGCAGCTGGGGCGGGGCATGCCCCGGCGCATTGCCGGCCGCAGCACCGTCATCCAATGGGGGAAATACCAATGAGCGATACGAGCATGAAGCGACTCCTGTGCAGTGCCCTGTGTGTCACCGCATTTGCCATCCCTGGCCTGGCCCTGGCGCAGGCCAACGTCCAGGCCGACCTGGATGCCCTGATCAAGGCGGCCAAGGCCGAGGGCGAGGTGAATTTCTATTCCGGCGTGACCGAGAATGTCGCCAAGCGCACGGGCGATGCCTTCCTCGCCAAATACGGGGTCAAGTACAGCTTCATCCGCTTGGCGGGGGTGCAGACGGAACGCCGCTTCGGCGCGGAGGCCGAGGCCGGCACCTTCGCCGTGGACTTCTACATGGTCGCGACCGCCGTGCCGTTTGCCGAAGACGCGATCAAGAAGGGCTGGGTCGAACCGATCGCGCAGGCAGGCATTCCGGCGATTCGCAGCGGCGAGTTTCCTGCGCGCTTCGTCACCGGGTCGACGGCGATCGTACAGGTGGCCCCGTGGGGAATTTCCTACAACACGGAAAAGGTCAAGGGAGCCGATATCCCGAAGGATTGGCCCGATCTCCTGAATCCGAAATTCAAGGGCCAGATCCTGATCCCGGATCCGCGTTCATCGAATTCCTATTCGGACCAATGGGGAGTCATCCTCGACAAGTACGGCGAGGAGTTCCTGGTCAAGCTGCGCGAGTCGAACCTGCGCCAGTATCCGAGCGGCGTGCCATCCACCAATGCACTGGGGGCGGGTGAGGGCGCGGTGCAGGCGCCGGCGGTGGCGGCACAGATTTCGGCGACCTCGTCGAAGGGGGCGCCGCTGGGCCTGGTGATTCCCGCCTACGCCACGGGCGTTGAAATGCAGATCGTGCTGACGAATCGCAGTAAGGCCAAGCATGCTGCGGCGGCGCGCCTGTTCGCGCACTACATCATGACGGCCGAAGGAAACAAGGTATTCAACTCGGAGCCTGGCAGCATCTCGGTGTTCGACACGGCGACCTTGCCCAAGCAGTATGTCTCGCCAAAGCGGGACGCCTTGGCGCGACGCGATCTGATCACCAAGCTGCTGGGATTCCAGTAGGTCGGACGGTCCCGCCGAGGCTGGCGGGCGCGGGGATGCCCGTCAGCTGTAGCTTTGGGAAGCGGTTCATAAAAATTATCAATTTAGAATTGATGTCAGCGCCTAACGGACTCATATACTTGAATTATTATCAATGAGTCCGCTCGCACTGATACGCGCGATTACGCTGGTCGCCTACATGGCGGTCAATGGCAGCCGCCTCGTCATCGTGTTGCGCGGCCTGGATCTTGGGGCCACGCCGCAGGAGGCGGGCATCCTTTCCGGCCTGTTGTGGTTCTTTCCCTTGCTGCTGTCCTGGCCGGTGGGCCGGCTGGCCGATCGCTTCGGCTCGCGATGGCTGCTGGCGGCAGGCACGGCCGCGGGCGCGGTCGGCATGCTGCTTCCGTATTTCGATCCCGGCCTGCCGGCGCTGTTCGTTGCTGCGGCCATGGCCGGACTGTGGAATTCCCTGTTTCATGTGACCACCCAGAGCCTGACGCAAGTGCTCTCGGGTCCTGCGGCGCTGACGCGAAATTTCGTCTTCTACAGCATGATCGGGTCGGTCTGCAATTTCTCCGGTCCCATGCTGGGCGGAAACGCCATCGAGTACCTGGGGCACGAAGTCACGTTTCTCGCGATGGCGAGTGCGTCCTTCGTCTGCATGGTGATGCTTGCGGTTTGGGCCCACTTGTTGCCGCGCGGTGAACCGGCACCTGTAGTACGCAACAACATGCTGCGCACGCTGGCCGACCGCGAAGTGCAGCGCGTGCTCGCGGTCAGCGCCCTGGTGCAGGTGTCCCTCGACCTCTTTCCCCTGTACCTGCCGATCTACGGCCGGAGCATCGGGCTG
>CANJRC010000135.1 GCA_947476535.1 Betaproteobacteria bacterium
ACCGGCTTGTTCGCGAGCAGTTTCGTGAGATACCCCTTCGCCAGCACCAGATTGAGCACGTCCTGACCGTAGGTCTGCTCGACCAGCTTGTACTGCCCCTCCAGGTTGCTCATTTCGCGCTCCATCTTGGCCACCTGCGTGGAGAAGGTCTGGTCCTTCAACAAGTCCACCACCTCCGCACACAGACCATCGAGCAGCGTCATCTTCTTGTTGATCATGGCGATGTCCACACTCACCGCACCACGAACTTCCGGTATGGCTCAACTCGCAAAGGATTCCGCATTGGGGCGTGAAAGCCTCTACAAGGCACTTACTCCTGGCGCCAAACCGCGCTACGACACGATGCTCAGGCTGCTTCACACCCTGGGCGTAAAGCTTTCGGCTTCACCAGTCCACCCGTGAGTTTGTCGCGGTGCACTGCACGGGGTCTGCCCCACCTTTCGTCAGTGGTTGTCCCTCGGCGTCCCCTTGGTGATCGCAATCCGCTGATATTTCACCGCGGGCTTCAGCACCATCCCGGCCGATAGCTCATCGACCATGCCGCGCTGCATTTCCTGCCACGGAGTCTGGCTGGCGGGGATCCGGTAGCCCCCTTGCTTTTCCAGCGCCTTCCGACGCCGTGCGAGTTCGGTCTTGCTGACCAGGATGTCGGCCGTGCGTTTCCCGAGGTCGATGCGCACGCGGTCGTTGGTCTTGAGCAACGCCAGCCCGCCGCCGGTCGCCGCTTCGGGCGAGGCGTTGAGGATCGACGGCGAACCCGAAGTCCCCGATTGCCGTCCGTCCCCGATGCAGGGCAGTTCGGTGATGCCCTGCTTGATGAGTTTTCCCGGGGGCTGCATGTTCACCACTTCGGCCGAGCCCGGATAGCCGACCGGGCCGGTGCCGCGCACGAACAGGATGCAGTCGTCGTCGATCTTCAGTTTCGGGTCGTCGATGCGATGGTGGTAATCCTCCGGGCCGTCAAACACGATCGCGCGGCCTTCCCAGGCGTTCGGGTCCTTGGGGTTGGAGAGGTAGCGCTTGCGGAACGACCCCGAGATCACGCTGGTCTTCATGATCGCGCTGTCGAACAGGTTGCCCTTAAGGTTGAGGAAGCCCGCCTTCTGCTTCATCGGCTTTTCGTACGGCCAGATCACCAGCGGGTCCTGCACTGGGGTCTTGCGGCAGTTCTCGTACAGCGTCTTGCCGTTGACGGTCAGCGCATTCTTGCGGATCTTGCCGGCCTTGATCAGTTCGTTGACTACCCCCGGCACGCCGCCGGCTCGGTGGTATTCCTCGCCGAGGTATTCGCCGGCCGGCTGCAGGTTCACCAGCAGCGGGACGTCGTAGCCGATCTTTTCCCAGTCGTTGTTTTCGAGCTTGACGCCGATGTGGCGCGCGATGGCGTTGAAATGGATGGGCGCGTTGGTCGAGCCGCCGATCGCGGAGTTGACCACGATCACGTTCTCGAAGGCCTCACGGGTCATGATCTTGGATGGGCGCAGGTCCTCCCACACCATCTCGACGATCCGCTTGCCGCTTTCGTAGGCGTTCACCGCGCGGTCCTTGTGCGGCGCGGGAATAGCTGCGCCGCCGGGCAGGGACATACCCAGCGCTTCGGCCAGCGAGTTCATGGTCGAGGCCGTGCCCATGGTGTTGCAGTGGCCCGGCGACGGCGCGGAGGAGGCGATCAGTTCGATGAACTCCTCGTCGTTGATCTCGCCCGCAGCCAGCAGCTCGCGCGCTTTCCAGGCGATGGTGCCGGAGCCCGTGCGCTCGCCGCGAAACCAGCCGTTAAGCATCGGCCCGCCGGAGAGCACGATGGCAGGGATGTCCACCGTCGCCGCGGCCATCAGCTGCGCCGGGGTGGTCTTGTCGCAGCCGGTGGTCAGCACCACGCCGTCGATGAAGTAGCCGTACAACAGCTCCACCAGCCCCAGGTAGCAGAGGTTGCGATCAAGGGCCGCGGTCGGCCGCTTGCCGGTTTCCTGGATCGGATGCACCGGAAACTCGAAAGCTATCCCGCCCGCCTCGCGGATGCCTTCGCGCACGCGGTCGGCCAGCACGAGGTGGTGGCGGTTGCAGGGCGAGAGATCCGAACCCGATTGGGCGATGCCGATGATCGGCTTGCCCGACTGCAGCTCCTCGCGCTTGAGGCCCCAGTTCATGTAGCGCTCGAGATACAACGCGGTCATGTTCGGGTTATCAGGGTTCGCGAACCATTTGCGCGAACGCAGCTTTGCCGGGTCTTTTTTGGTTCTGCTTGCCATGTCTCTCTCCTACCTACGTTGCAAGAATCTGGTCTACGGAAACCTTGCCGGCCGCGCTGGCCTGGCGAAAATGCTCTATCGTCTGGCGCACGCCGTCAACCAGCGGGCGCCACCTGGACGGGCCCAGGGCGCGAACGAGCATGCTCTCATCGATTTCGGTGGGCGTAGCCAGCTGGATCGGCTCGAAAGTGATCTTGCCGGCCATGTCCGGCGCGGCGGCATCGATAGCGGCGACTATTTGGCCCATCGAAGCGGTGTTGCCGCCCAGGTTGTACACCTCGGCACCGGGTTGCAGAGAGCGCGCGGCCCGGATGAACATCTCCGCGGCGTCATCGGCGTGGTGATAGACGACCGTGCCGCCGAAGCTGATTTTGTACGGGCGTCCGACCGCGGCGGCCAGCATGGCCTTGGTCGGCGTCGAGGTCATGCCTTGGTCGCGGCCCGGGCCATAGACGACGTACGGGCGAATGCCCACGCTGCGCACTTTGCTCTCCAGCCAGTAGATGCGGGCCGTGCCCTCGTTCGCCTGCTTGGTCACGCCGTAGAGGTTGGTCGGGTCGTGGGGGGCGTCGTTGGCGAGCGGGCCCGTCGGGTAGCGCTCGGGCGGCCCGTAGACACCGGCCGAGCTGGCGTAGGCGATGCCCTGCACCTGGGCGGCATGGCGGCGCGCGGTCTCGAACAGGATCGTCGTGCCTACCGCATTGACCCGCATGCCGCGGACCGGGTCGGCGCGCACGAACGGCACCTGCAGCGCCGCCAGGTGGAGGATGTGGGTGATGCCGTTGTCGACGACGGCTTTTTCGAACTGCTCGAAATCGGTAACGTCGCCGCTGATCATGTTGAGCTTGGCCAGCTGCGCGTCATCGAGGATCAGTTCCAGCCGATGCCGGCTGCCGGGCAGGTCGTAGGTCGAGACCGCCACCCCTTCGCCAAGCAGGCGCTTGACCGCCCAGGACCCGATGCAGCCAAGCGCGCCGGTCACCAGAAATCGTTCAGACATGGTTACTCCTCCAGGGAATGACGTTTGGGAGATTCAATTCCTCTTCTAGCCGGGATACAGAATACCGCCTTTCACACCTGCGCCGCCCGGTAGCGGTTGCGGATTTCGGATTTCGGATTTCATCAGTTTTCCGGTCTCGGTTCGCGGCAGGGTGGCGGCGAAGTCCACGCTCTTCGGGCACTTGAGCGCGGACAGCTGGTCACGGCAGTAGTCGATGAGGCTTCGTTTGAGTTCCTCCGAGGCGGCCGTGCCCGCCTGGAGTTGCACCACGGCTTTGACTTCCTCGCCAAATTCCTCATTGGGTACGCCGAACACGGCCACATCCGCGACTGCGGGATGCTGCAGGAGCACGTCCTCTGTCTCCTGCGGGTAGATGTTGACGCCGCCCGAGATGATCATGTTCGCGAGCCGGTCGGTCAGGTAGAGGAACCCTTCTTCATCGACATAGCCGATGTCGCCGTAGGTGGCCCATCCCTGCTCGTTGTAGGTCTGCCGCGTTTTTTCGGGGGCGATAGGAAAATCAATCCCCCCTCTTTCGAGCGTCGGGCCGAAGACTGTGCTGTTCTGCTGATTCAGCGCTGCCGGGAACGACATCTGGAGCATCTTGGCCTGCGCCCGGCCGCTTGCAATGTTGACGCCGACCGAAAATTGACCGTTTAGAGGGGTTGCAAGGTGAAAGTATTCTTTCGGTGGTGGGTTGCGTTGCATCGGCAGAATTCTGCCGATGCAACGCGGCGAACTTGGCGGGCGGCATCCGTCGGCAGCTGCTGTGTGGACGGACCTCGTTGTAGTCCTGCCGCCACGCGGCGATCGCGGCCCTGGCCTGCGGTAGCGTTTCGAACCATTGGTCGTTCAGGCACTCGTCCCGGAACTTGCCCGCGCGAAGGACGCCCACGACGCCGGTCTTGGCCAGGCCCCGGTGCACTTCGATGCCCCAGTCCTTGAGTTTCGCCGCGACAATGTCGGAGGTGCGCGATTCTTGGAATCCCAGCTCCGGGTGGGCATGGATGTCCCGCCTCCACGTCGTCATGTCCTGGTGCATGGCGTAGAACGGCGTGGCAAGACGGTCTCTGGCAGTCATGCGCGAGTCGCCGGTCGGGAAGGACAGGCCGCTATAGTACCTTCCCGCTGGCCGCGTCGATCAGGTGCATGTTGGCCAGGTCCGCCACGAGCTTCATGCGGTGGCCTGACTGTGCGCCGGCGTTCGGATTGACCCGCCCGCAGACTTCCACCCCGCCGATCTCGAAGTACACCAGGGTCTCCATGCCCATTGGCTCGGTCACTTCGAGCGGGACTTCGAAAGCGTGCTGGTCCGACTCGGCGTGCGGACGCTGCTCCACGATGTGCTCCGGCCGCAGGCCGAACAGCAGGTTCCCGGAGTCCAGGTACGGCCGGTAGCGCGCCTCGCGCGCGTGGGGCACGGGGAAGGCGATCTCCGGCGAAAGCCGCGCGGCCAGCCCGCCGCCCGCCACCTCGAGCCTGCAGGGGATGAAATTCATCGCCGGCGAGCCGATGAACCCAGCGACGAAGCGCGTCGCCGGAAAATGGTACAGGTCGTTCGGCGTGCCGACCTGCTCGATCACCCCGCCGTTCATCACCACCACGCGGTCGGCTAGCGTCATAGCCTCCACCTGGTCGTGCGTCACGTAGACCGTGGTTGTGCGCACTTTCTGATGCACTTTCTTGATCTCGGTGCGCATTTGCACGCGCAGCTTGGCGTCGAGGTTCGACAGCGGCTCGTCGAACAGAAACACTTTTGGATCGCGCACGATGGCGCGGCCCATAGCGACGCGCTGGCGCTGCCCGCCCGAAAGCTGCTTGGGTTTTCTCTGCAGCAGCTCTGAAATATCGAGGATGCGTGCCGCGTTTTCCACGCGCTTCGCGATCTCGGCCTTGTCGACTTTCTTGAGGCGCAGGCCGAACGACATGTTCTCGTAAACGGTCATGTGCGGGTAAAGCGCATAGTTCTGAAAGACCATGGCGATGTCGCGGTCCTTGGGTGGCATGTCGTTCACCACCTCGTCGCCGATCAGCACCTCCCCGCCGGTGATGTCCTCCAGGCCCGCGATCATGCGCAGAGTGGTGCTCTTGCCGCATCCCGAGGGACCGACCAGGACGACGAACTCCTTGTCCGCGATGTCGAGGTCGATCCCGCGCACGGCGGGCGTTTCCTCGTAATTCTTCACCAGTTTTCTCAGCGTTACTCGTGCCATGTGAAGGCTATCCCTTGGTCGCGCCGGCGGTCAGGCCGGCGATGTAGTAATCCATCAGGAAGGCATAGATGATCAGCGGCGGCGCGGCTCCCAGCAGCGCGCCCGTCATGATCTGGCCCCAGGTAAACACGTCGCCGCGGATCAGCGTGGTGATGATGCCCACCGGCAGCACCAGCTGGTCGGCGGAGGTCGTAAAGGCAAGTGGGTACAGGAACTGCGCCCACGACACGGTGAAGGCGAAGATCGTGGCCGCGATGATCCCCGGCAGCGCCACCGGGATGAAGATCTTGGTCAATATCTGCAGGTAGCCGGCGCCGTCGATCAGCGCCGCCTCGTCGAGTTCCTTGGGGATGCTGCCGAAATAGCCGATCATGATCCAGGTGCAGAACGGTACCGTGAGCGTCGGATACAGGATCACGAGCACCCACCAGCGATTGATGAGCTCTATCCCGGTGAGGTCGTGCACGAAGACGAAGATCTTGAACAGCGGGATGAAGAGCAGCGTCTCGGGGATCAGGTAGGTCAGGAACACACCGGTGGCGAGCGTGGCCGAGCCCCAGAACTTCATCCGCGAAAGCGCGAACGCCGCCGGAATGCTCACCAGCATCGTGATCGTCACCACCAGGATCGACACCAGCGCCGAATTGCGGAAGAACGTGAGGTAGGTGGGCGAGGACAGCAGCTCGACGTAGTTCTCCAGGGTCGGGGCGAAGATCCACCACGGCGAGACGGCCGCGGAGATTTCCGCGTTCGACTTGAGCGAGGTGATCAGCATGTATACGGGCGGCGTGAGAAAGAAAACCACGAACATGCCCAGGAACACGTACGACCAGATCATCGCCTTGCGGCGATCGCCCTTCATGCTGGTGCGCGCCACCGCCATATCAAGCCTCGTTTCCGCGCTGGTTGATGTCGCGCAGGATGAAGATCGCCGCGATCGCGAGGATCGGGAACATGAACAGCGACACCGCCGCGCCCAGGGGCAGGTCGCTGCTCTCGATGCCGAGCTTGAACGCCCAGGTGGCGAACACGTGCGTCTGGTCCACCGGGCCGCCCGCGGTCAGCACCCGCACGATGTCGAAATTGGCGAACGTCACGATGAGCGAAAACAGCACGGTAATGGCGATGATGTTGCGCATCATCGGCAGGGTGACGTACCAGAGTTTCTGCCACCAGTTGGCGCCGTCGATCGCGGCCGCCTCGTAGAGCTGTTCCGGCACGGACTTCAGCGCCGCAAGGTACATGATCATGAAGAACGGCGCGCCGAACCAGACGTTGACCAGGATCACGGCGAAGCGGGCCCAGTTGGGGTCGCCGAGCCAGTTCACCGGCGCAATGCCGACGCCCTCGAGGATCCAGTTGAAGGCGCTGTATGAGGGGTCGAACAGCCACAGCCAGGCGAGCGTGCTCATGGCCGGCGGGATCACCCACGGCACCAGCAGCATGCCGCGCCACTTGCGCTGCCCCTTGGCCGGGATGTTGTGCACGAAGTGGGCGACGCAAAACCCGATCAGGGCCTTGAAGACTACCGCGGTGACCGCAAAAACCACCGACTGCCTGACCACCATCCAGAAGGTCTCGCGCGAGAATAGGAAGGTGAAGTTCTCGAAGCCGACGAAGCGCTCCATCGACTTGTTGAGCGTCGCCATGTGGATGGAAAACAGCGCCGGATAGCCAACCAGCAGCACGATGATCAGGATGAGCGGAAGCGCCATCGCGAATGCGATGGTCGACTTCCGCCGCAGGAACTTCCTCACCTGCTAGCTGCGCATGAAGCCTTGAAGCTCGGAGGCGGCCCATGCGATCGCCTTGTCGATCGACTCCCCGCCCTGCGTGCACTTGGCCACCATCTTCGTGGTGATCGCCTGGGTGTAGATCTGCGCGGCGATCTTGGGCGGTGCCGGGAAAGCCGAGATCGACAGTATCTGGCCGGGCTTGGGCGGATAGTTGTACAGCGTGCCCTTGGGCGGTCCTTCCTCGGCCCAGGTCTTGAAGTCGTTCAGCTTGGAGAAGGCCGGGATGTCGTAGCCCTGGCTGGCCGCCACCATCTTCTCGACCGCGGAGCGCGTGGAAATGTGCCGCATGAGGCTCTTGGCCGCGGATTTATTCTTGGAGAACTTCCAGATCCCCCAAAAAAACGGCAGGTAGGGCTGGTAGCGCCCCTTCGGCCCGCGCGGAGTGGGGAAAGTCCAAAGCTGCTCGGCCACTTTTACCGCGTCCCGCTTGGCAACGGCCCAGGCGCTCGGCGGGTTCATGATCAGCGCGCCCTTGCCTGACACCAGCCACTTGTTGTTCGAAGCGTCGTCCCAGGCGAACACGTCCGGGGGCAGGAAAGGCACCAGCTTTTTCATGTACTCGAGCACCTGCTTCACCGCGTCCGAGTTGACCGTAATGTTGCCCTTGGCGTCGACGAGTTCCGCACCGTAGGAACCGAACAGCGCGCCCATCGAGTCGACCGAGTCGGTGGTCCCGCCCAGGCCGATGCCGAAGGGAGAACCGGCCTTGTGGCACTTCTCGGCGGCGACGAGGAAGGTGTCCCAAGTCCAGGAATCGGAAAGCGCCTTGTCAGGCGGGGCGCCGGCCGGGTACATCTTCTGGATGTCGATTCCGGCATGCTGCTTGAAGAGGTCGATCCGGCCGCAGGGCCCCTTGATCTGGCTGCCCGGGGTGGCCGGGATCGCCACCCAGTTTCCGCCATGTTTGCCGAGGTACTCCATCAGGGGCGAAACCGTGCCGTTCGCGGAGATCAGGTCCTTCATCACATCATCGACCGGCTCGAGTTCCTTCGCCTTGTCGGCCGGCCACCAGGTCGGGAAGGCCAGCATGTCGTGACCGGACTTCGCCTGCGACTCGGCGGCGATCGTCAGCAGGTTCTTGTTGCCCTGCGAGGGGATGTAGTCGATCTTGATCTCGACCTTTTCTTTCGCGGCCCACTCGTTGCACATCTTGGTGAGCACGTCGTTGCCGCCCGGGACCCAGTGGTCCCAGAAGCCGACTTCTAGCTTGCCGGCTGCGTGCGACGTGCTTATGTACGGTGCGAATACGGCGGTGGTGGATGCTGCTGCGGTTGCTTTCAGAAAACGGCGACGATTGAATTTCCGGGTTGCCATGGTTGCCTCCTCTGGCGGGTTGGGAAGACTCTGTCGGTCTCTAAAGTCCCGGTAATCCTAACCATGAATGAGAAAATATTCCGCACTTTCTATGCGGCAGTGCAACGAGAACGGGCGGACTACTGTGTCGCGGAGCCCGCCTCCGGGGCCGCCGGAGCGGGTGTGTTTACGCCGACCGAAAATTGACCAGTCAAATCGGCGCTGGCGGCAACACGGCCTGCACAATCGCCTCGAATTCGGTGAGTAATTCTGGTTGCTTTTGTTTCAGATACCGCGCTACCGGCTTGTTCGCGAGCAGTTTCGTGAGATACCCCTTCGCCAGCACCAGATTGAGCACGTCCTGACCGT
>CANJRC010000136.1 GCA_947476535.1 Betaproteobacteria bacterium
CTGATGATGTTCGGCAGCGAGTTCAGCATCATCGCCTTCATCGGCGTGATCCTGCTCATCGGCATCGTCAAGAAGAACGCCATCATGATGATCGACTTCGCGCTCGAGGCCGAGCGCAGCCAGGGGCTCACCCCCGCGCAGGCCATCCTGCGCGCCTGCCTGCTCAGGTTCCGGCCCATCATGATGACCACGATGGCGGCGCTGTTCGGCGCCATCCCGCTGGCCCTCGGCACCGGCGAAGGCGCGGAGATGCGCCGACCGCTGGGCATCGCCATCGTCGGCGGGCTGATCGTAAGCCAGATCCTCACGCTCTACACCACCCCCGTGGTCTATCTTTACCTCGATCGCTTCCGCCACTGGTGCCGGCGCCGCTGGGCGCGCGGCGCGAACGCTGGCGAAAAGCACGCGACCCTGGAGACGCAATGATGCGCGATCCTCATTTGCAAACGAGCGCCACGCCGCAAGCAACGCGTGTGACGAGACGCCTGGTAACTGCCCCATGGAGATGGCTACCGGCCCTCTTGCTCGCACCGCTCTTCCTCGCCGCCTGCACCGTCGGGCCGGACTACGTGCGTCCCGCGGCCCAGGCGCCTGCAGCCTTCAAGGAGAACGCCGGCTGGAAACAGGCTGAGCCACGCGACGCCGAGCCGCGCGGCAAATGGTGGGAAGTGTTCGGCGACCCGACGCTCAATGTGCTGGCCGAACAGGTGAGCGCCGCGAACCAGACACTGGCGCAATCCGAGGCGCGCTTGCGCCAGGCCCTGGCTCTCGCCGAAGGCGCGCGCGCCGGCAATTTCCCCACCATCACCGGCAACCTGAGCGAGTCGCGCGCCCGCGCCTCGGGAAACACCAGCGCCGTTACCGTCGCCCGCGGCGTGACCACCAATCACTCGGTCTCGGTGGGCGCGAGCTGGGAGGCCGACCTGTGGGGCCGCGTGCGTCGCAGCATCGACGCCAATGAAGCAAGCCTTCAGGCCAGCGCGGGAGACCTCGAAGCGGCGCGGCTATTGGCCACTGCCCAACTGGTGCAGAACTATTTCCAGCTGCGCGTGCTCGATGCGCAACGGCTCTTGCTAGAGGACACCATCGCCGGCTACCAGAAGTCCCTGCAGCTGGCGCAGAACCAGTTCGCCGCCGGCGTGGTGGCCAAGGTCGACACGCTGCAAGCCACCACGCAGCTGAAATCCACCCAGGCGCAGGCCATCGAGACCGGCGTGCAGCGCGCGCAACTGGAACACGCCATCGCCGTGCTGGCAGGCCGCGCGCCGGCCGAGTTCGGCATCGCCCCCGCAGCCACTTCCGCCACACTGGCACCGCCCGTCATCGCCGCAGGCCTGCCCTCCGCGCTACTGGAGCGGCGCCCCGACATCGCGGCCGCCGAGCGCCGCGTCGCTGCCGCCAATGCACAGATCGGCGTGGCCAGCGCCGCATTCTTCCCCGCGCTCACCCTCTCTGCATCGACGGGCTTCCAGAGCGCCGCATTCGCGCCATGGCTCACGGCGCCGAGCCGCTTCTGGTCGCTGGGACCGGCGCTGGCCCTGACGCTCTTCGACGGCGGCCTGCGGCGCTCGCAGACCGCGCAGGCCGAAGCCGCCTACGACGCCACCGTCGCCACCTACCGGCAGTCAGTGCTGGTGGCCCTTCAGGAAGTCGAGGACAGCCTCGCCACGCTGCGCATCCTCGAACAGGAGGCCGCCGTGCAACGCGAAGCCCTCGACGCAGCCCGCCAGTCGGTGGCGCTCACCACCAACCAGTACAAGGCGGGCACCGTCAGCTACCTGAACGTCGTCACCGTGCAGGCTGCGGCGCTCGCCGCCGAGCGCACCGCGCTCGACATCGTGAGCCGGCGCATGGTGGCCAGCGCCGCGCTGGTGAAAGCGCTGGGCGGCGGCTGGCATGCAGACCGCATGGCGTCCACAAACAAGGGAGGCTGACGTGTTCTACGAAACCGGTGCCGGCGACGGCCATCGTGCCGCGGGCCTTGCCCACAATCCGCTCAACGCCCTCGTCGTGCCGCGGCCGATCGGCTGGATCAGCAGCATCAACGCCGACGGCATCGCGAACCTCGCGCCCTACTCCTATTTCAACCTGGTCTCCAGCGTGCCGCCGATGGTGATGTTCTCCGCCAATGGCCCGCACGCCGAAGGCGGCGCCAAGGACAGCGTGCAGAACATCCGCGACACCGGCGAGTTCGTCGTGAACTTCGTGACCGCGGGCCTCATGGAAGCGATGAACCTCACCTCCGCCCCAGCCCCGCGCGCTGTCGACGAATTCACCCTGGCAGGACTGGACAAGGCCCCTTCGCGCCTGGTGCGACCGCCGCGCGTCGCAGCTTCCCCCATCCACCTGGAGTGCCGCCTGCATTCGATCATCGAGCTGCCGGGCGACCCCGCCACCGGACAGCCCAACCACGTCGTTTTCGGCACCGTCGTGGCGGTCCACATCAGCGACGAACTGGTGGAGGACGGACGCGTGGGCAGCGTCAAGGCCCGACCGCTCGGGCGCATGGGCTACTTCGACTTCACCGAGATCGTGAACCGCACGGAATTGCTTCGGCCGCACTGGCCGCTCAAGCCGTAAGCTGCTCAGGCCCGATCGATGAATCGTATCGGTCCGCGTTTAAAAGGAGCGCGCGGCGCGCTACATGTCGCCACGATGGCAGCGGTCTTGCTGCTGTTCGCGCGCACGGGCCTTGCCGCAGAAGAACTCATCACTTCCGCCGCATACCCGAATGGCGAAGTCATTCCCTATGTGCTGAACAGCGAAACCTCCGCCCCGCGCTACGTGATCATCCTTTTCCCCGGCGGCAGCGGCAACATGGACCCGAAAGTGGTCGAAGGTCGGCTCGAATACGGGTTTCGCCTCAACTTCCTGATTCGCGTCCGCCCGCTGATCGTTGACAGCGAGTTCGCGACGGTCTCCACGAACTCGACCCGCAGCCAGGAACGCATCCAGGCCCTGCTCGACGACCTGAAGCGGCGATTTCCGGCGGCGCAGATCTACCTCATGGGCACCAGCAACGGCAGCGATGCCACCATGCGGCTCGCCGCCTACCTGTCAGAGCGCATTGCCGGCGTCATCCACACCTCGTCGCCGCAAACCATCAGCGGCTTTGATGCCAGGCAATTCAGCAATCGGCAACTGGCGGTTCATCATCGCTACGACGGTTGTCGCTTCACGCCATTTTCCGCCGCGCGCACCTCGCATGAACGCTTCGGCACCGAGCTCATCGTCATGGAGGGCGGCAACCGCAGCGGAGACCCCTGCGAGCCCTTCGGGCATCACGGCTTCAACGGCATCGAGCGCGAAACCGTGGAGGCGATCAAGGGCTGGGTACGGCGTGAAAAAGGCCCAGCGTCCCCTTGAAGTCCGGGTCGGCCTGGCGAAGCCACCCTGCTGCGCAGCCTGGTGCCTGGCCGATCTGATACGCTTGGCCGCATGACTATGCTCAGCAACAATCCGCACCCGCCGCTACAACTAAAGCCCGACGAAGAGCTCATCGTCGGCAAGTGGATCCTCTTCAAGGACCGCATCCTCGGCGACCCGAGCGAGCAGCGCATCGGCGACCTCGTGAACGATGTGCTCGAGTACTGCGCCGATCATCCCGAACAGGGCGGCTGGCGCCGCCTCTACCGCGACCCCGGGGACGGCCGACTGTGGGAGCTATCGCGCCCGCGCATCGAGATGGCCGGCGGCGGGCCGCGCGCACTGCGCGTGATCCTGCCCGAGCGCGCGCTCGAAGTGTACGGATGGAAACACGCGGACACCCAGGCGACTGGCGCAGCGTGAGTGAAACATTTCCCAGGAGGAGTCCCATGAAGTCGATCGCATCCCGCATCATCCCATTGGCGCTGGCCCTGTTCGTGTCGGCCTTGGCCGTAGCGCAGGAATACCCAACCAGGCCTGTGCGCATCGTCATCATGGCCTCCCCAGGCTCCAGCGGCGACGTGGCCACGCGCCTCATGGCCCCCGAAATGTCGAAGCTCCTCGGCCAGCCGCTGGTGATGGAGAACATGCTGGGCGCAAGCGGCCTGGTGGCCTGCCGTTACGTCGCCAAGGCCGCGCCCGACGGCTACACCATTCTGAGCATGGCCTCCACCGTGCTCACCGCGCCGGTGTTCATGAAGGATGTGGGCATGGATTTCCAGAAGGACCTCGCGCCCATCACCGTGATGGCCGACGGGCACCTCCTGCTCTTCACCACCACCGCGCTGCCGTGGAAGAACTTCAATGAAATGATCGCCTATGCGAAGGCCAACCCGGGCAAGCTCAACACCGGCGTGCCGAGCCTGCAGGATGGAACCTATCTCTTCCTGCAGGCGATCCGGCAGAAGTTCGGTGTGACGCTGGTGGACGTGCCCTACAAGGGCGCCGCCGCCGCCTACTCGCAGGCCGTGATGGTGAATGAAGTGCAGATGGCGCTGGGCGGGGCAGCGGCGGCCAACGCCGGCATCGCCAACAAGAGCATCCAGGTGGTGGCGGTGTCCGGCAACCGGCGCGCTGCCGCCTTCCCCGATGCGCCGACCATGGAAGAGCTCGGCGTGCAGGGCGTGGACAACACGCTCCTGAGCCTGTCTGCGCCCGCGGGCACACCGGCAGCCATCCTCGACCGGCTGAACGCCGCGGCCGTGCGCGCGCTGCAGTCGCCGGAAATGAAGGAACGCATCGTCAAGTCAACGGGCTTCGACGTGGTCGCAAACAGTCGTGCCGAGTTCGCGCAGGCGCTCGCCACGCGCCTGCAGCGAAACGCGCAGATCGCAGTCCTCGCCGGCATCAAGCCCGAGTAGCCCGGCATGAGCGCGCCACCGGTCACCGGCCTGCGGGTGGTGCTGTCCAACTGCGCGGACGCCTCGCGCGAGGCCGAGTTCAACGCCTGGTACGACGCCTACGCGCTGGACATCCTGTGGCCGCGCCAGCTCGTCAACGTGCAGCGCTACTGCAACCCGGCGCGACCGGGGGACGCCCTGCAGCCGCGCTACCTCGCGCTCTACGACATCGTCACCCCCGACCCTGCCACCGCCTGGCCGGAAACGCGCGACCACCCCACGCGCCCGCGGCGCGACAAGAGCCCGTTGCTCGACACCGTGCTCGCCGCCACCTACAAGATCGTGCGCGCCGCGGGCCCCGCGCGATCGGGCGTGACCGGCGTGCTAGCAGTGTTCAGCGATTGCAGCGATGTTGCGCGCGCAGGTGAGGGGCGCGCCTGGCGCGATCGGCTGCTATCCGAGGCATTAGCAAGTGGCGCCTTCGCCCGGGCGAGCCTGTCGATGAATGTCGAAGGCGTGCCCGAGCAGCCGCAGCATCTCGACGTGTTCGAGACTACGAGGCCGGACGCCATGGCGGCGTGCGAAGCGCTGCTCGCGCAGATGCAACCGAGCGGGACGCTCGCGCCGCCTGCGTGCGTGCGCATGCGGTATTGCGATGCCTGGGGCGGCATATTCATGACCGGTGATTGATAGAGTCAGTGTCGACTGTTTCTATTCACGCCAGTTGAGAGTAACTGAAACCGCGCCCCGCTCATTCTTGCGGCCGAAGAAGTTTCAATCCCCGGGAAAATTCAGTTCCAGCACGATCCCGTTCGGATCGGGAATGAAGATCTGCCGCAGGCGCATGCCCGGCACCTCGTTCGTGCGCGGCGCGAATCCGGCCGCCCGGAGTCGGGCGAGGAGCCGGTCGTAGCCTTCGCACTGCAGGGCGACATGCTCGACCGACCCGCTGCCGTAAAGCTCGTCTACCGCGGTCGGCCCCATCTTGTCGCCGAGGCGGCGCCTGACATCGGCGAACTTGCTGGCCGGATCCGCGGGATCGACCTTCTGGACATGGACGATCGGCAGCCCGCCGTCATCGCAGATCCAGGCGCCGCGCGTCAGTGGGCTGCTCGGCGTCGGGCCCACCTTCATGTCGAGCACCTCGCCATAGAACGCCAGCGTCTCCTCGTACTTCGGCGTCAGGATGTTGACGTGATCGAGTTTGCGAACGGTCATGGCGCACTCCGCTTCAAGGAACAATGCGTCGATTGTACTGCGGGGGGATTAGTTGGGTCAGCGTCGAATTTTCCTGTTCGCGGTACTGACAATCACTGACACCGACCCTACTTCCCTCCATCGCCGCCAGTCCCGATACGCGGCCGAATCGTCATTACGGATTGTCAGTATTCATACTGCGGATATCTTCCTGACAAAGATACGAAACATTATCCGTCAGTATTTTCGGCGCGACGCCCTGACCCAGCATCTCTCCTGCGAGAGCCCGCTACCCTTCCACCGCCCCCGCCAGCAATCCCGCATCCGCCGCCGCGCGGAAGTGCCGGTTCGCGTCGTTCACGCGCCCGATGCCATCGAAGAGTTCGGCCAGGGCGACGTGGGCGGCGCGCGTGGGTTGTACGGCGATGCTCGCATCGAGGTAGCTTTGCGCCTTGCCCCACAGGCCGCGCTGGGCGCATAGGCGTCCCAGCGTGAGCAAGAGCGGCCAGTCGCGCGGGCGCTTCTTCAACCAGGCCTCGCAGTGCTCGATGCGCGACAGCGCATCGTCGTCGCGGCATTCGCCATAGAGCAGCACCAGGTTCGGCGCCCAGGTATGAGCGAGCACGTCCTCGACGATGGCATCCGCGGCTCGGCAATCGCCGTGCTGCATGAAGGCGCGTGCCGCGGTCAGGGCCACGGCGGGTTGCCGGCGGTCGCGCGCCGGGATTTCGTTCCAGTGCTCATCGAGCGCCTTGCGGTCGTGCGTGCGCTTTTGCAGGAGCGCGACGCGCGCGCGCACGAGAATGGTTTCCAGCGCCTCCGGCGGCAGGCCCGAGCGCTTATCCAGGAGGCGCGCAATACGAATGACCTCTTCCCAGTTGCCCAGGCCCTGCTCGGCGCGCAAGAGAAGGAGCAGCGTGGCAATGTGCTTGGGGCCGGCCTCGTTCAGGTCGCGCAGCACCACGCGGGCCGCCTCGAAATCGCGCTCTTCCACCAGCAGCGCACCACGCGTGGTGCGCGCCGCGCGGCGCCAGTCTTCGCCGGCGGCAGAAACGCCCCGGGCGCCGTCGGCCTTGTCCGCGGTCTTGCCTGAGCCCGACCCGGAGGCTTCGGCACGATCCAGCCACAGGTCGCGACGCGGCGTATCACGCACGCGCTGTGCGGCGCGCGCGGCCACCAGGCTCACCGCCGCGGAGGGCGCGCCGAGGTCCCATGCCTTGGATGCGAGCTTTTCGGCGCGGGAGAAGCGACCTTCAAACAGGGCCTGCAAGGCGCCGAGCAGCGCGCCATAGGCGTTGTGCTCGCGCTGGCGCTCGCGAAATGCGCGCACGCGCTCCGGCATACCCATCACGCCCGCCACCGCGCGCACGATGCCGTAGACGAGCACAAAGGCGCCCAGCAGCAGCACGGCCAACAGCGCCAGTGAAACCTCCACACGGTAGGGCGGCAGCACCAGCAGGGCGTAGCCATCGTTGGCACGCAGGGTGAGCGATACGCCAACGGCCAACGCAAAGGCGCCGATGGCCCAGAACAGGCCCTTCACGCGTGCGCCTCGACGGGCGACACGACCACTGTCGCGGAGCAGGCGCCGCAAACCGCGCCGGAAAAAGTGCCGGGCAAAGCGCGACTGGAAACGCGCGACGGCTGGGACGGGGACGTCATGACCGGGCCGTTGCGCCTACGCCGCTCAACGGCCACCACGGTCGCGCACGATCTTGTAGTTGCGCACCGCATTCAGGCTCTCGGCAATGGTCGGGATTTCGATCTGCACGGAGGCCGCAGCCAGCTGCTTGAGGGAGGACTGCACCGCCTGGGTCTGGCGCGAGCGCGCATCGAACCAGCGGTCCACCCAGCCCTGCGCAGACTTGATGTCCTGGCGATACACCGTTTCATTGCGGGCGAGCAGCGCAAGGCGCGCATTCAACAGGCGCAGCTTCAGGTTCTCGCGCAGGAAGAAGGCCTGCGTCGGCGACACCAGGCCCGGGTCGGGGCGATCCATCACCTGGATGCGCACCAGCGACTTCATCTCGTCCCACACTTCATACCCCAGGCGCGCCCAGAAGCCCTCGCCTTCGGGACGCGGCGCGCCGGTGGCGGGCGCCAGGCGCTCGTCGATCACCAGCGGCACGCTGTCGATCGACGCGCTCACCTGGTCGAGCTTGAGCGTCAGGCCGACCACGTCAATGCTGGGCGTGGCCTTCAGGCGCTCGATGTCGCGCCCGAGCACCTTTCGCAACGGGATGAACTGCGGGCGGTCCCCGCGGGCGAGACGCGCATCGGCCGTCTGCAACGCCACCAGTGCCGCCTGCACGTTGCCGGCCAGCTGCAGCTGCTGCGCCGCGATGGTGAGGATCTGGTCGATCTCGGCCAGCGCCCACTCGTCGCGATTGCGCGACAGTTCCTGGTATAGCGCTTCCAAGGCAACCTGCTGGTTCTGCGATTCGGTGAGCTTGCCATCGAGTTGCGCGAGCCGCGCCTGCGACTCGCGCACCGCCTCCTGCGCCGAGCGGGCGGTGACGCGGGCGTCGCGGCTGTCGGTGTCGCTTTCATGCAGCTTGAGCGCGACTTCCTCGCGCAGCGCCGCCATGCTGCCGCGGCTGTCCCACCATTGCCACAGGACGATCAGCACCAGCAGCACCACTGCCATGAGCAACGGCTGGGCAAACAAGCCTCTTGCCGTTCCCCTGGCCGCCGGCCGTGCGGCAGGCGCCTGCGCGCTCAGCAATGCGGAGGGCTCGGGCGCGCGCTGTGGTGCGCCGCCGCTCGCGTTCTGGTCTTGTGGATTCTCGGGCACGTTCATGGACCGGGCTGGTTTCGGGTGCTGGAATTATCGGGACGCCCGACCTGATCAAAAGGCAATGACATCAAGGCGCTACTTTAGCAAAAAAGGCC
>CANJRC010000137.1 GCA_947476535.1 Betaproteobacteria bacterium
CCTCTTGCCATGGTGGGGCTGGATTCCCGCCGTGCTGCCCGACGTGAAGAATTTGCCCAACCCTTTGTGCCGAAACGACTGGATCATGCGGCGATGATAGCGTGTTGCGCATCACGCAACAAGGGCCGATTCACCTCGGCGAAAAGCTGGTCCCCCGCAACGACTCCGTCATCCCCGCGAAAGCGGGGATCCAGTCTGCTCGAAGACTTGCACCAGATGGAGATCAACAAGCCTCGTGGCTTCCAAGCCCCGCAGCCGACCGCACCGTCCCTCTCGCCTTGACGCACCACCTCACCGCAGCAATACTTCCTCCACAAACCAAAACGACCGCACAGACGGCCGTCACCGCAGCAAGGAGGAGGTCCCCATGAGTCAGCCCATTGGCCAAGTATCGGACCAGCCCACGGCCACGCACGGCGTGTCCGCGCCCGCCAACGCGAGCACACCCGCAGGCGCAAACACCAGCCCGCACCCCGGCGCGCAAACCAACCCCATCGGCGCCACTGATCCCAACCTGTTGCCCTTCATGGCCCCGTGCCGCGAAGTTGCGCCCGGCGCGCCGCTGCGCTGGGTGGCCATGGGGTGGGATGACTTCAAGCGCGCCCCGGCACTCAGCCTCGGCTACGGCGTCGCCATCATGCTCCTGTCGATGATCGTCACCGGCATCGGCCTCAAGTACGGCAGCTACTGGGCGGCGTTGATATTGCTGTCGGGGTTCGTGTTCGTGGCGCCGCTGCTGGCGCTGGGGCTGTATTCGGTGAGCCGGCAGATCCACAACCAGCAGTTCCACAACGGCCCCGCGCCGTCGTTCGCGCGCAGCGTCGAGGCCACGCGCAAGGCGCTCGGCACATCCATGGTGTACGCGCTGGCGCTGCTGGTGCTGTTCCTGGTGTGGGCGCGGGCGGCGTCGATGGTGCACGTGTTCTTCCCGCAAAACGCCACGCCCAGCCTGGCCGAGCTGGCGACCTTCCTCGCCATCGGCACCGCCGTGGGCTCGGTGTTCTCGCTGGTCACCTTTGTCGCCAGCGCCTTCTCGCTGCCCATGATCTGCGACCGCGACACCGATGCCATCACCGCCATCGTCACCAGCGTCAACGCCGTGCTCCGCAACAAACCCGCCATGGCCGCGTGGGCCGCCATCATCGTTGTCCTCACTGCCATCGGCTTCGCCACCGCACTCATCGGCCTGGCCGTCATCATCCCGCTGCTCGGCTATGCCACCTGGCACGCGTATGTCGAGACGGTGGATGCCAGGGCGTGGCCGACGAACGGGTGAGTCCCTCCCCCTGCGCGCAGGGTCGTAAGCGACGGTGAAGGTCAGGATGGCCGTCGCGAAGACGAAACTACCCCGAATCCAGCCGCCCCTTGCAACATACCCAAATTGGGTAGTAACATGCCCAAAATGGGTATCAAGACCAGCCGATCCGCCGCAAAGAATGCCGCCCCCGCACCAGCCCCCAGGCCGTTGCGCGTGGTGAGCGCTTCCGCAAAACCTGCGCGCGCTGCGCATCTTGCGGCAAACCGTACTGCATCTGTTGCGGCGAATCGCGCTGCCAAACCCGCCAGCCTCGCCGGCGCGTTGTTCTCCGCCACCCAGCAGCGCGTGCTTGGCCTGCTGTTCGGCCAGCCGGAGCGCAGCTTCTTTGCCACGGAGCTCATCGCACTGGCGGGCGCGGGATCGGGCGCCGTGCAGCGTGAAGTCCAGCGTCTGGCAGAAAGCGGCCTCGTCAATGTCACGCGTGTCGGCAACCAGAAGCACGTGCAGGCCAACGCCAGCGCGCCGATCTTCGAAGAGCTGCGCGGCATCGCCTACAAGGCGCTCGGCCCGGCCGAGGCCCTGCGCGACGCGCTGGCGCCGCTCGCCTCGCGCCTGCGCGCAAGCTGGTTGTACGGGTCCGTGGCCAAGGGCAGCGATCGCGCGCAGAGCGATTTCGACGTGCTGCTGGTGGCGAAGAACGACGCCGGACTCACCCTCGAAGCCGTTTACGCCGCGCTCGCGCCCGCCGAAAAACGCCTGGGCCGCAGCATCAGTCCCACCCTCTATACCGAAAGCGAATTCCGCCGTCGCCTGACCAACGGCAACGCCTTCGTCACCAAGGTCATGGCCGGCCAGCGTGTGCTGCTGACTGGCGACGAACATGCCGCTGACCCAACTCGATAACCTGGTACGGGCCGGGCAGCTCAAGGCCGAGCCGCCCGCCCAGAGCGAGATCGACGGTCTGGTTCGGTCGGGCCATGTTCGCCTGCTCGACGCCGGCAACGCCAGCCTCAACATCGAGAGCCGCTTCGACCTGGCCTACAACGCCGCACACGCCCTGTCGCTGGCCGCGCTGCGGTGGCACGGCTACCGTTCCGAGAATCGCTACATCGTCTTCCAGAGTCTCGCCCACACGCTCAAGCTTCCGCCTGAACAATGGCGCGTGCTCGATCGCGCGCACAAGTAGCGCAACCTCGCCGAATACGAAGGCCACATGGATGTGAATGAAGAACTCCTGGCCGCGCTGCTGCGCGTTGCGGCAGAAGTCGAATCACTCGTCGCCGGCCTTGGCCCTGTGCCCAAGGCCTGATCGACAGGGGGGCAATCGCCCGCAAACCCTCACCAACAGGCGATCTACAGGCACATGCCCTCCTGCGCCGTCATCCCGGCCGGCGCCAGTGCGTTCTTGTATTGGTTCCCGCGCGAAACAGGTTTCCCCGCCACAACAACCAGCAATCTTCGTCATGACAACCAAACCAGAGAATCTTGTGCCCCTTGTCCGCCTCATACGCGGGGAGAAGGTATTGCTGGATGCCGATCTGGCAAGCTTGTATGGCGTCAGCACCAAAGTCCTGAATCAGGGGGTCAAACGAAATCAGGATCGATTTCCCGAAGACTTCATGTTTCAACTGACGAGCGACGAATGGACTCGACTGCGGCTGCAGAACGTCACCCCGTCATCCAGGGCAAGCCCCATGCGGTCACAATCTGTGACCGCATCCCGCCGGAATATTGGCGCCCTGCCGTTCGCCTTCACAGAGCAGGGTGTCGCCATGCTCTCCAGCGTTTTGCGGTCGCCGCGTGCCGTGGAGGTCAACATCGCCATCATGCGCACCTTCGTGCAGTTGCGGCGCCTCATGGATTCCAACCGCGATCTGGCAAAAAGGATCGAGGCGCTGGAACGTCGCTATGACGAGCAATTCGAATCCGTCTTCGATGCCATCCGGCGACTCATCGCCGAGGACGAGACGAGAAAGACCCGCCCAAAGCGCAGCATCGGCTTCTTGCCTTAGCGGGCCGGGGCGCTCGCTTCCGTCACGTGCGGAGCAGGCGTGCAGGGGGGATTTTCCCTCCCCTTGCGCAGGGCTCTTTTCGCATTAGTTAGTGATATGCCTCTATACCAGAGGGAAAACGCTTACCCGGCAGTGATGACGTAAGTCCTGATCCGCAATCGAGTTTCTGCACCGCGTCGCGGATCATCCCTAACTAATGCGAAAAGAGCCTTGCGCAGCGGGGGGAGGCCAGGAGGGGGGCAAGGGCCCACACGATTCCGCCTCGCACAGCAGCACCCCCCAACCAAGCGCCCAATACCCACCCATGACCCGCGACCAACTCCTAGCCGCCTTCGACACCATCCGTGTCTTCCAGCGAGCAGGCCAGCGCGCCGCTAACAACCCCACCTTCTAACCCAAAGCACCAACCGTTCTTTGCCTCCCGCGCGCCATGCGCGTAGTCTCACCCCTGCGCCGATTTGAAGTTCCAGCTTGCGGGGCGCGTTATAAATTCCAGCTAAAGCGGGTAGAAATCAAACCCGTTCATGCGCGCAAGCCGGAACGGGTTTTTTGTTGTGTGTGTTTCGCGAGGGCTCACGTGGTGAGCCACCCGCGTGCGCATAATGCTTCTGTCGAAAGGCAGAAGGCGTCGCCGATTTGAGCATCAGATTGCGGGCGACTCACAAGTGCAGCTAAAGCGTTGGCGGCCCCCGATCCCCCTGGAGCCTGCCCGACGGTCAACCCAACCGGGGGCAGAAGGCATTTCCATGAGGGCCACACCATGAGCGACTTCAATCGTTTTCTCACCCGCACGCTGGCGAGCGCGCCCGACGCGCACGCGCCGCATCCCGGCCATCCGGACGAAGCGCGCGGCTACACCGAGCACCCGCGCATCGCCATCCTGCGCACCGTCGTGCACACGCTGCCCGTGGACGAGGACTACCGCGCCCAGCTCCTGCTGTCGCTCGACACCTATCGCGACCAGATCCTCGAGCGCCCCGCCTACCAACCCGACCAAGGCTGGGACGACCTGGAAGCTCTGCAACAAGTGACCCTCGGCGACATGATGGAGCGCAACCTGCAAGCCCTGTGCAATCGCAAGGCGTGCGAGCGGGGCGACAAATCGTGATCAGCAGCGCCCCCGTTCGAAAAGCAAGCAAGTCCAATCCGAAACGAGCTTCTGCCGCCGCCGTACCCCCTTGTCAAAGGCTCTTTTCGCATTAGTTAGTGACGATCCGCGACGCGGTGCAGAAACTCGATTGCGGATCAGGACTTACGTCATCACTGCCGGGTAAGCATTTTCCCTCTGGTATAGAGGCCTATCACTAACTAATGCGAAAAGAGCCTTGTCAAAGGAGGCGGACAGGCCGCAGGCCTGCCGGGGGATTTGCGATCTCCGCAAAAAGCCCATCCCAAATCCCCCGTCTTCGCTTCTTCGAAGCGAATCCACCCCCGCCCATTCGATAACTGAGCAAGGGGGCGAATGCCCGAAAACCTTCGCCAATAGGCGATCTACAAGCGTCTGTCCTGCTGTGCGGTCATTCCGACCAACGCCAGCGCCTTGCCTTTTTTGATGATCAACGTTTCATCGAATCGTCTTGCTTTGTGGCGAAGAACAGCCCATAGTAGTTCTGCGCCGATTTGAAACGCAGATTGCGGGCGCTTTATAAATTCAGCTAAAGCGGTCGGGTAAAGCCCGCTTTGGCATGCAGTACAGCTGAGGCGGGCTTTTGCTTTTGGCAGTCGCATTACATCGCCGATTTGAGCAGCAGCTTGCGGGGCGATTCATCAAGTGCCGCTAAAGCGTTGGCTCTCCGGATTTCCGGAGGCCGGTTGGCAGCCATCTGGAGAGCATCTTGAGCACATTTTTCAAGCATCACAGTCCGGTCTCCCGGACACCATGACCTAAGACATCGAACGTTTATCGCTGCGGATTTGAGCAACGGGACAATTACGTCCTGCTGCAACGGGGCTTGTCGCGCCCACTGATCCGCGAACCGTTCTTTTACCGCCATGGAGATGCAATATGAAAACCCAGAAGCAGCAGGGGGCAAGGCCCGAGCTCGTCGACCAACCGGCACCCGTTCGCAAGAAGAACGCCTGGTGGCGGCGGCTCAAGATCAGGCGCGCCCAGCGGCAGTACCCGTGCGTCCTCTCGGAGGGGGCCGAGTGGTTCGGCCGCAAGACGCCGGACCAGCGGGCGTTCGTGTGGATCAGGGCTGACGAGTTTGTCGGCCGAGTCGCGGCAAACGACGGAGGCTTGGGCAAGGGCAAGTGATGCAACGTCGGGCGGGGGGCTCTCCCGTCCGGCAAACAACAGGAGAAATGATCATGACCAAAGCATGCAAACTGACGCTCTCGCGCTGGCACAAGGTGGCCGAGCGCCTGTCGCGCGAATACACCGAAACTGTCTACAAGGCCAAGCAGGCCCTCACGCAGACGCGGGTCTCGGCCTACGTCGGTGAGGGGCAGGAACAGGCGTTGCGGGATGCAGGAACGGATTGGAAAGAACGCCTCGAGCGCGCCTTCCGTCTTCAGGACAGCGTCACCGAGATCCGGCGAACGCTGGGTGACGAGAACGCCAAGGCAGGCGTGACGACGTTGCTTGCCGAGTTCGACAAGCTCAACCGGCGGCAGAAGGTGCTGAGCGAAATCGTCGAGGGGCAGGCGGCCGACATGATCGGCATTGGTGAACTGAAGAACATTCCCCAAGACTACGTTGCCACAGCAGACGGCTATGACCAGCGCCGACCGCAACTTCGCGTGCGGATGCTGGACCGGGCCGAAGTGCAGAACTTTCAGGCGGGACTGGAGGCGGTTCGCGCCCGTGCCTATGCGCTGGCCGACGAAATTGCGGAGCGAAACAAAGCGACGGTGTCGCTGGAACTGACCGAGGAGGTGGCACTGGCCGCCGGACTGTAAACCGTATCTGGCTTCTTCGGGAGCCGATCCAGGGTGTCTTGCCGTCGGACATCCAGGCGATTGGTAGACGGCCGCGGAAGGACATCAACCCAATTGATCTGACAGATGCTCGTCGAACCGGACCTGAAGGACTCGTGGCCAAACAACCTGTTGCTTGTTGCTCGCCGCACCCTGACGGAAAGGACGCTCGACGATGCGGTTGCAGGTTGCTCGTTGATCGTTGCTTCGTCCTTCCGCGTTTTTCTTCGAGGAGCACTGTCGTGAAGCGGATGTCAAAGCGTGAGATGCAATTCCGGTTCGACCTGATCGATGAAACACGGGTGCGAATCGACCGGATCGAACGTGGCCATGCGGTGGCAGTGCTGGAGGGTGTCGAATGTCGTCTCGATCTCGGGCGATCGGAGCGCCGGGATATCGCAAAACCCGGCGCAATCCGGGCGCGGCTTTCTTCCTACCCTAAGCGGATCGGTGACGGGTCGCCGCCCAGAGGGGCCAAGCCGGGCGAGGACCCATGGGAAGGCTTCCCGGTTCGCCCAAGGGATCGGCAGGTATACCTTAACTCCCTAGGGCTCGCGCTTGAATGGGATCCCGAACCCTACGAGAGGTTTGCCCGGCGTCACCCTGTCGGATCCCTTGTCGAAGCCGAGGTCGTCGCGGTACATCGCCACCATATCCGCCTGCGGTTCGAGGGCGGCCTGCAATCCAGGGCGTCGAGCAGAGACCACTGGGATCGGTGGCCGCATCGCCGGCGCGTCGATCGCATGAGCGATCACGTGCCCAGCAGGGTCGAGGTCATTGTGCGGCGGCTGGATCCCCGAAGAAACATCATCAACGTCTCCATGCACGGATACCCGCGGGACGGAAAGTATTGCAATGCCGCGGCCGGATACCGATCGGCTTATGACGCGCAAAAAGGCATTTTTAGACTTCTTCCGTGGGAAAGAAACGAGTTCCAATGACACCAATTTTGTTTTGCTGATTTCAAGGTCTGGCCCGCCTCAAGGGTTGGGGGGATTTGATCCGGATTGCCGCCCCCGGCGCATCGCCAAAGCGGCTAAACAGGAGATGACATGACCACATTCGCCATCAGAAGGCTGCGCCTCGACGAGGTATTCAGCGGCTACCGGTTCGCGCAGGCGCACGGCGGGCATTACCACGCCGGAGACGGGTGGTATCCGCTGCTCGGCGTGCCCGGGTCGCTCGACGTGCAGCGCAATGCTGTGCTGTTCTGCAGACTGCACCAGGCGCTCGAGAGAGAAGTGCAGCGACTCTGCCTCAACGGCGTTATCGACCGGATCCGCATCCACCGTTCCGCGCGCGTCAAGGGGCCCGACAGCATGCTGGTGCTGGCATCAGACCTGCTGCACGAGTTCGAAATCTGCCAGGTGCCGTTGATGACCGAAATCGAAATAAGCAATCTCATAGACGGCATCCATGCTGGACTCGAGAACGCCGTGGTGCCTGTTGTTCCCGCCTAGCGGTGCAGTAAACCAGGATGAATTATTGAAGGGATTTTTGACCAGGCTCATCCTGTGAGCCACCACCCTGCGCATACTGTGTGTGTCGCCGATTTAAGCAACAACTTGCGGGCGACTAACAAATGCCGCTAAAGCGCTGGCGGCCCCAATCCCCCGGGGCCATGCCAACGGTGACTCAACCGGGGGTTGGAGATGAGCCATGAGCGAATTCAAGGAATTTCTCGACAAGGTGCTGGCTCCGATCGCCGGTGATGCGGCGGGGGCTGAGGCGATTCCTTCAACCATCATTGTGCCGGCCAAGCCAGAGGCATCACCCGCCAACTTGTCGGATGACGAGATCGAGCGTCGTTATGTGGCGGTCATGAACGCGTTGTGCGATGACGCCCAGGGGCGCTCGGCCATGCACGTCTTTGTAGATGTGGTGACCTGGAAGCTCGCCGTAGTGGGTTACCACATGGGTCCGTTTGTCATCGGAGACATTCTTCGCAAGATCGGGTTTCACCTTGGGGGCGCTGCCAAAATCGCCGATGCGCAGCGCGAAGCCGATGAAGCGAAAAAAGAGGGGCACCGACCGAATTGAGCTTGGCCCTGCTGCATCACGATTGCCGCCGCAAACTGAACCGGATTTGCGGTGCGGCCCACCGGGAGACGAATCGGAACGAGCCTTGGGATTTGATCCCAACTTGCGGCCCCCGCCGTCCAGGCAAGACTGCCAAACAGGAGAAATACCATGAGCGTGGAAAAGCTGAGGTGCCGCGTCGGTGATCTTGCCGTCATTATCGGAGCAGACAACCGATGCAATATCGGCAACATCGTCCAAATCATCGCCGCATACGATGGGGCAAGAGGGCGCTACGTCGAAGGTTACGGACACGTGTGGACTGTCATTTCCCCGCGCGCCATGACCTGGCGCAATCAAAGCCTGGGAAAGCGGTTTCGTTGGAAGAGGGGCCCGGTACCCGATGTGCAGTTGCAACCGATCCGTGGGCAAACTCCGCAAAAGGTCAACCGACAATCTGCCGAGCTAGCAGCCTGTCGGACTTGAGGTGAATTTACGAGTTATAGCGATCATGGAAAGCGCAGGGAATAGAAAAATGGAAGGATTGGGTGGCCTGCGCGCTCATTTTAGTGCGTACGCATGCATCCCTGATCGTTTATCCCGCCAATACCGC
>CANJRC010000138.1 GCA_947476535.1 Betaproteobacteria bacterium
AGAGGGGAAGCCGGCGAGGTAATCGTCCGGGTTGTCGGAGAAGAATTCGTCGAGCATCAGGAAGGGGTCGTGGCGCAGCATCTGATTTGAACCCAGGCTGCGACGCAGTTTCACGCCCGCGCCATCGGATGCAGCAACGGACGGGATCACGCGAAAGAGGGAACGGGTTGCGGCAGGCGAGACAGTGGTCATGGGTCGATCCCGTATGAAATCAAGGGTGTGCCGGGCGCAGGAAAGTGCGGTGGCGACATTGTATGTGCGGACGACCCCATTGATTTGCAATCCCAGCGTAACGCCTGGCATTCACGGCAATCACCCTGCCAATATCCGGGTTGCAACGATAGAATGCCATCGTCACGGTTCACGCCGCCCACGCCGTCCGCCCCAGTAACTGAACTGTTCCGGAGAACACATGCCCGCCACCAAAGCCTCATCAGCCTTCCCGACCCTGCTCAGCCCGCTGCACCGCGGGCGCCTCAAGTTGAAGAACCGCATTATCTTCCCGGCCCACCAGACACTGTTCTCCGAGGACAGCGTGGTCGGGCCGCGCATGCGGGCCTACTACGTCGAGCGGGCCAAGGGCGGCGCCGGGGCGGTGGTGATCGAAGGCGGCGCCACGCACGACACCACCATCAAGTTCCCCAACTACATCCACGCACACGATCCGCGCATCGTGAAATCGCTGGACGAACTGGCGGCCGGACTGCGGCCCTACGGCTGCGTCGGCATCGTGCAGATCGTGCACAGCGGCTCGCGCATGTCATCGCACGATGCCCGCCGCGCCCTGTGGGCGCCCTCGAACGTCAAGAGCGCCATCTCGCCCGAGTTCCCGCATGCCATGACCCGCGCCGACATCGCCGAGCTCATGGCCGGCTACGATCGCACCGCGCGCCACGTCGGCCAGTCGGCCATCGACGGCATCGAGGTGCACGCCTGCCACGAATACCTGTTCGGGCAGTTCCTGTCCCCGCTGAACAACCTGCGCGACGACGACTACGGTGGGTCGCTAGAAAACCGCGCGCGCCTGCTGCTCGATGTATTGAAAATCGTGCGCCGCGCCATCGGCGACGACAAGCTGTTCGGCGTGCGCCTGAACGGCTCCGACCTCACCCCCGGCGGCCTGGACAACGACGATTACATCAAAGTGGCGAAGATGGTCGAGGCCACCGGCGTGGTCGATTACCTCAGCATCACCGCCGGCACCTCGCGCGACAACAACATGATCGTCCCGCCGATGGACGTGCCCCACGGCATCTTCGTCGACTATGCCGCGGCGATCCGCAAGGCGGTCAAGCTGCCCGTGTTCACCGTGGGCCGCATCAAGACGCCCGAATTCGCCGAACAGATTCTCGCCAGTGGCCAGGCCGACGCCGTGAACCTCGCCCGCGCGTTGATCGCCGATCCGTTCTGGGTCGAGAAGGCGGCCCGTGCGCCCGCGGAGATCCGCCCCTGCATCGGCTGCAACCAGGGCTGTTTCGGCTACCTCTATACCAACCGGCCCATCACCTGCACGGTCAACCCGGCGGTGGGACGAGAACTGGAGCTGGGCGCCGGCACCGCCAAGCCGGCAAAGCCCGCCCGGCGCGTGCTGGTGGTCGGGGGCGGACCGGCCGGCATGGAAGCGGCCATCGCGGCGGCAGAACGCGGCCACACGGTGGTGCTCGCCGAAGCATCAACGCGACTCGGCGGACAGGTGCGGATCGCAGGGGCCCATCCGCTGCGCAAAGAACTGCTGGAAATCATCGATCATCAGGTGATAGAGCTGAAACGCCTTGGCGTCGAGGTGAGAACGGGGACGGCGCTGAATGCCGCCGCGGTTCGCGCCGTGGGTGCCGACGTGGTGATCATGGCCACGGGCTCGGTGCCGCCCGAGCGACCGCTCAAGAGCGACGGTTCCGTGCCGGTACGCTCGCCGGCCGACGTGGTGGAGAGCGCCCTCGTCGACCCGGGCCAATGGCGCGGCCGCAAGGTGACCATCGTCGACAGCGTCGCGCACTTCCAGGCCTATGCGCCGGCCTTCGCGCTCGCCGACGCGGGTGCCGAGGTCGTCATCGTCACGGCGAAGCTCCACGCCGCCTCGCTGCTCGACAACGGCTCCATGACCAACACGCTGCGCCGCCTCGCCGAGAAACGGGTACGGATCGAAGCGCAGGTCGCCACGGTCGAGGTCCGCGCGGGCGCGGTGCAATTGCGGCACATCTTCACCGGCGAAGTGAGCAGCATCGCCAGCGACTATGTGGTGGCGGCCACCGGCAACATCGCCAACGACCGCCTCGCGCGCGAGCTCGCGGATGCCGCCGGATCGGCGCCCCAGGTTCTGCCCCAAATCCTGGTGGGCGACTGCGAGGCCCCGCGCACCATGCTCGACGGCATTCGCGAAGGCCGCATGGCCGGTCGGGCCGTATGAGGCGCGGTCTAACCGGCAGACAATGACACTCACCGAGCTGCGCTACATCGTCGCCGTGGCGCGCGAGCGCCATTTCGGGCGCGCCGCCGAGGCCTGCTTCGTGTCGCAGCCCACGCTGTCGGTGGCGGTGAAGAAGCTCGAGGATGAGCTCGGCGTGGTGCTGTTCGAGCGCGGCTCGGGCGAGGCAACGCCCACGGCGATTGGCGAGCGCATCGTCGAGCAGGCCCAGCGCGCCCTCGAGCAGGCGGGCGCCATCAAGGACATTGCCAAACAAGGCAAGGATCCACTCAGCGGTCCCTTGCGCATCGGCGTCATCTACACCATCGCGCCCTACCTGCTGCCGGGTCTGGTGCGGCTGTTGCACCGCCGCGCGCCGCAGATGCCGCTGCACCTGCAGGAGAACTACACGCACCGGCTGCGCGAATTGCTGAAACAGGGCGACATCGACGCCGCCATCCTCGCCCTGCCCTTCGATGAGCCGGGCTTTGCGCTGCAGCCGGTGTACGACGAACCCTTCGTAGTCGCGCTGCCGCGCGATCACGCCTGGGCAAAACGCAAATCGCTCCAGAGTTCGGAACTGAAGAAGGAAACCATGGTGCTGCTGGGAACGGGCCATTGCTTTCGCGACCAGGTACTGCGCGCCAATCCCGAGCTCGACCGCTTCGCCGGCGGCGACGGGCTGCAGAAGACCTTCGAGGGTTCGTCCTTGGAGACGATCCGCCAGATGGTGGCCTCAGGAGTCGGCATCACCGTGCTACCCGCGACATCGGTGCCGACCCGCGTGCCGCGCGACAGCCTCCTCGCCTACGTGCCCTTCGCGGCGCCCGTGCCCGACCGGCGCGTGGTACTGGTGTATCGCAAGAGCTTTACCCGCAAGGCGGCCATCGAGACGTTGCGCAAAGCGATCATCGACTGCGACTTGCCGGGGGCGGAGAAGCTGGAGCTGTCGGTGGAGTAAGGTTCCTTTTCGGGGATGTCATTTCGCATGACGGCGAGTTACTTGACGGTCAGGGTTTCGCCTGGCGGCGAGCAGCGCAGGGCAGTCGCCAAAGGCGACCGATGCATCGGGGGTGTGCTTTTCTCTGGTAACTCTCTTTTGCACAAGCAAAAGAGAGTTACTCGCCGTCAGGCGAAACCCTGACTAAAAAGTAACTCACCCGTCAGGCAAAAAGGCTTTCCCGTCCATAGACGGCCGAGCCGGCATATGTCCGGCGTATCATGACGTGATGAGCAAACGCCACCTCCTCCTCTTCGCCCACGGCGCCCGTGACCCCGAGTGGGCCCGCCCTTTGGAGGCCATGCGCGAACGCGTGGCGGCACTGGCGCCCGAGTGTGCCGTGTCCCTCGCCTTCCTCGAATTCATGACGCCAGGCCTCATCGAAGCCGTGTCAGCATCGGTTGGCCAGGGCGCCACAAGCGTCACCATCGTTCCGGTGTTCCTCGCCCAGGGTGGACACCTGAAGCGCGACTTGCCGCTCATGGTTGCGCAGCTGCGCACCGCGCACCCTGCGCTTGCCATCGACGTGCTGCCTGCAATCGGCGAGCAACCGGCGGTCATCAATGCCATCGCCCAATGCGTGGCCGACGTGACCCGGGTCGCCCGCGCCAGTTGAAACGGCGAGCGTTCACGGTTCCCACCCATGACGCAAAGCCCAACCATCGACACCGCCGAATTCGCCCGCCACCGGCCGGCTGGGCTTTGGACAACGCCTGATGTTGCGGTTGCACCTGTCTGCCTGCGATGCCTGCGTAGCAGGGCACGCGGTCCCTCTAGTCGCATGCACCTGCGGCTTGGCAGCGATTACTTCTTCGCCTGCGCCTCGCGAAAGCCGATGAAGCGCACCATGTCCACGGCGTCGAAGCGCCCGATGGGCCCGTCGCTGTAACTCGAGGCGATGATCTTCCCCGCCTGATCGACGACGAACTCGGAGGGCTGGATGATGCTGCGCCGCTCCTCCCACCAGGAACCCAGCGTGTTGGCGATGGCCCGCGTCACGCCGTAGCCGATCGGGAACGACAGCTCCGCCGCAACCTCGGTGGCCTTGTCCAGCGCATCCACGCTGGCGGCTACCACCGACACGCCCAAGGCATCCAGTTCCGCCTTCGCCTTCTCGAAACCGGCCAACTGCCGGCGGCAATACGGTCACCAATCCCCGCGAAAGAACAGGATCACGCCGTACTTCGATCCCATGCCCGTCGGCAGATCGATGGTCCCGCCCCCCACGAGGTCGAGGGTAATTTTCGGGAAGCTGTCCCCGATGCCCAGTTTCTTCGTCATTTGGTCATTCCTCCTGATAGTGAGTGCATGGACGCCTCGAACCTACTTCAGGCTTCTTTTCCGACCAGGGTACGCGCGCGCAGGCCCATGCGCCACGCGATCACGAACCCCAGCACAATGCTGAGCACGCCGGCGCAGAAGAAGACCGCGTGATAACCATAGGCCTCGGCAACTGGCGCCCAGATGACCGGCCCCAATCCCTGGCCGGACATGAAAAAGAATGCGCCCACCGACACGCCTGCGCCGCGCGCATTCGGCGCCAGTTCGGTGACCTGCAACTGGATGTTGTTGTGGAACATGTAGAAGCCGAAGCCCACGAAGAAGAACAGCCCGGCCAGCACGCCCCAATGGAGCGGCAGCACGGATGCCATGAACGCGACGCCCACCAGCACGCCGCCCAGGCGCACCATGTTCCACGGACCGATCGAGGACAGGATGCGGCGGACAAAAAATCCGAACACGGTTCCCCCAACAGCGAACGCGCCGATCACCAGCCCCGCCGGGGCCGAACCCTCAGCCTGATGCAACAGGACCATGCCGGCAACGAAGGGAATCAAGCCGAGGATCAATATGCCTTCAAGCACTAGCGAGGCAAGCACCGGCCATGTGGTCGGCGCACCGAGCACCGTGCGATAGCTGGCGAACGCTCCACCAAAGGTGAATTTCCGCGACACATGACTGGAATCATCCAGCAGGGAAAAACTCATCAGCGTCACCGCTGCAACGGTCGCCGCCGCCAGCGCGAACAACGTTCTCCACCCGATCAGGTCGACAACGATGCCGGACACCGCGGCACCAACGATCTGGCCGCCGATCATCGCGGAAAGAAAGCGACCCAGTGCCACCTGACGATGTTCATAGGGGATTCGCTCGCCGATCAAAGCCAGCGCCACCGGGTTGACCCCGCCGGTGAAAGCACCGCCCAGGATGCGCGCAAGCAATACTGTGATGTAGCTTGGAGCGATAGCCATCAGGACGAGGCTGGTCGCCACCAACATCAAGGACAGCCGGATCACACGCACCTTGCCCCAGGCATCGCCCACCGGCCCGAACACCATCTGCATGGCGGCGAGCGGAAAGCTGTATGCAGTCGTCAGCAGCACCACGTCGCTCAGGCTGACGTTCAGGTCCGCGGCGAGGACGGGCAGGATCGGATCGACGACTCGCCACGCGATGGCGCTCGCAAAAACCCCCAGGCAGGCCACCAGCAACAGCCGGTTCAAGCAATGGCCCGGACTGTAGCGACAATTGACAACGAGTCGAGCATTGTGGGTCCCTGGTGATCATGAGCGGGTTGGCAGGAGAAACACACGTCCACAAGAACGGCAATGTTCCTTGCAAGGACGCCGAGTATGGCATTGTCCGCGTGATGCCAAACTGCCCCGCCGATGTAAAAAAGCACCCGCATTTGCCCCCTGTCAATCCAGGTGGCACATTTGTTGCGAATAATCCGGCATGGCAACGCAAACTCCTCGCATCAAGGTGCTGCTAGTCGACGACTCCCCCGAGCGCACCGCCATCCTGCGCGCCGCGCTGGAGAAGGCGCGCTATCGGGTGGCGGCGGTGCTGGAGTCGCCGCTGGAATTGCTGAAGGCGGTCGAGGCGCATGCGCCCGACATCATCATCATCGACACCGACTCGCCCTCGCGCGATGTGCTGGAGCACGTAGTCATGGTCAGCCGCGACCAGCCGCGACCCATCGTGATGTTCTCCAGTGACGGGGACTCCGCCACCATACGAGACGCCGTCAAGGCGGGCGTTTCCGCCTATATCGTCGACGGATTGGAGGCAGGGCGCGTCAAGGGCATCATCGATGTCGCTGTGGCTCGCTTCGACGAGTACCAGCGCCTGGTCACCGAACTGGCAGAGGCCAACCTGAAGCTCTCCGAGCGCAAACTGGTCGATCGCGCCAAGGGCATCCTCATGAAAAGCCGCGGGTTCGACGAAGACGAGGCGTATCACGCGCTGCGCAAGCTCGCCATGACGCGCAAGAAGCGCATGGGCGATGCGGCAAAGATGGTCATTGACATGGAAGACCTGCTCGGTTGAGCCATTGTGAAGCCTCACCGCTCGCAGGTGGGCTGTTCAGAATTTTGGATGCTGCCGATAAGTGCGGATCCACAGCATTGCGCACCGCAACAGTGCGCAATGCCTCGCTGAGAAAATGCCTGTATTCACTCTGACCGGGGAACATAAGTACCTGATAACTGGTTACTTAGTACTTATTTCCCACGTCACACCCGCATTGGCACGACTGTTGCGATAGGTAAGGCAGGCCCAACGCTGGGCTCAATGTGAACAAGGGCGTTCACCACCCGTAGCAGCGCGAGGTTCCTCCTCCTCTCCTCGCGCTGCGCCGGACTGGTGGACGCCCTTTTATTTTTTTCCGTCGCGGAGAAGCCAATGAATGAAGAACGCCTGCCCGAATCGAGCATCGAAGAAAGCGCATCCGCTACAGAGACACCGACTGCAAGCGCGCCCCCCCTGCCGCTCCCGACCGTGCCTGCGAGGCGCGACTTCCTCAAGCAGGCAGGCGCCATCGGCGCCGCGGCGGGCATCATGAGCTTCATTCCCGATGCCATCCGCGCCGGCGCCTGGGCCGCGGGCTCGGACGCCCCCGAGAAAAAGGAAATCAAGATCGGCTTCATCCCGCTCACCGACTGCTCTTCGGTGGTGATGGCCTCGGTGATGGAGTTCGACAAGAAGTACGGCATCAAGATCATCCCCACCAAGGAAGCCTCGTGGGCGGCGGTGCGCGACAAGCTCGTCAACGGCGAACTCGATGCTGCCCACGTGCTGTACGGCCTGATCTACGGCGTGCAGATGGGCATCGGCGGGCCCAAGAAGGACATGAACATCCTCATGAACCTGAATCACAACGGCCAGGCCATCACGCTGTCGAGCAAGCTCAATGAGAAAGGGGTCAAGGACGGTGCCAGCCTGAAGAAGCTGATCGACACCGAAAAGCGCGAATACACCTTTGCCCACACCTTCCCCACCGGCACTCACGCCATGTGGATCTATTACTGGCTGGCCACCTATGGCATCGACCCGTTCAAGGACGTGAAGACCATTACGGTGCCACCGCCGCAGATGGTGGCCAACATGCGCGTGGGGAACATGGACGGCTTTTGCGTGGGCGAACCCTGGAACAACCGCGCCATTGTCGACAAGATCGGTTTCACCGCCGAGACCACGCAGGGCATCTGGAAGGATCACCCGGAAAAGACGCTCGGCACCACCGCCGAATGGGTGCAGAAGAACCCCAACACCGCGCGCGCCATGACGGCCGCCATCATCGAGGCCGGCAAGTGGATCGACGCTTCGCTTTCCAACCGCCAGAAGACGGCGGAAACGGTGGCCGACAAGTCCTACGTCAACACCGACAAGGACGTCATCCTCGCGCGCATGCTGGGTCGCTACGACAACGGCATCGGCAAGACCTGGGACGACCCCAATGCCATGAAGTTCTACAACGACGGCTACGTGAACTTCCCCTACCTGTCTGACGGCATGTGGTTCCTCACCCAGCACAAGCGCTGGGGCCTCCTGAAGGAAGACGTCGACTACGCCGGCATCGCAAAGAAGGTGAACCGCATCGACATCTACAAGGAAGCGGCCTCGCTGACCAAGACCTCGCTGCCCAAGGAGCCGATGCGTACGGTCAAGATGATCGACGGCGTGACCTGGGACGGCAAGGACCCGAAGAAATACGCAGCAGGATTCAAGATCAAGATCGCTTGACCACAACATAAAGCAGAAAGGTGAACCCATGATGGCCGCCAGCATGTCCTCAACCCTGCTACCGGAACTCACAACCATGCCGATTGCATCCGCAACCGCCCCTGCCGCGGCCAACGAACCCATCGTGCCTCGCAAGCCGCGCACGCGCTCGTCGTCGGCCCCCAGGGCGACGGTCGAGGATGGCGCCGTGCTGTATGCCCGCGCCAAGGCCCCCGAATGGGTGCCCCGGGTGATAGCCATGGCGCTGGGGCTGGCGATCTTCGTGGCGCTGTGGTCGGTGCTGGCCAAGGTGGGGGGGCAGCTCCCCACGCCGACGGCCACGCTGCATTCGGCCATCGAGCTCTTCAGCGACCCGTTCTACCGCAAGGGCCCGAACGACCAGGG
>CANJRC010000139.1 GCA_947476535.1 Betaproteobacteria bacterium
CTCTCCGGCGGCATGTCGCGGCGCGTGGCGCTGGCCCGGGCCATTGCGCATGACCCGATCCTGTCCATGTACGACGAGCCGTTCGCCGGCCTTGACCCGATATCGCTCAACCTGATCGCCGAACTCATACGGCGCCTGAACGATGCGCTCGGGACGACCTCGATCGTGGTGACCTACGACGTCAGCGAATCGCTGAAGCTGGTCGATTATGTCTATGTGATCTCCGATGGCGTCCTGGCGGGCGAAGGCACCCCGGACGAGCTATTGTCCTCGAAGGATCCGTTCCTGAACCAGTTCCTGCACGCGCTGCCCGAGGGGCCGATCGAGTTTCACTATCCGGCAGCACAGCCGCTGAAAGGCGATCTGCGACTGTAATCGCTGCAGCAAGGGGGCGGCGGGCTGTGTGGCGCCTCGACGAGGGCCGGAGTACCATCAGTTCGATGTCGTTGTGTTGAGAGGGGGCCAGCATGCAAGTCAAGGAAGTACTGAAGGCCAAGGCCAACAGCACGTTGTTCAGCGCCACCCCGGTCACGCCGCTGTCCGAGGCGGTCATCACCATGGCCGACAATGACATCGGCTCGTTGGTCATTCTGGAAGGTGGCCGGCTTGCCGGCATGCTGACGTTTCGCGAAGTGCTCATCAAGCTGTCCAAGCGCCAGCGCGAGCACCGCGTCGGTCCCACGCCGACCTTCTCCGAGATCAGGGTGATCGAGGCCATGGAGCCCAACCCGGTCACGGCGGTCCCGACCATGGAAGTGGACGAGCTTCGGCGCATCATGCTGCAGCACCACGCGCGTTATGTCCCGGTCATGGACGGAAACACGCTGATGGGCGTCATATCCTTTCATGATGTCGCCAAGGCCGTTCTCGAGGAGAAGAGTTTCGAGAACAAGATGCTCAAGGCTTACATCAAGGACTGGCCGGGGGAAGAGGCGCCCAAGTCGTAGTAGGCAGGGCGGCGGGCGCGGCGATAGCCGCGCCCAAGGGCCATCTCGGAATGGCCGTGTTGGCCCTTATAATTCGTGCTTGTCCTCACAGGGTTGATCAATGGCTGGCAATAGTTTCGGCACGCTGTTCTGCGTGACTTCATTTGGCGAGTCGCATGGGCCGGCATATGGTGGCGTGGTGGACGGCTGCCCGCCTGGCATCGCGCTCACCGAGGCCGACATCCAGCAGGAACTCGACCGGCGTAAGCCCGGGACGTCACGTCACGTCACCCAGCGCCAGGAGTCGGACTGCGTGGAAATCCTGTCAGGCGTGTTCGAGGGGCGGACCACCGGCACGGCAATTGGACTGCTCATTCGCAACGAAGACCAGCGCAGCAAGGACTATTCGGCCATTGCCGGGACGTTCCGTCCGGGGCATGCGGACTACACGTATTGGCAGAAGTACGGCGTGCGTGACTATCGCGGCGGCGGTCGGGCCTCGGCGCGCGAGACCACCATCCGCGTGGCTGCAGGCGCGATCGCCAAGAAATGGCTGCGGGAACGCTACGGCGTGCAGGTGCGCGGCTACCTTGCCGAACTCGGGTCGCACAAGGTCGCATTCAAGTCGTGGGATGACGTGCCGCAGAATCCATTTTTCGTCGCCGACCTCGCCGCCGTGCCGGCGCTCGAGACAACCATGGATGCGTTGCGTCGCGACGGCGATTCGGTCGGCGCGCGCATCAACGTGGTGGCTTCGGGCGTGCCTGTTGGCTGGGGGGAGCCGGTGTACGGCCGCCTCGATGCCGACATCGCTTCGGCCATGATGGGGGTGAACGCGGTGAAGGGTGTCGAGATCGGCGCGGGCTTCGCCAGCATCGCGCAGCGCGGCAGCGAACACGGCGACGAACTGACGCCCGACGGTTTTCTCAGCAATCATGCAGGCGGCGTGCTGGGCGGAATCTCCACCGGGCAGGATGTGCTGGTGAGTATCGCGCTAAAGCCGACATCCTCGATCCGTATCCCGCGGCGTTCGATCGACGTGCGCGGGGCCGAGACGAAGGTGAGCACCACTGGACGCCATGACCCTTGTGTGGGTATCCGGGCCACGCCTATCGCGGAGGCGATGTTGGCCTGCGTGCTGATGGATCACGCGTTGCGCCATCGCGCGCAGTGCGCCGATGTGACTGTCCCGACACCGGTTCCAGGCGGGGCACGTTGATATCAATAAATCGTTCTGTCCCATAGTGACAGGCATTGATATTTAAAATTGATAACAATTGCCATTTCCCCAGCCGCGCCGTAGCCGGCCATCGAGCGCAACGACACGGAATGGTGCAAACTGAGCCAAATCGATCTATAGGGGGAGTGACATGGCATACGACTTGATCGTCCGTAACGGGCTGGTGGTTGACGGCACAGGCAGCGCACCGCGTATGGCTGACGTCGCCGTCGCCGGTGGAAAGATTGCTGAAATCGGCAAGGTGAGCGGCTCGGCGGCGCGCGAAATCGACGCGCAGGGGAGGGCTGTGGCGCCAGGGTTCATCGACCCCCACACCCATTACGATGCGCAGATCTGCTGGGACAAGGCGCTGACGCCTTCGCCCTGGCATGGCGTGACCACGGTGGTGAATGGCAACTGCGGCGTCGGCGTTGCGCCCGTCGCCCCTGCCATGCGCGAAGTCGCCATGCACGATCTGGTGAATGTGGAAGGCATGCCCTACGAGGTAATGGCGAACAACATCCCGTGGTCGTGGGAGTCCTTCCCGCAGTTTCTCGATGCGCTCGACCAGCGCGGTGCTGCAGTGAACCAGGTATATCTCGCGCCGCTCACACCGTTCCGCTATTACGTCATGGGTGGGGCAGCCGTTGATCGCGCGGCAACGCCGGAGGAGACGCAGAAGATTGCGGCGCTCATCCGCGAGGCCGTGGTGGCCGGCGCCGTGGGGTTCTCGACCACCATGCTGCCCAACCATATCGGGCACGGCGGCCGGCCGCTGGCCTGCCGCCAGGCCGACAACGCCGAACTGGCCGCCTATGCGCGCGCCGTGGGCAGCACGGGTCGCGGCACCATTCAGCTCGCGCTCACCCCGGAAGTATCAGTGGTGTCTGATCGCGACTACGAAGTCCTCGACTTGCTGCTGCGTGAGAGTGGCCGCCCGGTCACCTGGTCGGCGCTGTTGTATCGCGACGACAAGCCCGACGCCTGCGAGAAGAGCCTGGTCCGGCTCAAACCGTTGCTTGAGCGTGGTGCCGTGCCGCAGACTTCGGCGTTGCCGCTGTCGCGCGACATGAGCCTCAGATCGCCATTCTCTTTCATGGGCTTCAAGTCTTGGCACGGCGTATTCAACAAGGAGATCCCGGAGCAGATCGCTTTCCTCAAGAGCACCGAGTTCCGCAACCGTTTCCGCGAGGAACTGAAGGGGCCGGCGCAATTCACCGGCAACTGGGAAATGATCCGGGTCAACGAAGTGCAGAATCCGGCGTTCAAGCAGCATGAGGGCAAGACTGTCGCGCAGTTGGCGCGCGAAACCGGCAAGGACGGGGTCGATGCGATGATCGATTTTGCCATCTCGGACAACCTCGGCACGGAGTTCACTGCCGCCATCCTGAACACGAATCGCGAGGGCGTGCTGAAGAACCTCAGCAACCCGAACCTGATGATCGGCTTGGCCGATGGCGGAGCCCACGTGGCGCAACTCTGCGATGCCGGCTACCCGACCTACCTGCTGGGAACATGGGTGCGCGAGCGCAAGGCGTTGCCGCTGGAACTCGCCATCCACAAGCTGACGGCCAAACCAGCGGACGTGTTCGGGCTCAAGGACCGCGGTCGGCTCAAGCCGGGTTTCGCGGGAGACATCGTGGTGTTTGATCCGGCAACGGTGAACTCCGCCGCTCACCCGGAGAAACGCCACGACCTGCCGGGCGGGGCGAAGCGCGTGGTGATGCAGTCCCAGGGCGTCGACTACACCATCGTCAACGGCACAGTGGTCTATGAACGTGGCAACATGACCGGCGCTATGCCGGGCAGGATTGTGCGCGGGTAACCAGGCACTAGGAGCGCAGCCAGGACGCACGTCGATGTCGCGCGGATTTCGCATCGGCGTGGTGTTCCCGCAGCACGAGCTGCATGATGCGGCATCCATCCGCGACTACGCGCAGGCCGCCGACGCGCTCGGGTTCGATTACCTGCTCAACTACGACCATGTCATCGGTTCGGTTTCGACCGGGGCCGACCCCAAGCGCTTCGAGAACGGGAGCGTGGTTGGCAAGTACGGGCCGGAGCATCCCTTTCACGAACCTTTCGCGCTGTTCGGCTTCATTGCCGCGCTGACCCGTAACATCGAGCTGGCGAGTGCGGTGTTGATCCTCCCCCAGCGCCAGACCGCGCTCGTGGCCAAGCAGTCGGCTGAAATCGACGTGCTCTCGGGCGGACGCCTGCGCCTGGGCGTGGGCATAGGCTGGAACGCAGCTGAGTATGAGGCGCTCGGCATCCCGTGGCAGGAGCGCGCGGCTCGGCTGGAAGAGCAGATCCACGTGCTGCGCGAGCTGTGGACCAAGCCGGTGGTCAACTTCGAGGGGCGTTTTCACAAGATCGTGGATGCGGGCATCAACCCCTTGCCCCTGCGCCGTCCGATCCCGATATGGTTGGGCGGCATGGCTGATGCCATGATCGACCGTGTGGGGCGCATGGGTGACGGCTGGTTTCCGCGCTTCCCGTCGCTCGATCCGATGTCACCGATCGGGCGTTGGCGCGAGGACGATCCGAAAGTCCTTATCGAGCGCATGCGTGAGTCCGCCCGCAAGGCGGGGCGTGATCCGGCGACGATCGGCATCGAGGGATTCGTGTCGCATGCCGGGGAGACGCCGGAGCGGTGGGCGCGGCGGGTGGAGGCCTACAGGTCAGTAGGCGCGACGCATATCTCGTTCAATACCCTTTGGGTGGGGCTGAAGGGGGCTGATGCACATATCGAGGCGATGAGGAAGTTTCGGGAGATTGTGTGATGAAACTTTCGCCTTGCGGCGAGTTACTTGACGTTCAGAATATCGCCAGACGGCGAGTTACTTCTTTTGCTTCGCGAAAAGAAGTAACCAAGAAAAGGCGACCCCGGAGGTGACGGTTTCGGCGCGAGCGCCGAAACTGCCCTGCGATGCTCGTCAGCGCTGGCGGCTGCGGAACTCGGTCGCTGCGCTCCCTCAGACAGTCCTCGCCGAAACCCCAGCGCTGCCTGCGCTTCTCGGCGTCCCCAACGGGGAACGACAGGCAACCATCCCCTGTGGATGAATACTGCCAACTTTGACTATAAGGCTCCACCAATCGGACATAAAAACCGTAAAAACTGACACATATGCCTATTCCATGGCGGCTTTTCCGGGGCCCCCTTTGCATCGCCGAGCAGCGCAGGGCAGTCGCCGCAGGCGACCGATGCACCGGGGGTGTGCTTTTCTCTGGTTACTCTCTTTTGCACAAGCAAAAGAGAGTAACTCGCCGTCAGGCGAAACCCCTGACGTAAAGTCACTCGCTGTCAGCCGAAATAGCTTTTGAGGAAAAGTCACTCGCCGTCAGGCGAAACAGCTTTTCCTGAGGCTGCGGAAGCCGTGCCTGCGGTCAGGCGAGACAGCCAAACCTACAGCGCCTTGATATCCGGATAAGTCCCCACATCCATCCCGAATGCCTCCGCCTGGTGAATCAGGTCGAGCGCATTTCTCACGTGGGCGTAGTCGACCATCATGCCGTCGTAGGTGACGGCGGCGCGTCCGCCGGCTTCTGCGTCGGCCATGGCCTTGAGGATGCCTTTGTTCCACTCGATCTCTTCCTTCGAAGGGCTGAACACTTCGTTGGCGATGGCGACGGCGGTCGGGTGGATCACCATGACCGAGCGGTAACCGATCTGGCGCGCGCGTTTCATTTGCTCACCCACGAAGACCAGGTCCTTCACTTCGAGCGGGGCGCCGGCGAGGGGGTATTCGATGCCAGCGGCGCGCGCAGCGAGCAGCACGTGCGACGCCTGGTACAGGTTCTCGAGCTCCCCGCGTGTCGACTGGTAGCCGATGGCCTTGGTGACGTCGCCGGAGCGGTTGCTGATGCTGCCGGTGATGGTGCCCACGCGCTTGCACGCGGAAGCGAGTTCATAGGCATTCATGATGCCGCGCGCAGTCTCGGGAATGGCGACGATCTTCACCGAGTTGTGCTCCATACCGGCCTTCTGCTCGAACAGTTCGATCCACGCATCAATCTTGCGGATCTCCTCGGCGAATTCCAGCTTGGGTACGGCGATCCCGACCAGCCCCGGGGAGACGATGGCCTCGATGTCCTCTCCGGTCAACCCGGTGTTGACGCCGTTGACGCGCACGATGACTGGCACGCCGCGCTTTTGCAGCCGTGCGATGCCGTCCCGTACCTTCTGGCGCGTTTCCTTCTTTTCGACAATGGGGACTGCATCTTCGAGGTCGATAAGTAGGGCATCGGGATTGTATTGCGGTGCTTTGTCCATCCATTCGGGGCGGTTGCCGGGGACAAACAGCATGGAGCGGTAGAGTTTCATGGCGGACTTCTCCTTGTGACGGAAAGAGTGTTACGGGGCCGGATGCTGTGGTTGGCTGCGGCCGTGAGACGTGCGATTGCGCCCCCTCGGTCGCGAGCGCGCGTCCGAGCGCTAGAACTTGCGAGGACTCAGGAGGGGATTTTTCCTTCCGCCTTGAGTTTCGCCGTCACCATCTTGGTCAGAGCGCTTTTCAGGACCTTGCCGCCGGGACCGCGCGGAAAGTCGTCGATCAACTCAAGGCGTTCCGGTAGTTGCCATACAGCCAGGTGCTGCGATTTGAGGAACTCCACGGCGTCCTCGAACGCGAGCGCAGCGCCTTTCTTGAGGATCACGAACGCGCAGGCACGCTCGCCCAGGATCGTGTCGGGCATGGAGGTCACGGCTACATCCACCACCGACGGGTGCTTGATGAGCTGCTCCTCGATGGTGAGCGGGGAGATGTTGCGCCCGCCGCGCAGGATCATGTCCTTCACGCGGCCGGTGATGCGCAGGTAGCCCTCCGCGTCGAACTGCCCGAGGTCCCCGCTCTTGTAGAAGTGGTCTTTGGTGAAGTGCGCGGCTGTTTGTTCGTCGTCTCCCAGGTAGCCGTAGCACTTGTCGGCGCCGCGCCATACCACCTCGCCTTGTTCGCCCTTGGGCACCGGCTTTCCATCGGGGCCCCACAGTTCGCATTCGCAGCCCGGCACCACACGCCCCACCGTGCTCAGGCGTTTTTCCTTCGGGTCCTTGACCGCCGTCACGGTGGGTACGCCACCGTCGGTGGACCCGTACATGGACTGGATCACGCAGTTCGTGAGTTGCTCCATCTTCAAGCCCGTGTCGTAGGGCAGTGCCGCGCCGGCGTTGTAGGAGAGGCGGTAGTGCGGGAAGTCGGTGGGCTTGTACTTCTCGAGTTCGGGGATCATCAGCGTGAGTTGCGTCGGAATTGCCACCGAGCAGGTGCACTTTTCGCGTCGGATCATCTCCACCGCTTCGGGTACATTGCCGCCCCAGCGCTCGAGGATGACCGATGTGGCGCCGTGGAGGAGTGGCACCAGTATCGGAAAGATGTAGCCCGTGGCGCCGGTTCCTGCCGGGGCCAGTGCCGCAATGATGTCGTTCTCGGTGAACTCCGCGGTGCGCGTGAAATTGTCCAGCATCACCATCAGGTCGTTGCAGGTGAAGCGGCTGATCTTCGACAGCGCCGTGGTGCCGCCGGAGAGCATGGTGTGGGCGGGCAGGTCCGGATCCGGACGGCGCGCGTCCAACTCTGCCTTGCTGTGCTTGGTGGGCTTGAGCAGTTCTGCGAGTTCACGCGTTCCCGGTGCCGAGCCTTCGATTGTAAACACGTGCTTGAGGGCCGGCAGTTCCCCGCGTATGGAGGCAATCATGTTGGCATGGTTGAATCCGCGATACTCCGCGGGGGTGATCAGCACCTTCGCCCGTGCACGATTCAGGAGGTGCTTCACCTCGACATCGCGCCAGGTGTCGTGCAGCGGCATGTACAGCAGGCCGATGCGGTTGCAGGCGAGGTGCACGATCGGCATCAGGGACGAATTCTTCGTCTGCAAAGACACGATGTCGCCGGGTGCCAGGCCAAGGTCAAGGAGGTTGCCCGCCAGATTGTTGATGGTGGTCGAGAGCTCGGCGTAGGTGATGCGGCGGCTGCCCTCGACGATGGCGGTCTTGTCCGGGTGGCGGGCTGCCGATTCGGCGAAGAGTTCATAGTAGGTCCTGTCGTGCCACAGACCCTCCTTGCGGTACCGCGCAGCATGTTCCGGCGATGTGAGCGGCAATGCAATGCTCATGGTTCCTCCAATATACGTGTGGTTGGCTTGGCGTTGATGAAAGTCGGGCGATGGCCTATCGTGGATTGAGCCTAGCGCCAGCGCGAGAAGTCGGGCTTGCGCTTTTCGAGGAATGCGTTGGCTCCTTCCAACTGCTCCCCGGTCTCGAAGTAGTCGGGCTTGAGCAGGCGCACCATGTCCGATACGTTGCGCCCCATGTAGTGCTCCATATGGGTTCTGAAGGACGCCTTGACGATTGTAAGCACCGTTGGGCTGAGGGACAGCAGTTCCTTGCACCAGCGGTCGACTTCGGCATCCAGCTCGGCTTGAGGCACGACGGCGTTGATGAGACCCCAGGCGAGTGCCTGTTGCGCCGAGTAGCGACGGCACAGCATCCACATCTCGCGTGCGCGCTTGTGTCCGAGCACGCTGGCGGCATGCGTAACCGAGTACCCGCCGGCGGGCGA
>CANJRC010000140.1 GCA_947476535.1 Betaproteobacteria bacterium
AGGCCGAGCGCCTTGATCTTGCCGCCCTTGATGAGCTGCTCGGAAATGGCCACGTCGGTGACAGCCACCTGCACGTGACCGCCGGCCAGCGCGTTCAATACCGGGCCTGCGCCACCGTAGTTGACATGCACCGTCTTGAACCCGGCCATGGATTCAAGCAGTGACATTGCAATCTCGCCGCCAAATCCGGTCGAACCGAAATTCACCGCATCCGGCTTCGCTTTTGCGAGCGCGATCAACTCAGCGATGTTCTTGGCCGGGAATGCCGGGGTCGCGACGACAATCTGATCGAACACCAGGATCTGCGTGATGGGCGCGAAATCGTTCACCACATCGAAGCTCAGCTTCTGCAAATGGGGCACCTGTGTCATGCCGTTGCCTACCAGCGTTAGCGTGTGCCCATCCGGCGCCGCGCGAACGCCAAGTTCCATGCCAACAACAGCGCCTGCACCGGGCTTGTTCTCGACGACGACAGGCTTGCCCCATCTGTCTGCAAGGCCAGCTGCCAGTATGCGCGCAGTTGAATCGGTCGATCCTCCGGCGGCGAATGGCACGATGATGGATACATTCTTTGCAGGAAACCCTTGCGCGCAGGCAACCGATGACGCCATTGCGAGCCCGCCCAGCACCACCATCCCGGCCCGACGCGCAGAAAGACTTGCGGAAAGCATGCGCACAGGTATGTGCATAAAGATACGCTCCTTCATTGATCAAGAATTTGTCGAATACAATAATACAGCTTTCACCATAAGCATCGCCAAAACGACGCCTCCGCTGGTGGCGCGAGAATGAAAAATTTCACGGCGTCTCCGGGACGGATGAACTGTTGTGTTAAAGAAGAGCGCAATGCCCCTGTCCAAAGCGACCGCTGCACAACCCTCCGTGAAGCGCAATTGCCCACCGGAAGAGTGGCATGCGCGCGTCGATCTTGCTTGCGCATACCGCGTGTTCCATCATCTCGGTTGGCACAATCTCATCTACAACCACATCACGCTGCGCATTCCCGGGCCGGAACGGAATTTCCTGATCAATCCATTCGGATTGCTCTATGAAGAGGTCACCGCGAGCAATCTGGTAAAGGTGGATTTGGAGGGAAACAAAATCGACGCGTCATCCCATGACATTGCTCAAGCCGGTTACGTCGTGCACAGCTCAGTGCACAGATACCGAGAGGATGTGATGTGCGTGATGCACACCCATACCAATGCTGGAGTCGCGGTAGCGTGCCAGCCGGGCGGCCTGCTGCCTCTCGACATCCAGTCATCGATCTTTGCCGGCAAGATCGCGTACCACGATCTGGAGGGCGTTACGCTGGAGACGTCGGAAAGCGACCGCATTGCTCGCGACTTGGGCGACAGCAACACCATGATCCTGCGCAATCACGGCCTCCTCGCCTGCGGGCCTACGGTAGCGGAGACTTTCCACGAACTCCACCTGCTCGAAAAATGCTGCCAGGTGCAACTGGCGATCCAGTCTAGCGGAGTACCCCCCATCCCAATTCCACCAGAAGTCCAGCGAAAAATTGCGGCGCAAAGCGATATGCGGAATAGCCCGCGACTAAAGAAGAATGCCAAACTGCAATGGGCAGCCATGCGTCGACGCATGGACGCCCTCGATCCGACCTATGCCAACTAAAGGCGCTCTCCGATGAATGTTGAATTCAGGCCCCTTTCATACGCCTTGGGTGCAGAGGTGCTTGGTGCGGACCTCTCCCGGCCGCCCACGACCGAACTCATCGCGCAGATACAGTCGGCAATCCTGGAGCACAAGGTCCTGCTGCTGCGAAACCAGGTCATCACACCCGCCCAACACGTGGCCTTCACCGAGCGTTTCGGGAAGCAGGAACCGTACGCATTCGACCACCAGCGCCATCCCGAATTTCCGGTTATCAATGTCGTGACCAATGCACGCGAAAGCGGCTTCAAGCCCGAAGCGATCAATCGGGGGACGGAATGGCACACCGATCTCTCATTCTCGACGCACCCCGCGGAACTGTCGCTTCTCTATTACCTGGCAATCCCGGAAATAGGGGGCTCCACGATATTCGCGAACATGTCCCTCGCCTTTGAGCGCTTGTCGCAGGCTTACCAGAAGCTCATCGATCCGCTGTACGGCGTTCACGCCTTGTTCGAAAACGCGTACACGGCCCAGAACCGAGCCAACGAGGAGGAAACGCGCTCCCTGATCGCAAAGCATCCCCCGATCGCACACCGGTTGGTACTTGAACACCCGTTGACAGGCCGCAAGGCACTCTATGTTGCGGCATCCAAGATGAAGGAAATCGTCGGCATGACGCAGGAGGAAAGCGCCAGCATCCTGCAATACCTGTTTCGTCACGCCGAGCGCATCGAATTCACCTACCGGCATTCATGGAAAAAAGGCGATCTTCTGATCTGGGACAACCGGGCAGTACAGCACCAGGAAGTCCCGGACTGCGCCCACCGGCAACTGCGGCTTCATCACCGCACCACGATTATTGGCCCTCGACGTGGCGTGCTGGTGCCTGATAACCGCGTGAATTGGAATCCTGCGCCGGACGATCCTCTCGCGGCAATACAACAGCCTGCGGTGCAGGCCCAGCCATAGATATAAGGAACCCCGGAAATCGACGACTGCCGCCAGTCGATATCCACCAGATCACCGCGCGGCACAATGGAGGAACTCATGCAAGCCTTGAAGCAATACACCGAAAAAATTCCTGAAGCTAACTGCGATGTCGGGCTACACCTGCTCTCCAGCCTGCTGCTCATTGCCGGCATGTTGACCGTATCTCTGGCCCAAGCCCAACAGCCCTGGGCTGACATTGAGACTGCAGCGCGAAAAGAGGGTACCGTATTCGTGTACACCGCTTCGCCCGTGCAGGTGCTTACGCGGCTGAAAGCCGGATTTGAAAAAGCCCATCCGGGCATCGTGGTGGAAATCTTCCGCACGGGCAGCGCCCCGCTCATCGTCAAGGTGGAGCAGGAACGCGCGCAGGGTGTCGATGGCGGCGATGTAATGATCCACTCGGATATCGGCTGGGCGACGGACCGCGTAAAAGACGGCTCCATCAAACCCCACCTCGGCGCGGCCGTAAGGGCGCTACCTGCCAAATACATGATTGACGGCGTGATTCCTGTACTGGCCGTCGAGCCGGTGGCTATCGCCTATAACACTAATCTGGTGAAGAACCCGCCCACCGGCTATCTCGACCTGCTCAAACCCGAGTACCGGGGCAAGGTCGGCGTGCTGGACATCTCGATCTCCATCACGGTCGCGGCGTACTACGACTGGTTGTCTAAAACCTACGGCGCGGACTATCTGTCAAGACTGGCGGCGAACAAGACTGTCTTCTTCAACAGCTCGCCGGTATCTGCTCAGGCGGTCGCTGCCGGTGAAATGGAAATCTCCAGTTTCGTCTCCACCTCCGGGGGGGCACCGCTGATCGCGAAGGGCGCGCCGATCAAGCTGGTGGTTCCCAAGCCAGCTTTCGGTTATCGCTACATCGGCCACGCACTGGGATGGGCCAAGCGACCAAACGCAGCCCAGGTTTTCATGAATTACATTACTTCGGTTCCCGGACAAACGGTATGGAGCGGTGGCGGCGACATGGCGAGTACGTTGCCTAATATCCCGGGCAGCCTGGATGCCGGCGCCATCGACGCCTATGACGTAAAGCTAGAGACACCTGCAGCAACCAAAGCCAAGATTGAGGCGTGGAACAAGCTTTTCCGCTAGGGAGCCTTTATTGAAGTCCCGCGGTTCGCGACGACCCGCATGCCCCCTCTGAAGTCAAGGGAACTACAAGGGGGCAAAGCCCCCTTGTTCAGATCATCCCTAAACAATTCCCTCTGAACGCAGTGATGCAATGTCCGCATCCGACACGCCGATCTCGCGAAGCACTTCATCGGTATGCTGGCCCAGTGCAGGCGGCGGAGTACGAACCTCGGCGTGCCTGCCCACCATCTTGAACGCGAGCAAGGGAACGGTCACGGGGCGGCCAATACCGGACACCTTGTCGAACGTGTGAAAAAGGTCGCGGGTGCGAAGCTGGGGTTGATTCAGTGCTTCCGGTACCGTGCGCACCCGCATCGCGGACACCCCAGCTTCGTTCAGGAGTAGCTCCCATTCGTCTGCCGAACGTTGAGCGAAAGTGTGTTCGAGCTCTGCCGTAAGCGCTGCGACATTGGCAGGCCGGTCAGCCGGATCGGCAAAGCGTGGGTCCAATGCAAGCTCGGTGCGTTGAATTGCCTTCAATAGGCGCTGCACCTGGTGCTCCTCTGAGGCCGCAATCCAGAGCATGCCCTCACCGGTACGGTACAGTCGGTTGACCGGCAAAAAAGCACCGTAGGAGTTGCCGGTTGCCTTGGGTTCTCCCGCAGAAGTCAGCACGTCTGTCGCGATGGAACCCATCATCATCAGGGAGACATCGAGCATGGAAACATCCAGGTGCTGGCCCTTGCCGGTTTTTGCGCGCTCGAACAGCGCCGTCACGATTGCAAACGCACCGACGAGGCCGGTACTCATGTCAATCACGGGCGCACCCGATTTCATCGGCGCACCCTCGGGGGAACCCGTAATGTCCATCATCCCGCTCGCCGCCTGAATCACCGGGTCATACGCGGGATGGCTCTTCTTTGGGCCGGTCTGGCCGTAGCCGGTGATCGAGCAGTAGACCAACCGCGGATTTAACTTGGCCAGGTCCGCATAGCCGAGTCCGTACTTGTCCATGGTTCCGGTGCGCATGTTTTCCACGACAACATCCGCCTCTCCGGCCAGACGGCGAAAAATTTCCTGGCCCTTCTTCGTCGCAAGATTCAGCGTGATCGACCGCTTGTTGGCACTCAACGAAAGGAAGCTCGCAGCCATTGCGGCATTGACTGCATCCCGCCGCCCTATCCCTCCGTGTCGGCTGGGGTCGCCTCGGGTAAGCGGGTTCTCGACTTTGATGACCACGGCACCAAGCAGGCTAAGTTGGTATGCCGCAAAAGGGCTGGCGAGCACGCGCGATGCGTCAAGAATCTTGATTCCTGAAAGTGGCAATGACATGAATTCCCCTGAGGATTAGGCTTGCAACTAGATTTCCATGAAAACTACACGAACCGTGGCCACCGAGCCCCTATCCGGGCATCAAATCAGGGTGATTGAACGGTTGAAATGGCTTCAGCCCATATCCGGCCAGATTGTCGTGCGACAGGGGTGATCCGTTCCACAGGGTATCCCCGGGAATGAACAGGCAGGCCCACACGCGACGCGGCTGCTCGGTGCTGTTAGGATGCGCGCCGTGCATGGTCAGGCCGTCGTGCACCGTTGCGTCCCCCGCCGCGATGGGTACCGACACCGGCGCGCCCACCAATGCCAGGTCCTCGGGAGTCAGCAGGTCCTCGATGCGGTGTTCGTTGCCTACCAGGTCGATCCGCCCAAGCGGCCCGAGCCGGTGAGAGCCCGGCAAAAAACGCATCGCACCGGCTTCTAGCGGCACATCGTAAATGGGCAACCAGAAGGTCATGAGTCCGCGACGATCGACTGGGATATAGGGCAGATCCTGATGCCAGACCGTCTCCCGAGTCCCCTCGGTCCTGGATGGCTTCACAAAGGTCTTGTCCCAGATAATCGGCACATCCGATGTGCCAAGTAACTGCCGGGCACATTCGCCTAACCTCTTCACCACGGGCCTGAGTTCCGGAAACGTGAATCGCAGGTCGAGCGCGCTGCGAAACATGCGCAGGTACTTGTCATTTGCCTGATGCGCGAATCGCTTCCCCTCCTCGGTATCGGGTCGCTCCTGGCCCGCGAGGCGCTTCATTTCGACTCGCTCGCTTTCCATGCAGGCGTGCCGCACGGCTGCGAGTTCCTCCGTTCCGAGCAATCGACGAATATGCAGGTAACCGTTGCGACGATAGTCGCTCACTTCAGACGGCTTCAGCGAGCTTGGGCCGAGCTCCTCGCGTGCCACAGTCATTCTTCGACTCTTTCAAGACAGTTGATCACAACGATAAATTACTGCTGCGGCTGAAAGTTGGTGAGCCTGGCCGTTTCCGTCCAGAACTTGAGCGAGCTCTCATAACGACGCATCTGCTCCTCGGGAGGAGTACCCAACGGTTCGTAGCCCTGCTTCCTGAACAACTCGAGTATGTCCGGCTGCTTCACTGCTGCTGCAATGGACCGCGAGAGCTTGTCCACGAAGGGCTTGGGCGTGGCACGCGGTGCCCAGTATCCTGAGTCGAAGCCGGCCGCTTCGACAGCCGGAACACCTGCCTCCGTTGCTGTCGGCACACCGGGGAACGACGCCAACCGCTTGCCTCCCGAAACGAACAGCGCGCGGATAGTTCCGGCCTCAAGGTGCGGAATGAACGGCCCCAGCACATTGATGTGCATATTGATGTCGCCGGAAATCAGTCCCGGGATCACCGCCGGCGCACCGGGGTAGTTGATCAGCGTAAATCCGACGCCGGTGAGGTTCTTCACCATGGTCATGATGATTTCCACCTGCCCGGTCGACGAGCCGAAATTGAGCGCGTTGGGCGGCAGCGTCTTCGCATGCGCAATAAGTTCAGCCATGGTCTTCACCGGCATCTTGCCGCTGGTGTAGAGGACAAATGGCGAGGTCAGCGCGTCCCCCACTGCGGCAAAGTCCTTGCGCGCATCGATCGGATTGCTCTTCACCAGCGGCGGCAGCAGCCCCCCCAGAACGCCAAAATGGATGGTGTGCCCGTCCGCTTCGGAGTTCATCACGGCGCTTGCCCCGATGTAGCCACCCGCGCCCGGCCGCGCCTCGACAAGGATGGGCTGACCCAGATCCTTTTGCATGTGCGCACCGAGCGCTCGGCCGATCACATCGACCAGCGTGCCCGCCGGGAAGCCTACGATCACGCGGATCGGCTTGGTCGGGTAGTTTTGCGCCGTTGCGACAGAACTGGAAACAAGCAAGGCGATCAAAAGCAGACGCACTATTCCCCTCATGTTGAAACCCCCTTTGAGTTGTTGAATACTGGCGAAACCCAGCATCGGACACAGAGCAGAAGCACCTAAAAAGATTACTCCGATACGCCGATCGGCGCTCAACTCCACTCTTCGATCGACAAGGCCGCTCGATAATCGAGCCGGCATGGTAATTCCCGTCCTCGCCTGTTGCCCCAATGGTCGCGTTCGAGCATCCTCTTGCCTGCGACAAGCCCGTGCTTCGCGGGCATGACAAATTTCCTCGGTGACACAGAGACAGACCTGCATGCAATTTGACCTGTATCGACTGGCCAGGCCGCTCCTCGCACCGCTAACGATCCTCATCGGCACGGCATTGTTACTGGTTGCAGCCCCATCGCTACCGCCTTCGCTCACCGCGATTGGCCCGGTTCTTCCCTGGATCGCAATGCTGACCGGCGTAGGCCTGAGCGTGCTGTTCAATCGCGGGAGGACCTTCATTGCCTTCCTCTCGCTACTGGCCACCTATGTCGGCATCGAACTCGCACGATCGGCGGGGGCGCAGAGCTTCCCCGTGATCGCCGTTTTTACCGCCGTCACAATACTCGTCCCAGCCAACATCCTGTTCGCGCTGGTGTATGCAGAGCGCGGGGTGTACCAGCATCACAATTACCGCTGGTGGTTGATCGCGGTCGCCGAGACCGTCATGGTCAGCTGGGTCGCCAGTGCCGGAAACAATCCCTTGTCCGGCACCGCCTGGAAGGACCTGCTCAATCACGGGTTGCTGGTCGCGCCCCCCACGCCTGCCCTGGGCCGGGTCATGATTGCGGCGGCCCTTGTCGCAGCGGTGTGGCGAGCCTGGCCCGAGCCTCCGGCACACAAGCTGCGCCCGCTCGACATCGGCATGGCCTCACTGGTGGTGGCCTTCTTCATTGCATGCGAGTGGTTCAGCTCCCCCGGAGCCTTCAGCGCTTTCATCGCCGCAGCCGCGATACTGCTGCTCATGGCGCTGATGCAGGAGTCGCACCGGCTTGCGTTCCATGACGAATTGACCGGCCTGCCGGGGCGCAGCGCCCTAGAAGAACGGCTGCCGGGCCTCGGGCCAGTTTGCGCAATGGCGATGATCGACGTTGACCACTTCAAGAAATTCAACGATACCCACGGCCACGCCACCGGCGACCAGGTATTACGCCTGGTGGCGGCGCGCCTGGCTTTGGTCCCGGGCGGTGGCACCGCCTATCGCTACGGCGGCGAGGAATTCGCCGTGCTGTTCCCAGGGCGCTCCGTCGACGAAGTGTATGGCGCGCTGGAGGAACTTCACGCTGCCATCGAAGGCTATCGCATGAAAGTGCGGAGCGATGACCGGCCGCGCGACAGCGATTCCGGCAGCCAGCGACGCAACGACAGAGATTCGAGCCAATACAAAGTGCTATCGGTCACCGTCAGCATCGGCGTGGCCCAGCGCGAGATTGGTGTTGCTTCGCTTGGTCGCTGGAACGACACTCAAGCGGGCCACAGTCCGTGTGTACTGCGCCGCCATGATGTGCCGGGCATTCAGTCCGCAATGAGCAGGCGAAAAAAAACCCGGCAAGCCGGGCTTTTCTCAACAACAGCAGGCCGTCTTAGGCTGGCTTGATGTTCGAGGCTTGCTTGCCCTTTGGGCCTTGCGTTTCCTCGTAAGAAACTTTCTGACCTTCCTGCAATGACTTGAATCCGCTGCTTTGGATTGCAGAAAAAT
>CANJRC010000141.1 GCA_947476535.1 Betaproteobacteria bacterium
AGAGGAATCCAACACCGACCTGGAACAGCTTTTCAACCTTCGGCAGCATCTTCTTGTCGGTGACGAACACAATGACATGGTCGCCTGCCTGCACCTTGGTGTCATGGTGGGCCATGATCACTTCGTCGCCCCGCACCAGGGCGCCGATTGTGGTCCCCGCAGGCAGGTCGATTCTCTCCACGCTGCGATTGACGAGCTTGCACGACTCCGGGTCTCCATGCACGACTGCCTCCAGTGCTTCGGCGGCACCACGCCGCAGGCTGTGCACGCGCGCCACGTCACCGCGCCTGACATGTGCCAACAGCGTGCCCAATGTCGCCTGCGCAGGGGATACCGCAATATCGATGCGCCCCGACTCCAGCAGTTCGACATAACTACGCCGGTTGATGAGTGCCACGACCCGCCGCGCGCCCATGCTCTTGGCCAAAAGGCAGGACATGATGTTGTTTTCATCGTCATTGGTAACGGCGATGAAAATGTCCATCTCCGAAACGTTTTCGGATTCGAGCAGGGTTTCGTCGGTGACGTCCCCTTGCAGCACCAGGGACTTGTGCAAGCGTGTCGAGAGTACTTCGCAGCGGCGCTTGTTGTGCTCGATGATCTTCACCACGTAATCGCGATCGAGGGCCTCTGCCAGCCGCAGCCCGATATTCCCGCCGCCTGCGATCATGACCCGGCGCACCGGCTTGTCCATCCGGCGCAGCTCGCGCATCACGTCACGGATGTTGCGCGTGGCCGCCAGGCAAAAAACTTCGTCACCGGCCAGGACCACGGTATCTCCCTCCGGGACGATGGCTCGGTCATTGCGGAAAATGGCGGCGACGCGCACATCCGCATTGGGCAGGTGGGTCCGCAAGTCCTTCAGTTGCCTACCCACCAGCGGCCCCCCTTCGAAAGCGCGGACCGCCACGAGGCTGACCTTGCCGTCCGCGAATTCCAGCACCTGGAGCGCTTCGGGGAATTCGATCAGTTTCACCAGATAGTCGGTGAGGATCTGTTCGGGGCAGATGTAAAGATCGACGGCAAACCCGTCCGGCCCGAGAATGCGTTCGTTGGCGAGGTACTCCGTGGCACGGATACGCGCGATCCGCGTGGGGACATTGAACAAGTGCGCCGCGAGCTTGCATGCCACCAGATTCGTTTCATCGCTTTGCGTGACTGCAATCAGCATGTCGGCATCCTCGATCCCGGCATCCACCAGGACCGACGGATGCGAGGCGCTTCCGGCCACCGTCCTCAGGTCGTAGCGATCCTGCAACATGCGCAGCCGCGACTCGTCGACATCGACGATCGTGATATCGTTTTGCTCCGAAACCAGGCTCTCAGCCAGCGAAGCCCCGACGCGACCGGCACCAAGAATGACAATTTTCAAGAAGGGTCTCCCCCAGCCGCGGTGAAGCGTGGTTTGAATGTCATGACGACTCGGAATCCTTCCGGTTGGTTGAAATCCCCAGCGCCTTCAGCTTGCGGTAAAGATGCGTGCGCTCAAGGCCGCTTTTTTCGGCAACGCGGGAAATCGACCCTTCCTCCAGGCCGAGATGATGAGTAAAGTAGATGCGCTCGAACGCCTCGCGTGCCTCGCGAAGGGGGAGGTCGAACATGAGGCCTGACACCCCGGGCTGGTCACGGGCCTCCACGCGCACGACGCTGGACACTTCTTCGGCGTCAATTTCTTCCTTGAGCGCCATGGCCGCCACGGTTCGAACGGCAGCCGATAGTTCATCCAGATTTCCCGGCCAGGGATACGACTGGAGTGCAGACAATGCATCCAGACTGAATTGGCGCGGCGGGCAAATTCCGCCTTCGACCAAATGCCTCAGCATTGCCTGGGCAATCTCAGGAATATCTTCGGCGTGCTCGCGAAGCGGCGGTATTGTCAGCGTCAATTCACTAAGTGCCGCGAGCAGGCTTGACTCGAATCCGGATGACTCGGAGAGAACCTGGGAACTCTCCGAACTGAAGCAGATCAAGCGAACCTTCGCCCTCGCGGCCCGGGGCACCAGAAATGCAAGATGCTTCCGCTGGTTTGGAGACAGACGCGCAAGATCCTCGATGAACAGGATGCCCCCTGCAGCTTGCGGCAATACGTCGGTCGCGCCATCGCCGAGCGCATGTGTGACATTCACCCAAGGCGTTCCAGCCTGCTGGATTCCTCGGGCGTAAAACTCCGGATTAATCCCTCTCTCGCCCCGAAGTAACACCGTGCCCGCCGTCGCAGTAGCTGCCTGAGCCAGGCGCTTGCGCAAGCCCGTCAAGGACGGCGAGCGAATGGTGGTCAGGGACGCAATGTTGAGAGTGGATCGGGCGGATCGCGGTTCTCGCGGCTCCACCTGCCCCAGTGCCCGTTTTACGGTTGCCAGTAGTTTTTGCAGCGCAATCGGCTTTTCCAGAAAATCCAGCGCCCCGATGCGTGTCGCTTCAACTGCAGTATCTATGGTTGCGTGACCGGACATCATAACCACCGGCATATTCAGTAATCCAGCGGACGCCCACTCCTTGAGCAAGGTCAGTCCGTCGGCGTCTGGCATCCAGATGTCGAGCAACACGAGATCGGGTCGGCCACGCGCACGCGCTTCCCGTGCCTTGGTCGCATTTTCTGCGAGTTGCACGGTATGGCCTTCATCCGCCAGAATTTCCGATAGAAGTTCGCGGATCCCGATTTCATCATCGACCACGAGAATTTGCGACATGATGGTTCAATCGTTATTGGGTTGGCGATTCACGCGGCCAGCGGAAGCGAGATACGCACCGCCGCCCCACGTTGATCGCGATTTTCCAGGGCAATACTGCCGTGGTGCTCATCGATGATTTTCTTGACAATTGCCAGCCCCAGTCCCGTGCCCTTCGGCTTCGTCGTGACGTAGGGTTCGAACGCGCGCTGCATGATGGCTTCGGGAAAACCGCTGCCATTGTCTGCAATTTTCAGCAAGACCTGCCCATCCACGAGCTCCGTACTCACGTCAATGCGCGGGTCAGCCGAACCTGTCAGGGCGTCCTGCGCGTTTTGCAACAAATTGTGTATTACCTGTCGTAGCTGCGTTGGGTCTCCCCGAACCAGTGGAAGGGTCGGCGCAAGTCGAGTCGCAATATCGGCCACGGGGTTTTCATACAAGGCCAGCACGTCCCGAATCAACGCGTTAAGGTCCAGCGACTGGAGCTGTGGTGCAGGCGTGCGCGCATATTCGCGAAAATCATCCACCATGTTCTTCATGGCGGTGACCTGAGCGACGATGGTGCCGACCGCCCGGTTGAGGATCTCCGCATCCTGGGGAGCAACCCGCGCCGCCAGTTTTGCCTGCAAACGCTCGGCGGACAATTGTATTGGCGTCAGGGGATTCTTAATTTCATGCGCGAGCCGGCGAGCCACTTCACCCCAGGCAGTGGCGCGCTGCGCAACCACCAGCTGGGTGATGTCGTCAAAGACCACGACGAAGCCTCCTCCACTCGCCACAGGCAATGGGGACCCGCGCAACAGCAATATGGTTGCCGTATCCGGCAATTCGAGTTGATGCTGCCAGGCGGCACCCTTGTTGGTCCGGAAGTTTCCGGCGATCACGCGGGCCACGTCAATGAATCGCGGCCATGACTCGAGGGATTGTCCATACAGCCCTGACAGATCACCTCGCAGGATCTCCGCAGCTCCTCGATTCGCGATATCCAACGCCAGTTCTCGATTGAACACCAGTACGCCCGCAGACAGGTTGGCGAGAATGTTTTCCAGATAGGCCTTGGCGGTTTCCAGTTGCGCCCGACTGCGTTCCGTGGCCTGGCGCGCTTCATCGAGTTGACCGGTCATGCTGTTGAACGATTGCGTCAGTATTCCCAGCTCATCGCGGCTGGTGACCGGAACACGTGCGCTGAAGTCTCCGCGTGCCACCGCTTGCGTTCCCTCCGCGAGCACCGCCAGCGGCGCGGAAAGGCGTCGCGACAACAGGAACGCCAGCGCCAGCGCGCCAAAGAGTGCCAGAAGCAGCGTCATGGTCAGGGTCAGGATGTAGATTTCCTTCAACCCTTGGCGCGAAAGCGACAGCTCCTTGTAGGCGTGATACACCGACTGCACGCTCTCCGCGTTCTCCGCCAGGGCAGTCGGGACGGGCTGCATCAGCTGCAGAAGGCGCGCCTCGTCAACCAGTGACAAACTGTTAATCGGCACGATCGCCCTCAGCATGAGCCCCTTGCCTCCATCGGGCTCTATTGCTGCGTATCCGCGGCTCACGCGGGCCTGTCGAAGCAGGCTTTGAGAGGGGACCGGCGGAATCAGCTTCCCGAGACTACGGCTGGCACCGGCGATGACCCGACCGCCTGACGTAATCAGCAAAGCATCTTCGGCCCCCGCCTGCTCGCGCAGGCGATTAAGCACCCCCAACCGTTGCCCGTCGGACAGATTGGAAAGTTCAAGCGCCATTGCCCGCGTCTTTACGCTCAAATCTTCCAGCAAGGACTCTATTGCCGAGCGGCCAAGGTTCAGGCCACCCTCCAGCGCCCTGTCCACGCGAACATCGAACCAGGACTCGATGCTCTTGGTGAGGAACTGCACCGATACGGTGTACACCAACGCCCCCGGAACAATGGCAACGATGGCAAACATGATCAATACGCGAAAGGTAAGGAGGGATCCGAACACCTTGGCTCTGCGCTGACGAACCAAGACCGCAAACTGGTAAATCACAAGGCCCAGCAACGCAACCGCAATGGCACCGTTGAGCCCGATCAATAGCGGATAGTGCTCGGCGAACAAGGCCGTATTTGCACTGGCTGCTGCCAGCAGGAACAACAGGATTGTTCCTAGCGCAACGGCGACAATGAGCGCGTAGGTCATTTTGGCGTCTCGTCCGCGCGATGGTTGCTGGGTGGCAGCGGCACGGGGGAAAAGGCGAAGCGCCGCCAATCCGACGACAACGACCACTCACGGCTGGTGATTGCAGTCAGCTGAAACGGTTTTGGAAGCAGCGCGGTGTCCAATTGCATGCGCACGCCCGCCTGATAGGTTCGCCCTGAAACCACCTGGTCACGCTCAAGTACCACCCACGACCGCACCCTTCCGAGAACCCGCAGTGCCTCCGGGAGAGTAGCGAAGGGCTGGTGAAGGGTTCCCGTCCAGAGTCGATATTGTCGTGAAAGCGCGTGATAAGTCAGTCGGTATTGAAGCCGGCTGGCCACGGAACGCTCGTCGAACCAGTACCAGCGCGGTCGCACCAGTTCAAAATCGACGACAAAATACAGCGCCACGCCGCTGTTCAGCGCTTCTTCGAGACGGGGCGTCAGTTCAACGTCGAATTGCGCAGTGACTGCGTAGCCTTCCTCCACCGCTTCAATTGCGGCCTGCCCAGCCTCAATGCCTGCCCTCGCAGGCATGGCAAACACGAACAACGCCAATCCTATCGATGCGCATAAGAAAAATAAGGAGGTTATGTAGACGCGCAACATCAGCGTTTTTTTTCTAGCAGCGCATAGAAAAAGCCGTCGTTGTTCTCTCCAGGCATGAGCTGGGCACCATCGCGCCATGAATCTGCCATGACCCCGCTCGGGAATGGTGCGGCGGAAAGCGGCAGGCGCCTTGCATCCCTGCAACATTCAAGAAAAGCCGCGATCCGGTGCTCATTTTCTTCAGGGAAGACAGAACACGTTGCGTACAACAATTTACCACCGGGAGCGAGGAGACGCCACAAGGAAGCCAGAATGCCGCCTTGTATGCGCGCGAATTTTTCGAGATCGGATTCCCGGCGAAGCCATTTGATATCTGGATGACGGCGTACGACCCCGGAGGCCGAGCAAGGCACATCCGCAAGAATTCTGTCGTAAGGCCCGGCCTCGGCAACAAATGACGGTTCCAGAGCATCGTCGACCACAACATTTGCTCGAAGACCGAGCCTGCTCAATGTCTCGGAGACCCGCGATATACGCTTTGCGTCGACATCGCACGCAGTCAGATCGCAATCCGCGATTTCCGCAATGTGCGCGGTCTTTCCGCCGGGCGCGGCACAAGCATCGAGTACGCGCATGCCATCTTGAATGTCGAGAAGCGGCGCTGCCTGTTGTGCACCCCAGTCCTGCACGGAGACGCCACCCTCCTTGAACTGCGGCAGTCGTTCAACTCGCATTGGACGCTCAAGGCGAATGGCCTGATTGTCCAGGAGATGCGCTCCAATTGCATGATCATGCAGCAGTCCGAGATACTCACTTGCCTTCATGCGTCTTGCATTTACTCTAAGAATCATGGGGGGAGGTGAGTTGGCCGCCTCGAGCAGATGTTCCCAATCGTCTGGCCAAGCCGCCCGAACGCGATCGATCCACCACTGAGGGTGTCGATACTTTCCTGGGTCGCGCGCAATTGCAAACGCCAGCAGGGCATCCTGCTGGCGCAGAAAATTTCGCAAAACCGCATTGACCAGGCCTTTGGCTCCGGACGCGTTGCGGGGGGCCACTCGTCCGGCCGCCTCGACAGCCTGATCGACGACAGCATAGGGGTTGCGTGGGTTTCCCGACAATTCCGCCACGGCGACAAGCAACAATCCGTGCAGCGACGCCGTCGGCTTCTTCTCGAGCAAACGCGACAGGACAACATCGGTCCGGCCAAAATCGCGCAATGCAGAAAATGCCAGATCCTGGACCGCAGAACGAAGCGGCCCGGATGCGAAAACTTCTCCCATGGCCTCGGTGAGGCTTCCGCCACCCATGACACGCCCGGCGACTACGCCCGCGATCGCAAGGGAATCGGCCAGTGAGTGCATTACCATCAAGGAACTATCGGCATGGAACAGGTTATCCGGCCAAGGGAGGGCGGATTATAGGCCCCACAGGACACATGGATTTGGTGTTTCTCGCCTTTGCAGTCCGATGCGCAGGCATCAGCTGAAGCAAGCTCCCTTTTCGAGCGCAAATCCGCGGAGGAACTCGGCGACGGGCAAACGCTTCCCTCCCGGTCGTTGTAGTTCTAAAAGTTCAATGACTCCCTTGCCGCAGGCAACGCTGATTCCTTGATTTGTGACCGAGATAATTTCGCCCGGTGTCGCTTCCTTTCCTGCAGGGGCAAAAGCGCCAACGCGTTCAAGTGCACGCCAAATCTTGACCTCTTTTCCATCGATGAAGGTGGCCGCACCTGGTGCCGGACTGAACGCGCGAACCTTTCGGGATAGTTCGATGGCCGATTCATGCCAATCCAACTTCGACTCTGCCTTGGTGAGCTTGTGCGCGTAAGTTATTCCCTCCAGCGGCTGGACAGTCTCCTCTAGTCCGCCATGTTCCAGTCTCTCAAGTGCCTTGATGATCAACTTTCCGCCCAGGACGGCGAGACGATCATGCACGCTGCCAGCGTCCTCGCTTTCGTGAATGGCAATGGATTCACGAAGAAGCATCGGGCCGGTATCCAAACCCGCATCCATGCGCATGATGGTGATGCCGGTTTCGGTGTCCCCTGCAAGCAAAGCCCGCTGGATCGGTGCCGCACCGCGCCAGCGTGGCAAGAGCGATGCATGTACATTAAGCGCGCCCCATCTCGGAATCTCCAGTACGGCTTGCGGAAGAATCAACCCATATGCCGCTACCACCATGACATCCGCTGCGATGGCTCGTAGTTCCGCCTGTATTGCGGCATCTTTAAGCGTCGCCGGTTGAAGGATATGCAAGTCATTTCGAAGGGCTGTCTGCTTTACTGGAGACGCTTGCATCAGCATCTTGCGCCCGGCGGGGCGATCCGGCTGCGTCAAGACGCATGCCACGTCGTATCCCGCACCCAGCAGCGAATCAAGTGTCTTTGAGGCAAATACGGGCGTCCCGGCAAAGACCACTTTCATGGCGCTGTTGTTCCCACATTACCCTGCAAAAACGCCAAGGCACTAGCATACAAGGTAGTCACGGAATTCAGGCCGACTCTCGTATCAACTTTTGCATTCTTGCCTTGATCCGGCTTTGCTTGAGCCGTGAGAGATAGTCGACAAACACCTTGCCCAGCAGATGATCCATTTCGTGCTGGATACAGACGGCCAGCAATCCATCAGCTTCAACCGTCACGCCCTTCCCGGTCAAATCCTGTGCCGCCACTTTGATCCACTCTGCGCGTTCAATCTCGTCGTAGACCCCCGGAACCGACAAGCAGCCCTCTTCGCACCTTTGTGTACCCTCGGCTTCAAGAATTTCTGGATTAATTAATGTAATCATCTTCTTACGATCTTCTGAAGCATCGATCACAATCACCTGACGATGGACATCGACTTGCGTTGCAGCCAATCCGATTCCGGGCGCTGCATACATGGTTTCAGCCATGTCGTGAACCAATCGCCGAAGTGTGTCGTCAAATTCAGACACTCGCGTCGCTTTCTTGTAAAGCCGCGGATCCGGGTAGCGGAGAATCTGGAGCTGTGCCATGATTTAGTTGCTAATTGAACGAATTAGATGCAGAATCTAAAGAGGACTGTAAGCTATATTCCTACAATGTAGGAGATGGGGTCTGGCCGCACCAAACTCAGTTGTTGCACCAAAAGACGGGTTGGTGCGTTATGCCGATCGAGCCCCAAAAAGGGTTGCTTGATGGCACTGTGTCTCTAGGATTGAGGCCTTTGCCCGAAACGAGGTCTGACATGCAAAA
>CANJRC010000142.1 GCA_947476535.1 Betaproteobacteria bacterium
AGGAGCATTCGCTCAACGACGTGTTCTTCGACAATGTCCGCGTGCCGGTGGGGAACCGCGTCGGCGAGGAGGGCAAGGGCTGGACCTACGCCAAGTACCTGCTCGGCTTCGAGCGCACGGTCGTCGCCGCGCTCGGCTTCTCCAAGCGTGAACTGGGGACCTTGAAGCGCATTGCTGCCACCGAGATGCGAGGCGGCCGGCCGCTGGCCGAGGATGCGCGTTTTTCCGCCAAGATCGCGCTGGCGGAAATCGAGCTGATGGCGCTCGACATGACCGTGATGCGCGTCCTGTCGTCGCGCGGCAAGGCGCCGGGGCCCGAAGCCTCGATCCTGAAGATCAAGGGCACCGAACTGCAGCAGACCATCACCGAGCTGATGATGGAGGCGGTGGGCCCGTATGCCGTTCCCTTCGTCCCGGAGGCGATCGACGGAAATGACGACGGGGCCGGTCCAGCGCACGCGGCGCCGCTCGCGGCCACCTATTTCAACTGGCGCAAGGTCACGATCTTCGGCGGCTCCAACGAGATCCAGCGCAATATCATTTCAAAGGCAGTGCTGGGCCTTTAGGGCTCAACTGCGGGCCCAGCAGCGACCGACGGGATACAGGACGACATCATGGACTTGAGTTTCAACGACGACCAGAAGCAATTGCAGGACGCGCTCGTCAAGTACATCGAGCGCGACTACGGGTTCGAGCGGCGGCGCGCCTACCAGGGCACGGCAGAAGGCTTCAGCCGCGAGGTGTGGGCGCAGTTTGCTGAAATGGGCCTGCTTTCGCTGCCGTTTGCCGAGGCGGACGGCGGCCTGGGTGGCGGCGCGGCAGAGATGCTGGTGGTGATGACGGCCATTGGCAATGGGCTCATGGTCGAGCCCTACCTCGCAACGGTGGTGCTGGCCGGCGGCGCCATTGCGCGCGCGGGCAGCGGCGCACAAAAGACGGAACTGCTGGGCGGCATTGCCGAAGGAAAGTTGATCGCGGCTGTGGCATTCGAGGAGCCCGGGGCGCGCTTCAACCTCGCCCACGTGGCGACCACGGCAAAGAAGGCGGGCGCTGAATACGTGTTGTCCGGCAGCAAGGGCGTGGTGCTGCATGGCGGGCAGGCGGACTGGCTGGTGGTGTCGGCGCGCACATCGGGCCATGTGGCGGACGAGAAAGGCATCAGCCTGTTCGTTGTCGATCGCAAGGCCCGCGGCGTATCAGTGCGCGACTACCGCACCATCGACGGCCTGCGCGCCGCCGATATCACGTTCGATGGCGTGCGCGTTCCGGCGGGCGCCCTGCTGGGCCGCAAGGAAAATGAGCAGGAAAATTTGGAGGGCGCGGCGTTCGAGGTCATCGATGCCGTTGCCGATGCGGGTGTGGCGGCGCTGTGCGCCGAGGCGGTGGGCGTGATGGAGTCGCTCAATCGCCAGACGCTGGAATACATCAAGGGTCGCCAGCAGTTCGGCGTGCCCATTGGCAGCTTCCAGGTGTTGCAGCACCGCGCGGTGGACATGTTCATCCACGCCGAACAGTCCAAGTCGATGGCCTATCTTGCGGCGATCAATGCGCCCGTGGTGTGCCATTCGGTTGGCGAGGCCGCCAGCGTCAAGGAGCGCCGGCGGAGCGTGTCTGCTGCCAAGGTTCATATCGGGAATTCGGGGCGAGTGGTCGCGCAGGATGCGATCCAGATGCATGGCGGCATGGGCATGACCAATGAACTGGCTGCCGCGCATTACGCCAAGCGCCTGACCATGATCGACTTCGTGCTCGGCGACAGCGCGCACCACCTGTCGCGCTTCGAGGCGGCCTGAGTTGAGCGCCCTCAACCGGCAGGTGCTGCTCGCCAGCCGCCCGACCGGTTGGGTGACGCCGGATAACTTCCGCTTCGTCGATGTCCCCGTGCCTGTTCCCGCCGAGGGGCAGGTGCTGGTGCGCAATCGATTCCTGTCGCTCGATCCGTACATGCGCGGCCGCATGGATGCCGCCAAAAGTTATGCTGCCTCTGTCGAAATCGGCAGCATCATGGTTGGTGGCACCGTCGGCCAGGTGGTGGATTCCCGCTCGCCGCGCTTCAAGCCTGGCGACTGGGTGGCGGGTGCCTTCGGCTGGCAGTGGTTTGGTTGCGCGGATGCCAGCCACCTCAGCCGCATCGACACCAGCGTGGCACCGCCGTCCTGGTACCTGGGTGTACTCGGCATGCCCGGGGTGACCGCGTGGGTCGGGCTGATGGACATCGGCCAGCCGAAGGCGGGCGAGACCGTGGTGGTGTCGGCTGCGTCGGGTGCCGTGGGCAGCGTGGTGGGGCAACTGGCGCGCATCGCCGGCTGCCGCGTCGTGGGCATCGCCGGTGGCGCGGCAAAGTGCGCATACGTCGTCAATGAACTCGGACTCGACGCCTGCGTGGACCACAAGGCCGGGTCGTTGCGCAACGCCCTTGCCGCCGCCGCACCCAAAGGCGTCGACATCAATTTCGAGAATGTCGGCGGCGAGACGCTGGACGCAATCCTGCCGCTGATGAACGATTTCTCGCGCATCCCGCTGTGCGGGCTGGTGTCGCAATACAACGCCACCGAGGCCTATGGGGTGAAGAACTTTCGCTATATCCTCTCCGCCCGCATTCGCTTGCAGGGATTCATCGTGTCCGATCGCATGCAGCTGTGGAAGCCGGCGCTGGCCGACCTCGCGCGCCACGTGAAGGAGGGCAGGCTCAAGTACCGAGAAAGCATTGCAGAAGGACTGGACGCAGCGCCGGCGGCCCTCATCGGCATGTTGAGGGGCGAGAACTTCGGCAAGCAGGTGGTTGCGCTGTAATTTGAACAGCTGACGCATGGGAGGCCCTGTGAGTGACGAACCGAATGACGCGCCAACTGATGGTCAGGGTGGCAGCACTGCTGGAGAAAAGGCGCCGGTGTATGTGGGTTTCTGGAAGCGGGTGGGCGCCTCGCTCATCGACACGCTGGCCGTATTTGCGGTGATCCTGCCGGTCCTCATCGCCGTGTACGGCACCAACTACTTCAGCATGGCGCAGGGCGGGTTGGCCGGACCGGTGGATTTCCTCGTGCAACTCGTTTTTCCCGCCGTGGCGGTGATACTGTTCTGGAGGTTTCGCGGTGCAACACCCGGGAAAATGCTGATCTCGGCGCGCGTCGTCGACGCAAAGACGCTCGGTCCGCTGTCGAACGGCCAGGCCATCGGCCGCTACTTCGCGTATTTCGTCTCAATGCTGCCGCTGATGCTCGGATTCATCTGGGTTGCGATCGACAAGCGCAAACAAGGATTCCATGACAAGCTTGCCGGCACGCTGGTGATCGAAGCCGAAGAAGACTAGGCGTGCCAGCAATGCATTACTGAGGAGATTCGCATGATCGACGTCTACACCTGGCCCACTCCGAACGGTCACAAGATCCACATCATGCTCGAGGAGACCGGGCTTCCCTACAAGGTTCACGCGGTGAACATCGGCGCGGGCGAGCAGTTCAAGCCGGAGTTCCTCGCCATCAGCCCCAACAACAAGATCCCGGCCATCGTCGACTCCGACGGCCCGGGCGGCAAGCCGATGTCCATGTTCGAATCGGGAGCGATCCTGTTCTATCTCGCCTCCAAGACCGGCAAGTTCCTGCCCGAAGACCTGCGCGAGCGCTGGTCGGTGCTGCAATGGACCATGTTCCAGATGGGGCACATCGGGCCCATGCTGGGGCAGGCGCACCACTTCAATGGCTACGCGCCCGAAAAGATTCCCTACGCAATGGAGCGATACAGCAAGGAGGCCAATCGCCTGTACGGCGTGCTCGACCGGCGCCTGGCCGAGTCAGAGTACGTGGCCTGTGGCACTTACACCATTGCCGACATGGCCATCATGCCCTGGCTGCGCACGGCATCGCGGCAGGGTGTGAACATGGACGAGTACCCGCACGTGAAGCGCTGGTTCGACGGCATCATGGCGCGTCCGGCAGTGCAGCGCGGCATGGCCGTGCTCGCCGACCTGCGCCGCCCGCCGTCTAATGATCCAAAGTGGCGCGAGAACCTGTTCGGCAACGCGCAGTTCCAGAAACGTTAATAGGAGGCCATTTCAGCATTACCGAAATGGCCCCCGAAGTGGGGGAGTATGAGGGGGAGTCTCCCTCCCCTCATATCGATTTTTACGCACCAGGAGCAGGCCATGGCGACTCATGACGAGGCACTGAAGAAGTTCGTGGACGAGTTGTACGCCGACAACTACACGGAGCACGAGGTCATGTCGTTCGCCCCAAACTGGGACAGCGACCTGCACGCGCCCGGCCACGACGGGCGTCAACTGGTGCTCGAAGGCAGTGTCGTGCTGGAAGTGGCCGGGAAGACCAGGGTCTTCGAGGCGGGAGAGACCTACGAAGTGCCGGCGAACACCATGCATCGGGAAGTTTTTGGTGAGGGCGGCGCCAGGCTGTGCATCGGTCGCCGCAAGAAGGGCGAGCCGCCCTTGCGCGGATCCGGCACACGCTGATTGCATAAAGGGAGGAAGCCATGTTGAGCGCATCGCAAGATCGGTTGCTGGAGCGGTTCGTCGAGGGCCTGCGCTTTGACGGCTACGACGACTATCACGTGCGTCCCATCCAGCCGGGCAACGACAGCGGCCTGCACGCGCAGGGTTGGCAGGGACGCTTTCTCATGCTCAGCAGCACGGTGCGGCTGGAAATCTTCGGGCAGACGTTCGAATTCGAAGAGGGCGAGAGCTACGAAGTCCTGCCGGACGTCACGCACCGTGAAGTGTTCGGGGACGAGAACCCGATCTTGGTCATCGCGCGCAAGGACAGCGGAAAACCGCTGCCACCAGTAAAGCCGGAATTCACATTACAGCGCCTGCGCTGATCTGCCGGATCACCGGGTATCCACTATCTTTTGCGGAATTGGCGGGGGACATGATGAAAAAGCTATGGCTGTGCGTGCTTGCAATCGTCGGCATGTTTGCGGCGGCATCGGTATCCGCCCAGGCTTACCCGAGCCGGCCCCTGCGCATGATCGTGCCCTTCCCGCCGGGCGGTCAGGTGGATATTCACGGCCGCCTGGTGGCCAAGCTGCTGGAAGATCGCCTTGGCACCCAGGTGGTGGTCGAGAACCGTGCCGGTGCCGGTGGTATGGTGGGCACCGTCGCGCTCGCGCAGTCCGCGCCTGACGGCTACACCATCGGCTGCCTGGTGCCCTCGACTACGAGCCGCGCCTTCATCAAGAACCCGTCGGTCGATATATTCACCGCGTTCACGCCCATCGGCGCGCTGCACAGCGGCTGGGCGGTGCTGACCAGCAATCCACAGACCGCAAGGACGCTCAAGGAATTCATCGATTACGCCAAAGCCAATCCGGGCAGGGTGAACCTCGGGGTTTCCTCCGGACCGCCAGCCATGATCGGCGCCATGTTTGCGAGCCTTGCTGGCATCAAGATGGAGAGGATCGAGTACAAGGGCGCGGCGCCGGCCATGACGGCGCTGCTCACCAACGAAGTGCAGGCCAACTTTGGCGGCGTGCCGCAGGCGCTGCCGTTCATGGAGGCGGGAAAGGTCGTGGCGCTGGCGGTCGGTGGCGACACGCGCGCACCGGCGATTCCTAACGTGCCGACCATGGCCGAGTTGGGCTACCCCGAAGTGAAGGGCAACACCATCGAGGGCATCTTCGGGCCGGCCGGCATGCCCCAGGCCGCAATGGCACGCCTGGTGCCGGTCATGCGGGACATCGCCCGCTCGCCGGAGATCGCGAAGATGTTCTTCAGCTCTGGCAAGGTGCTGGACATTACCAACGAGGAACTGATGAAGATCATCCGCGAGGAAGTGGAGTTCTGGCTGAAGGCAGGGCAGGTGGCGGGTTACGTGCCGAATTGAGCGAGCAGCCGCTTGCGGTCGCGGGGCGGAGTGAGTGCAAGTGCATCGCCCGAAAAATCGGCCCGGACAGGCCGGTGAGCCTGGGGTTGCCGGATTCATGGAGGAGGACGAATGGGCAATGAAGGAAAATACGAAGTTGTGTGGCCGCTGGCCCGTGCCACCGGCAAGGTGCTGCAGATGAATGCGCGCCTGCGCGAGGGCAAACCGAAGCGGATCGGGTTCCTGTGGGATTACGTGTTTCGCGGCGATGAAATGTTTCCGTTGCTGCAGGCGGGCCTGGCCGAGCGATATCCGGGCAGCAGCTTCGTGCCCTATTCCCGCTTCGGCAACATCCATGGCCACGACGAGCGTGAGGTGTTGGCGGCGCTGCCCGAACGCCTGCGTAGCGAGAAGATCGACGCGGTCGTTGTCGGCGTCGCCAATTGAGGCAGCTGCACGCCCGCCGTGTTGCGGGCAACCAAGGCAGCAGAGGAGGCGGGAGTGCCCGCCGTGGCCATCGTGTCCTCGGGCTTCATGGGGCAGGCCAAGGCCGTGAGGAAGGCGCTCAAGGCGCCTGACCTGAGCCTGGCTGAGTACCCGGGCGTCATTCCGCTCGATTCGGCCGACCAGCTCGCCGACAAGGTCTGGAACAACGTGCTGCCGGCAGTGCTGGAACACCTGAAGACCGACGTGGTCCAGTCGGGCGCTGCGGCCGACGAACCCGCAGCGCGTGACATTGTGTTCACGGGCTCGCTCGATGAAGTGCAGGAATATTTCCATGCCCGGGAGTGGGCGGATGGCATGGCCTTCGTGCCACCCACGCGCGAGCGCGTCGAGGCCTTTCTGCGCTGGACCGACCGCGATCCGGACGAGATCATCGGTGTGCTGCCGACGGAGTACCGCGAAGCCACGGTCTGGTCGGTGGCGGTGAATGGCGTGATGGCCGGCTGCCGTCCCGAGTACATGCCGATCCTGCTGGCAGCAGTGGATGCCATCGCCGATCCGCTGTTCCGGCTCGAGGACGCAGGATCCACGCCGGGTTGGGAGCCGTTGATCGTGCTGAGCGGCGAACTGGTCGATGCGTTGGGATTCAACACCGAGGCGGGCAACATGAAGGTCGGGCGACGGCCCAACAGCGCCATTGGTCGCTTCCTGCGGCTGTATTTCCGCAATGTCGCAGGCCTGCGGCCGGGCGGAACCGACAAGGGCAGCATCGGTCTGGGCCTCAATGTGGTCATGGCCGAGAACGAGCAGGCGGTGCGGGAGCTGGGCTGGACGCCCTACCGTGTGGATCGCGGATTTGCGATGGACGACAACGTCGTCACCGTGCGCAGCGTCATGGCCATCAGCACGCCGATCTACAGCGGGGGCACGGATCCCATCGAGCTTGCCTGGCCGCTGGTGGACTACATGGGGGCAACCACCGGTCCGTGGTTCTTCTCGGCCCTGATCTTCGCCCAGTGGCATCCGCTGATCCAGATGAGCCCGTCGGTGGCGGCCGCCTTCGCGCAACACGGTTGGGGCAAGCGCGAGATCCGGCGTCACCTGTTCGAGAACGTGAAGCTGGACGCAGGCTCGATCGAGCGCAGCGCCTTCGCCTGCATCGGCAACCGCCTGAAGATGGCCGAGCTCTCGCAGCGTGGCGCCGTCCCGCCGGCATACACGCAGTCCGAGGATCCCGCGCGCCAAGTGCCGTTGCTCCTGCGCGAGGAGTGGACGGATATCGTTTTGGCGGGTGATCCGGGCCGCAACCAATCCAAGATCTATTTCAACAATCAGGAGCAGGGACCGCCGATTTCACGCAAGGTGCGGATGCCCGTGGACTGGCGTTCACGCATCGGCAAATGAGACCCGGACATGCGCCCGGCACCAAATCACAGGCAGGGAAATACAACCCAGGAGGAGTCATGAGCATGGAAACAGTGAGCGGGACCCTATTGGCGCGATCTTTGCGCCGGACGATCGGAACCCTCGCGGCATTCGGCTGCATGGCCTCTGCCGCGTACGGCCAGGCCGACCTCGACGCGCTGGTCAAGGCGGCCAAGGCGGAGGGCGAAGTGGTGTTCTATTCGGCCGACATCGACAACAAGAACAAGCAGACTGCCGACGGCTTCACGGCGAAATACGGCATCAAGGCCCAGTTCATCCGCATGGGCAATGCCCCCATGCTGCAGCGCTTCGCCGCCGAGGTCGAGGCCGGGAATGCGGGGGCGGACCTGATCATCATGGGCGGGAGTACCACGGCATTTTCCGAAGAGGGCGTGAAGAAAGGCTGGCTCGAATCACTCCAGCAGGCGGGACTTCCGGTCCAGAAGAGCGGCGAGTTTCAGCCGCGATTCCTGCGCGGCGCCGCCGCCGTGGTGGGCATGAATGTCTGGGTCATCGGCTACAACACGCAGAAGATTGCGGCGGCCAATGCGCCGAAGGAGTGGTCCGACCTGGTCGATCCCAAGTACAAGGGACAACTGCTGGTCATCGACCCGCATACGTCGATCGCCTATTTCGACCTGTACAGCCTGCTGCTCGACAAGTACGGGGAGAGCTTCTTCACCCGCCTGCGCGCGCAGGCGCCGCGCTACTTCACGCTGTCGGAGCCCGCAGTGCAGGGACTGGGCGCGGGAGAGGGGGCGCTGATGCTGCCGACCGTGCCGGCGCAGGTGCTCAACATCAAGTCCAAGGGTGCGCCCATC
>CANJRC010000143.1 GCA_947476535.1 Betaproteobacteria bacterium
CTCGTCACGCACCTGCCGCCCCTGCCGCTGGCCGCCCTCATCGCGACCTTCCCGCTCTTCATGGTGCTGGTGTCAGGACGCAGCATCCCACTGCAGGCGCTGCAGACCGCGGTCCCTGCGCAGGCGCAGCGCGGCGCCTTCCTCAGCGTCAACGCCGCCATCCAGTCGATGGCCACCGGCGTGGGCGCCTGGGTGGGCGGGCTGCTGGTCGGCATCGGACCGGCGGGCGAGATCACCGGCTACGGTACCAATGGCTGGATCGCCGCCGGCCTCACCTTGTTTGGCGTGTTCTGGGTGTCGCGCGTGAGACCGGCAGCACCACCCGCCGGCGCACCGGTACAGGCCAAGGCGGGTTAGAGCGCACCGTGGTGCATCGCCAGAGGGCTCCTATATTGTCAGTAATTATTTCCTTAATATCCATGTAAAGAGGATATAAGAAATAGATTGGCAGTATTGATCGGACTTCCTCTGCCCCGCCTTCACACTGCCCCGGAGCAATGCCCCCCCATGGATGAACTCAAAGCGCTTGAATCCTCCGGATTCACACTGCCCAGCATCGCCTACCTCGCCGGATCCTTCGCGTTCAGCATCCTCGGATACGCGGCCTATCGCTACGGCAAGAACGCCTCCCGATCCGGACCGTACTGGATCGGCATCGCGCTGATGGTCTACCCCTACTTCATCGGCGAGACCTGGATCATGTACGCCGCCGGTGCGGGGCTGTGCGCTGCCTTGTTCGTCTTCCGAAACTAGCGTCAGGCAATGCGTCGGGCGCGCGGTGTTTTCGCTACACTGGCATCCGCAGCGCGAACAACCCTCCGACCGCCCGAAGAACCGGAAGATGCCATGACACTGCACCGACCCACTGCAATCACCGCTCCGGCATCGTTCTGCAAAGCGCTGCGGCGGCTGGCCGCCCTGTTCGCCCTGGCGCTCGGCTGCGCCCTAGCCGCGCCGGCCAGCCATGCGCTCACGCCCGAGGAGGCCACGCAGGTCGGCGGCGGCCTGAAGCAGGCCGGCACGAAACTCGCCGCATTGCAGGAAGCCACAGGCAAGGTGATCGACATTGCGCCCTCGACGCTCGGCGAATTGAGCGACGCGATGAACCGCATCGTCTACGCGCAGGGCCCGCGCACCAGCACGCACAATGCCTGGCTCGCACTGCTTACGCTCGCCATCGTCGGCGCGCTGATGCTCGCCTACCGGCGCGTCACGGCGAACACCCGCCAGAAGCGGCTGCAGGACCCGCTGCACGCGCGCGGCGCAGCCGGCCTGATGGCGCTCGACATAGGCTACTGGGCGGTGATGGCCGCCAGCGCCTACGTGCTGGTGGAGATCCTGTTCCACGGCGACCATCACCAAAGCCTGATGATGGTGGCGATCCTGTGGGCCTTCGTGCGCTGGCGCCTGTTCGTGCTGCTGCTCGACATCGTATTGCGCCCGCGGCTGCCCGCCTACCGACTCATCGCCATGAGCGACGGCGCGGCGCTGCAGGTCAAGTGGATCATCGCGCTTGCAACACTGGCGGGCATCTTCGGCATTTCGGTGATGCCGGTACTGCTGCGCGCCGGTCTGCCGATTCCCGCCGGCCAGGTGATCGTGCTGGTGCAGGGCATCATCGTCGCCGCCGGAGGGTTGCTCGCGCTGTGGCGCTACAAGGCATCCCATGTGGCCGCCGGCACGGCCCGGACACTGACAGTGCGCATCTGGTTCGTCTTCGGGGTTGCAGCCACCGCGGCTACCTGGTTTGCATGGACCATCTCCGTGCTGCTGCTGGAATTTTCCATCTTCCACTCACTGGTCGCGACCCTGCGCATCGCCGCCCTGGCCTACGTGCTCGATACGCTCCTCGGCCTGTCCTCGCACTCGACACGGGTGCAGTTCCTGCAGCGCTCGATCACGGCTGCGGCGGCGCTGGCCATCGGAATTCTCACCGCCCAGGTATGGCTGGTGGATGAACTCGAAATCCTGACCTCGGCGCAATGGGCGCCGATCCGCCGCTCGCTCATCTCGGCCGCGGTCACCCTGTTCGTGGGCTACGTCGGCTGGCGCTACCTGCACCACTGGACCGAAAAACGCCTGCGCGCGGCGTCGGCCGGCATCGGGCCCGAGTCCGACGACGAGGCGGTCGAGCCGGCCTCGCGGCTGACCACTGCGTTGCCCATGCTGCGCATCCTCGCCGGCATCACCATCCTGGTGGTGGCGGCGCTGCTGGCCCTGTCGCAGCTCGGGGTGGAGATCACGCCGCTGCTTGCGGGTGCCGGCGTGTTCGGCCTGGCAATCAGCTTCGGCTCGCAGGCGCTGGTGCGCGACATCGTGTCGGGCATTTTCTTCATGTTCGACGATGCGTTCCGGGTCGGCGAATACATCGACACCGGGCGCCTGAAGGGCACGGTGGAGCGCATATCGCTGCGTTCGGTGCGCCTGCGCCACCAGAACGGCCAGGTGCACACCATCCCCTATGGGCAGCTCACCTCCATCAGCAATTTCAGCCGCGACTGGCAGACGGTGAAGTTCAACCTGCGCCTCGCGCGCGACGCCGACATCGAGAAGGTGCGAAAGACCACCAAGAAAGTCGGCCTTGAACTGAAGGCAGACCCCGATTTCGGCAAGGAGCTGATCCTGCCGCTGAAGATGCAGGGCGTGGCCGAGATCGCGGATACCGCGCTGGTGGTGCGCTTCAAGTTCACGGTCAAGCCGAGCAACCCGAGCTGGGTGCAGCGCGAATACCTGAAGCGCCTCTACCGCGCCTTCGAGTCCGAGGGCATCGCCTTCGCCTCGGGGGCCATCACCGTGCAAAGCGCGGACGGCACGGCGCTGCCGCAAGCCATCGCTGCCGGTGCCGCAGCCCTACCCGGTACCACAGAGACGGGAGCGACAATGTCAGGAAGTCGGGGAAGCTGAAACTCGGGGATGATGGGGGCCGTTGTCGACGCGTTACAGCCGGTCGCGTTTCTACATAGCTGCCGCTCGCTGGCCATCGCAGGATGCGTGATGTAGTGGGGCACAGGCGTTCGAGTTCCTTGCGCCGATACAGCCCCTAGGCGTGCGGCCCGGGGGGTCTTGCGTGCGCGGAAAAGCCGTAGGCCGCTTGCGATCTTTTTTCCGTTGTCGGCCTCAGGTTTTCTCTAAAGCTGCCGTTCACATTCACTGCAGAGCAAGGCCAGCTTGCTCTCGCCCTGTGATCCGCCCCGAGGCGGGCGCATAGCAGATCCTGCCGCTGCGGCGAACGGAACTCGTGCAGTCGGGGGCGGGCCGTAGCCAACCGGTTACGGCGATTAAAGGAGTTTAGCGCTTGGCTTGCATTGTGCAGACGGAAAGGGCGTCGTTTTTCGAATCCGTCATCGATTCCCTCGATCATCAGGTCTCCGTGATCAACTCGGCGGCTGAGATCATTTACGTCAACGCGGCTTGGATCGCTTTTGGTGTCAGCAACGGCATGCCGAGCAGCTTTGATTGGCTGGGAACAAATTACCTGCAGGTGTGCAGTCTTCGGAGCAACAAGAGGGATGAGAAAATAATCGAGATTGCCGACGGCATCAGGCGGGTCATATCAGGCGGCAGCGACGAATTCTTGGCGGAATATCCCTGTCACAGCCCGCGGATACGGCGCTGGTTCATGATGCGTATCGCGACCATGAAATGCGGGGGGGCGCGACATTACCTCATCTCGCACACCGACATCACCGCCCGCAAAGTCGCCGAAGAAGCGCTTGAGGCGACGAGCGTGACCGATCCGCTGACTGGCTTGGGAAATCGTCGCCGCCTTGACGCGTTCTTGAGCAATGAGTGGCGCCGGGCGTTGCGCCAGCACCTGCCGATGAGCGTCATCATGCTGGACGTGGATCATTTCAAGATGCTCAATGACGCGCTCGGACATGCCGCGGGCGACGCATGCCTCCGCCAGATCGCGAGCGTTCTATGCCGGTTCTCCAAACGCCCGACAGACCTCGCGGCGCGCTACGGCGGAGAGGAGTTCGTGGTTGTGCTCGCCAACACGCCATTCGAGAAGGCCGTAGTCATCGCCAACGGCATCCGCGAGGCGGTTTTTCAGCTCGCGTTCAGATTTGGCGACAATCGGCAGTTAAGCATCAGCGCCGGGGTCAGCTTCGCCTATCCGGTCAATGATGGTGGTGGCGGTGAACTGATAGAGCAGGCCGACAGGAGTCTTTATTGCGCCAAACGAAAAGGTCGGAATCGGGTGGAGGCCTTCGGCGAGCTATGCGATAGCGGTTTTGTTGGTTCGGAGTAGCGGAAAGGTTGCTCGACGGCGAGTTGCCCGACGCCGGGCATGCTTTTAGATTTAAAAGTCTGAGTGCATTATCAAAATAGATATTGCATTTGTCATCTTCCGATGAGATCGAGGCCCTTGCCACGGAATGTAATCTATTACGAAGTACCTGCGCCGCTTGTGGTGCAGATTGGCCAGCCGCCGGCCGGCCATCGCTACGTGCGTGTGGCGACCGACATTCTGCTGATTGCGGTGGGCACTGGAATGATCCTCGATGCAATCGAGGATCTAGGTAGATAGCAAATAGAGCTATCGCTATGCGGGAGTATGCTAATTCCGAGTCTCACCCATGGGCCTACAAGGACCATGCTTAGAACACTGCCTGTTTATCCTGTCGGAAGGTGGAATTTCCGCAGCTAGTCATTACATTTTGTTTTTAATCTCCTTCGCTTGCTCCTTAATTATCGTACCGCCCCGCTCGATGTCTTTTCCCGCGCCTTCGATGGTGTTACAACCTGCAAGCGTCCCAAATAAGCCACCCAAGAACAGTGTTGCCAACAATCGCGCGAGAATTCGTCTGACCATTTTTATTCTCCGATCGTACTAACCAAGATCATGTCGGACCAAAGTGTCCGCCTGATTCTTAAATATACGCTTAAGGCAGCGTATTGCCGTGTGTCTCTACAGGTTTGAACGTCCGCTGGAACTCACCGAGAGCGTGCTGGTGAAAAATATCGAGACCGTCATCGCCGAAGGAGTGGAAACCAAGGCACAGAAAGATTTTCTAGCACTCCTAGGCTGTCCAGCCTATCAAGGGTATCTGTTTAGCCGTCCACTACCACTAGAGGCGTTCGAGGAATTGGCTATGCGGAATTGATGGCTCCGGCGGCGCCGTAATACCCCCTTGGCGAAGCCCTGCATCGGAACTCCGGGAGGCGATACCTGCGCCCCGGCACCTATCCACCCCCAAAAAGGGCCTGCAAGCCCCTCAATTCACGGATTTTGCAGCGATTTAGCCTAAAAAACAGGGCCGAGAGCAGGTACAATGCTGCGTTTACCGATCCGGTCGGACTTGCTTTGCATGGTCCAGCTAGGCGGCACACTCGATGTGCGGCCAAAAAACGGGCGCGGGGCGGAAGCGCAATCCCTTTTTTGAAGCACGACACCGCTCGGTGACTCGTCATCCGGGCCAAGACTGCAATTACTTTAAGAAGGCAACACCATGGCAAGGCAGAAGCCGCTCAACATGTATCGCAACATCGGCATCATCGCGCACATCGACGCGGGCAAGACGACGACGACCGAGCGCATCCTCTACTACACGGGAAAGAAGCACCAGATCATCGACGTCCATGACACCAAGGACGGCAAGTCGAGCACGACCACCGACTACCTCGAGCAGGAAAAAAAGCGCGGCATCACCATCCAGTCGGCCGCCGTCTCGACCGAGTGGAAGGGCATCCAGATCAACGTGATCGACACCCCGGGCCACGTGGACTTCACCATCGAGGTGAACCGTTCCCTGCGCGTGCTCGATGGCGCCGTGGTGGTATTCGACGGTGTGGCCGGCGTGGAGCCGCAAACCGAGACGAACTGGCGCCTGGCCAACCAGTACAACGTGCCGCGCATGTGCTACATCAACAAGATGGACCGCATGGGCGCGAGCTTCGAGAAGGCCATCACCGGCATCAAGGAGCGCCTCGGCGCCACCATCGTGCTGTGCCAGATCCCGATTGGCAGCCATGACGAGTTCAAGGGCATGGTCGACCTCATCGCCGGTGTCGGCTACGTGTGGAAGGAAGAAGACAAGGACTCGACATGGGAGACCATCCCGATCGAGGAGATGAAGGGACGCTTTAAGTTCGCCACCACACGCGACAACGAGTGGATGGACCAGCTCCTCGACCTGCGCAAGGAAGCGCTCGAGACCGCGCTTGCGCTTGACGACGACGCCTTCATGGAGTTCGTGGAGAACGGCAAGTTCGACATCGCCAAGGTCAAGGAGTGCATCCGCAAGGGCACGGTGCAGGGCAAGCTGGTGCCGATCTTCTGCGGCTCCTCGTTCAAGAACAAGGGCGTGCAACAGTTGCTCGACGGCGTGCTCGACTACATGCCCTACCCCGGCGAGAACGGCGGCATCTCCATGGTAGACCCGGACGGCAAGGTGATCGGCGTGCAGGAAGTCAAGGACGACGCTCCGGCCCGCGCCCTGGCGTTCAAGGTCATCAACGACCAGTTCGGCACCCTCACCTTCGTGCGCGTCTATTCGGGCGTGATCAAGAAGGGCGACTCGATGTACAACGTCACCCGCGACAAGAAGGAGCGCATCGGCCGCATCGTAGAGGTGCAAGCCAACTCCACCAAGGATATCGATGAAGTGCGCGCCGGCGACATCTGCGCCTTCGTGTCGATGAAGGACACCGAGACCGGCGACACGCTGTCCGATCCGACCTCGCCCATCCTCCTCGAGCGCATGCGCTTCCCCGACCCCGTGATCAGCGTATCGGTGGAGCCAAAGACGCGCGCCGACATCGACAAGATGTCAACCGCTCTCTACAAGATGGTGAAGGCCGATCCGTCGCTCAGGCTCGAAGTCGACCACGAAACCGGGCAAACGCTCTTGCGCGGCATGGGCGAGCTGCACCTGGAAATCACCATCGACCGCATGCGCACGGAACTCGGCGTGGAAGCCAACATGGGCAAACCCAAGGTCAGTTTCCGCGAAGCCTTCGGCAAGTCGGTCGAACTCGTCTACACCCACAAGAAGCAGTCGGGCGGATCCGGCCAGTTCGCTGAAGTGAAGATGGTGTTCGAACCGCTGGAGCAGGGCTCGGGCATCGAGTGGTCTGACGAAATCACCGGCGGCCGCATCCCGCGTGAATTCATCCCCTCGGTCGAGCACGCCATCCGCACCGAATCGAAGAAGGGCATGATCGCCGGCTACGAAGTGGTCGACTTCAAGGCGCGGCTGATCGACGGCAAGTACCACGACGTCGACTCCTCGGCGCTGGCCTTCGAAATCGCCGGCCGTTCGGCCTTCCGCGAAGCGCACAAGGGCTCCAAGCCGAAGCTGCTCGAGCCGATCATGCGCGTCGAGGTCGTGCTCGAAGCCGACTACCTGGGCGACATCATCGGCGACATCAACCGCCGTCGTGGTCAAGTCACCGACCAGGGCCAGAAGGGCCCGTCGGCCACGGTGAACGGTTACGTGCCGCTCGCCGAGATGTTCGGCTACATCAACTTCCTGCGCTCGACGACTTCCGGCCGCGGCACGTTCTCCATGGAGTTCGCGCACTACGCCGAGGTGCCGGCAAGCCTCGTCGACAAGCTGATGGAGAAGGAAGAGAAGTAAGAAAGGGCAGCCCCACTCCTGCCAGGCTCATGCCAGGCAGGCACAAAAGGCCAGGGTAGCTCCCTGGCCTTTTGCATTGTGCCCGCTCGGCGAGAAGCGCCAATGGTCCCTTGGTGTTAGTCTGCAATCGATTCCTCGACTTCCAAGCACCGCCGCCAGACTACCGAGCGACCGCCCATGCCTGCCGACCAGCCTATCGAAGTCATTCATGACATGTTGCGCATGATGGTCAAGCGCAAGGCCTCCGACCTGTTCATCAGCGTGGGATTCCCGCCGGCAATCAAGGTCGACGGCAGGATGACGCCGATTGCCGAGCACACCTTCACGGAAGTCCACACCAAGGCGTTTGCTCGTGCGCTGATGACGGACAAGCAGCTCGCCTCCTTCGAAGCCACCAAGGAGTGCAACTTTGCCGTTGCACCGGCGGGCATCGGGCGCTTTCGTGCCAGCGCCTACGTCGACCAGAATGGCGTGGGGCTGGTGATGCGCACCATCACCACGAAGATTCCGACCATGGAGGAACTCAGCCTGCCGCCCATCCTCAAGGATGTGGCCATGTCCGCGCGCGGACTTGTCCTGGTGGTGGGCGGAACGGGCTCCGGAAAGTCCACCAGCCTGGCGGCGATGATCGGCTACCGCAACCAGAACAGCTACGGCCACATCATCACCATCGAAGACCCGGTCGAGTTCGTGCACGCGCACGGGCACTGCATCGTCACGCAGCGCGAAGTCGGCGTCACCACCGACTCGTGGGAGGTGGCGCTGAAGAACAC
>CANJRC010000144.1 GCA_947476535.1 Betaproteobacteria bacterium
ATGTAGAATGCCGCTTCTCTCGCATCTCCAGCAACGCAGTTCACGCGCGACGGCGCACCCCACATCGGCGATCCCATGAAACTGGCAACCATCAAGAACGACACCCGCGACGGCGCACTCGCCGTCGTTTCACGCGACCTGAAGCATGCCCAGATTGCCTACGACATCGCACCCAGCCTGCAGGCGGCGCTCGATGACTGGGATTACACGTCCCCACAGCTGCAAAACTTGTATGACGAACTGAATCGACAGCCGGGCTCCAGAGCTTTCGCCTTCGAGCCGCGGCAATGCATGGCACCATTGCCTCGCGCCTACCAGTGGCTCGATGGGAGCTCCTACCTCTCGCATATCGAAGCACTGCGCAAGTCGAGAGGCGCGACCCTCCCCCCAGAGGCCAAGCGTGATCCGCTGATGTACCAGGGCAATTCGGATTTTTTCATCGGCGCCTGCGACCCGATACTGACTGCCAGCGAATCCATGGATATCGATCTTGAAGCCGAGCTGGCCGTGATCCTCGGCGACATCCCTATGGGCGTCAAACACGAGCGCGCCAGCGAAGACATCCGCCTGTTAATGCTGGTCAATGACGTGTCGTTACGCGCGCTGCTCGCCAAGGAACTGCAGAAGGGTCTCGGGCCGGTGCAGGGAAAGATCGCAACCGCCTTCTCGCCTGTCGCGGTCACAGTCGATGAACTCGGCGCGGCCTGGGACGGCCGACGCGTGTCGCGCCCCCTGTCGGTTCATGTCAACGGCGAGCCGCTTGGCGCCCCTGACTGCGGCAGCGACATGCAATTCGATTTCCCCCATCTCATCGCACACGCGGCGAGAACACGCCCCCTGGGTGCCGGCGCTGTCCTTGGCTCAGGGACGATTTCCAACCACGGGCACCCTGCAGGGTTCGGCTGCATCGCGGAACGGCGAGTCGCCGATGCCGATGACGGCCGAGAGCCGATGCCGTTCCTGCGCTTTGGCGACCGGGTGCGAATCGAGATGCTGGACACCTCGGCAAACTCCATATTCGGCGCAATTGACCATCAGGTGGTCCAGTTTCCCGCCCCTCGCAGGGCCTTGGATGTATTGCCGGAGGCAGGCGACGGCAGTGACGGCGCCGATCCCGACGAAATGGCCGACGCCGCCGCCGAACGCTGACGCCACGACTTCGCTCAATTGCCCCGGCCACTGACTCCCACGACACTGCGCCCATGCTGAGCAATCTCATACGCTCCCTGTTTGCGCCCAAAGCTCCCGCACCCACCGAATCACCGGCCAACGCGGACGTCTCGGCCGCGAAAGTCCTGCTCGACGAGAATTCATTCCAGCTTGCAATCGACACCCTGGGTCCGCTATTGCGGGAGCGGCCCGACCATGCGGAGGCCTTGTTCATCCGTGGCACGGCGCACCTTGAACTCCAGCGCCACGAGGAGGCGATGACTGATCTCGGGCGCGCGGTCGCATTGTCGCCCAGTGAACCGCGCTACTTATACAACCTCGCTATCACCCACTGGGCTCTAGGGGATTCCGAGCAAACAATCTCCTTGTGCAAGCAAGCCGTCCGGACCTCTGACTTCGGCCCCGCCCATCTCCTGCTTGCCAATATCGACCTGCATGGCGAGGATTACTTCAATGTGCTGGCGCGCATGCATTCGTACCTGCGACCTCGCACCTACATCGAGATCGGCGTATTTCGCGGCGCGTCCCTGCAACTGGCGGGGCCCGATACGCTGGCCCTGGGCATCGACCCGGAACCGCTACTGAAGCAGCCCGCCGGTCCCAAGCAGTTCGTCTTCTCCAAGACCAGCGACGACTTCTTCGCCAATCACGACGTCATCGGAAAGCTGGGCGGGCAAAAGGTCGACTTCGCCTTCATCGACGGCATGCACAGGTTCGAATACGCGCTGCGTGACTTCATCAATATCGAGCGCCTGTGCCGGTCCGACAGCGTCATCCTGATTCACGATTGCTTTCCGCTGGATGCACAGACTGCGAAACGCGATCGCTGCACGGCCTTCTGGAGCGGCGACATCTGGCGCCTGATCCTGTTGTTGCGCAAGTACCGTCCCGACCTTGCGGTGCACACCATATCCACACCGCCCACCGGCCTGGGAATGATCCTCAACCTGGACCCCGCTTCCCGGATCCTGGCTGACAAGCTCGACGCCATCGTCGCCGAGTACCTTGCAATGGACTACAGCGTGCTCGACGGGCGCAAGCGCGAGCTGCTCAACGCCTGCCCCAACCACTGGGATTCGATCTCCGCGCTACTAGATTCCCGCCCCGCCCGGTCCTGACTGAACCGCCCGGGCGCTGCGCTCCCAACGAGCACGCGACTCAGGCGTTGAGTCGAATGAAGTCCCTGACGCGCGGGTAGATCACCTCACGCCAGCGCCGGCCGCTGAAGATTCCGTAGTGCCCGGCACCCGGCGTTGTGAAATGCTCGCGTCGCGCCTTCGGGATTCCCGTGCACAAGTCGTGCGCCGCGCTGGTCTGCCCGTTCCCGGAGATATCGTCGAGTTCACCTTCCACCGTCAGCAGCGCGGTTTTCTTGATGTCCTGGGGTCGCACCAGCAACTCCCGAACGAACATGCGCCCCTTGGGCAACTGAAACTCCTGGAACACGCGCTTGATGGTCTCCAGGTAGTACTCGGCCGGCATGTCCAGCACGGCGTTGTATTCGTCGTAGAACTTGCGATGGGCCGCAGCCGACTCGTCGTCGCCGGCCACCAGGTGCCCGTAAAAATCGCGGTGCGCCTCCGCATGCCGCGACGGGTTCATGGCGACAAAACCCATGTGCTGAAGGAACCCCGGATACACGCGACGCATGCTGCCAGGGTAGCGCAGGGGAACACGGTGGATAAGCGTGCTCTCAAACCACGAGTAGGGCTTTTGCATGGCAAGGTTATTCACCGCAGTAGGACTCTTGCGTGCGTCGATCGGTCCACCCATCATGATCATGGTGCGCGGTTTCACCGCCTCGTCCATCGATGCCATCAGCGACACGGCGGCAAGCACCGGCACGGTGGGCTGGCACACCGAAATGACGTGCATGTCGGGCCCCAGGAAGCGGATGAACTCGCGCACATAGTCGACATAATCGTCGAAATGAAACGGGCCCTTTTCTAGGGGAACAATACGGGCATCGACCCAGTCCGTGATGTAGACCTCGTGCTCCGGCAACATGGCCCGCACGGTATCGCGCAGAAGGGTCGCGTGGTGGCCCGACAGCGGGGCAACCAGCAAGACCACCGGGTCGGCAGGGCGGCCAGCCGGCAACTCGCGCTTGAAGTGAATCAGCTTGCAAAAGGGCTTGTCCACGACCAGCGTCTCATGAACGGCCACGCGTTCACCTGCAACCACGGTGTGATCGAGCCCGAACTCCGGCTTTGCGAAGTCCTGCGTGAGCCGGTAGAACAATTCGGCATTTGCTGCGAGGCGCCGGCTGCTCGGCCAATGGGCCAAAGGACTGAAAGGACTGGTCAGGAACTCGTGACTAGCCTTGGCGAAATAGTTCCAAGGCGACAGGGCTGTTCTCTGGAGGTCGTGCAGGGCATACAACATTGGAGCCTCAAGACAGCGATTTCGATGGTCCTTTATACCAGAGCAGATTAAAATTGTGCGTCGCAAAATTATTTTATCTAACTGATTGATTATTAAAAACTATATAAATGCTGCACACGCTGTTTTACACACATGGGCCGATTGCGTCGATGCGGCGGGTGTTTGTCCTTAGAGCTCACTTGACAATTGAGGGGATACCCCCCCCTCAAACTCCCCTACATCAGGGGCCATTTCGGTGATTCTGGAATAGCCCCTTAGCAGTTGTTCGATTCGTATGCCGGGATCAGGGAATGTGCCAATATGGACATGCAAATCCCACTCTCACCCTTGCTCGGATCACGCACAGCCAAGCGCATGCCATCAATACTCATAGTCGACGATGACCTTACTCTGCTGGAATTACTCAGCGTCCATTTGTCCAATGGCGGACTCCAGGTTTCGGTTGCGCCGGACGCTGCCGTCGCATTGCGCAGCATCATTGAAAATCCACCTGACCTGATCATCCTGGACATCGGGCTACCCTACCTGGATGGAATGGAAGTGCTCGCGGCGCTCAAGTCGGACCCCGCCTCCAAGCACATACCGGTTATTGTTCTGACGGGACACGAAGACCCCTCGGAATACGTTCAGGCGTCCAACCTTGGCGCAGACGGCTACCTGCACAAGCCCGTAGATCGCGAAAAACTAATCAACGAAATATTTTCCCGCCTGGCGCGCCAGGCGGCAAAAAAAATCGCTAATCCGCCGCCTGCCTGAGAGTTTTTCCCAAGTCGCGACAGTGCCGCCGCAGGTCACCCGCTGCCCTGCCCCGGCATCGAGAATCAGGCATCCCGCAGTGCGCGTCGGAGAATCTTGCCTACGTTGGTCTTTGGCAACTCGGTCCTGAACTCGATGTACTTCGGCCGCTTGTATCCCGTCAGGTTGTCGTGGCAATGCTTGCGAATGATTTCCTCGGTCAGCGCCAGGTCTTTTTTCACTACGAACAGTTTCGGCACCTCGCCTGAATGCTCGTCCTTCACCCCGATGACGGCACATTCGAGGACGCCGGGCAGCATCGCCACAACACCCTCGATTTCATTGGGATAGACGTTGAAGCCGGAAACCATCAGCACGTCCTTCTTGCGATCGACAAGGCGAACATAGCCCTTCTCGTCCATCACGCCCATGTCACCGCTGGCGAAAAAACCATCCACTGTCATGACCTTCGCTGTCTCATCAGGCCGGTTCCAGTAACCCGCCATGACCTGCGGGCCGCGAATGCAGATCTCGCCGGCCCCACCGATCGGCAGTTCCTTGCCGTCATCGCCGCGGATGGAAACCTCGGTGGATGAAATCGGCAGGCCGATGGCGCCGTTGTATTCCTTCAAGTCCAGCGGGTTAATGGTCACTGCGGGCGAGGTCTCCGACAGTCCATAAGCCTCTACCAGCGTGGATCCGGTCGCCTTCTTCCATTGGTCCGCCACCGCCTTTTGAACCGCCATGCCGCCACCCAGCGTCACCTTGACGCGCGAGAAGTCAACCTTGGCCAGATCCGGATACTGCAACAGCGCATTGAACAGGGTGTTGACGCCGGTAAACATCGTGAACCGGTTCGTGATCAGCTCCTTGATGAAGGCCGGTATGTCGCGCGGATTGGTAATCAGGATGTTGAGCCCGCCCAGCTTCATCATCAGCAGGGCGTTCGCGGTCAGCGAGAAGATGTGATACAGCGGCAAGGCGGTGATAATGACCTGCGGCTGCGATTCGTCGAGAAAAGGCCTCAGCCATGCGCAGGACTGTTCCAGGTTAGCGAGAATATTTCGATGCAGCAGCGTCGCCCCCTTGGATATGCCCGTCGTGCCGCCGGTGTACTGGAGGAAGGCCACATCCTCCAGTCCGACTTCGACGCGCTTGAGCGCAAGACTTTCTCCCTGCGCGAGCATTTCCTTGAACCCCACGGCGTCCGGGATGTTCCAAGCAGGTACCATCTTCTTGACCTTGCGCACGACAAAGTTCACCACCATGCCCTTGAGTCCCAGCAGCTCACCCAGCGAAGTCAACACCACATGCTTGACCTGCGTGCGCGCCCGCACCTCCTGCAGGACGTGCGCAAAATTCTCCAGCACCACAATCGCCTCGGCGCCAGAATCCTTCAGCTGAAGCTCCAACTCGCGTGGCGTGTAGAGGGGGTTGACATTGGTCACGATGTAACCAGCCCGCAACGCACCGAACGCGCAGATCGGGAACTGCAGGCAGTTGGGCATCATGATCGCGATGCGTGCCCCCTTGGGAAGCCCCTTGGACTGCAGCCATGCGCCGAAGGCGCGTGACATCCGCTCCAGCTCGCCAAAGCTGATGGTTTTTCCCAGGTTGTAGTACGCAGGGCGGTCGCGGAACTTCTCGCAGCTCTGCTCGAACAGATCCCCCAGGGACTTGTACTGCTTCAAGTCGATTTCTGCCGGCACTCCCGGCGGATAACTTTTCAGCCAGACCTTTTCCATACGCCCTCCCCCGCTCCAAGCCGCCCGCACCCCGTCAGGCAATAGGCGTAAGCGCTAGGAATGATGGGCCACGAGGCCGGTCGATGCAAGTGCGAAATTGGCGCCGGAACGAGCGGACCATTGGGTCCAATGCCAGAATCGATCGGGCACGGCTAGGTTCCCTCGGGAATATCGCAGCACCCCACACCACCGAGGGGAAAAATCTGCAGGGTTGCTGCGACAACCCCTGTTGCGGCACTGTCTATTTGTGCTTGAAGACCGGCTTGCGCTTCTCGACGAAGGCTGTCATTCCTTCCTTCTGATCCTCAGTGGCGAAGAGCGAATGGAACATCTGGCGCTCGAATTGCACACCATGCGACAACTGCGACTCGAACGCCCGGTTGACCGCCTGCTTGGCCATCATGACAGAGGGCATCGAATGATTGGCGATCTGGGTGGCCGCAGCCAGGGCTTCCTCAAGCAGCTTTTCAAGCGGCACCACGCGCGACACCAGCCCGCAGCGTTCGGCCTCCGCGGCATCCATCATGCGACCAGTGAGCACCATGTCCATGGCCTTGGCCTTGCCGATCGCGCGCGGCAGGCGCTGCGTTCCGCCGGCACCCGGGATGATGCCGAGCTTGATTTCAGGCTGGCCGAATTTCGCGTTGTCTGCGGCAATGATGAAATCGCACGACATCGCCAGCTCGCAACCGCCGCCCAGTGCAAATCCCGCCACCGCCGCGATCACGGGCTTGCGCACCAAGTTGATCTGCTCCCAGTTGCGGGTAATGTACTGGGACTTGAACACATCCATAAAGGTGTAGTCCTTCATCGCCTGGACGTCGGCACCGGCGGCAAAGGCCTTGTCACTACCGGTCAACACGATGGCACCGATCGAATCATCGGACTCGAAATAAACCAGAGCCGCCCCCAGCTCGTTCACCAGCTCGTCGTTCAGCGCATTGAGTACCGTCGGTCGGTGGAGGGTGATTAGGCCCACGCGGCCACGCTTTTCGGTGAGGATGCAGTTGTAAGTCATGGGCTTCATAAACTCCCTCGGTTTTGTGTTCCAGTCTGAATGGGGCTGAAGCTGTCCAGCCCCGGCAAATGCCGCACTGCCACAAACGCGTACTATAACAGCGTCGTCACCCCAAAAGGCCGGCTCGGCAGGGGCACACGCATTCGGTGGCACGCAGCGGCAGAAAAGGTATCCATCCTCGACGCCCGTCCGTCAAACCCCACGCGATAGCACCCACGCCACGGTTTGCCAAGGCCCTCAATTTTTGTTCCAATGCCCGAGGCGCTTCGCGCGCTCGCCCCTCCAGGTCCCCGTCCCCGATGAAAAGGAAACCACCATGAACCGGCTCAAAGGAATTGGCCTCACCGCTATCGCTGCGGGCATCTGGCTGTGCTCCGCGCCTGCCAACGCCGGCAAGACGCTGGACGGCATCAAACAGCGCGGCCAGGTCATCTGCGGCGTCAACACAGGTCTCGCCGGTTTTGGCGCCGCCGACAGCCAGGGCAACTGGACCGGCCTGGACGTCGATATCTGCCGCGCCATCGCAGCCAGCGTGCTGGGCGACGCGAGCAAGGTGAAATGGGTGCCGCTCAACGCTCAGCAGCGCTTCACTGCCCTGCAGTCCGGCGAGATCGACATCCTGTCGCGCAACACCACCTTCACCCTGACACGCGACGCATCGCTCGGCTTGAATACCACTGCTGTCACGTATTACGACGGCCAGGGCTTCATGGTGCCGAAAAAGCTGAAGGTGAAAAGCGTCAAGCAGCTCAA
>CANJRC010000145.1 GCA_947476535.1 Betaproteobacteria bacterium
GAGGCCTGGTACCGCCTGCCGGTGTTCTACTTCTCCAATCCGCTGTGCATCTACGGGCCGGACGAGGACATCCCGTTCCCCTCCACCACGAGCAAGTTCGACTTCGAGCTGGAACTGGCCATCGTCGTCGGCCGCGAGGGCCGCAACGTGGCCGCGAAGGACGCCTGGAACCACATCGCCGGCTTCACCATCATGAACGACTGGTCTAGCCGCGACCTTCAGCGCGATGAAATGCAGACCAACGTGGGCGCATCCAAGGGCAAGGACGCCGCCACGTCGCTGGGACCCTGCCTTGTCACCACCGACGAACTCGCGCCGCACATCCGCGACGGGCGCCTGCACGTGAACTGCAGCCTGACCGTCAACGGCGTGGAATGGGTGACGGGCGAAACCGGCCCGGTGCACCACGACTGGCCGGCCATGATCGAGCGCGCCTCGCGCGACAGCCGCATCGTGCCCGGCGACGTCATCGGCTCGGGCACCATCACCGGCGGTTCCATCGGCGAGGCCATGCGCCTGGGCAAGCCCGCGCGCTACCTGAAGCCGGGAGATGTGGTCGAGATCACCATCGAGCACATCGGCACCCTGAAGAACACGCTCACGCCACCCCTGCTCTCGTCCGAGGGCTACCGGTATCTGCCCCCAGTGAAGAAGGCCGAACCGAAATAGACCACCAGCCGGAAAAACCCGACATTCAACGCAGCAACGCACAATCGTCACCGAAGGAGCAGCCATGACAACCAGCCTCGCCGCCACCTACAACGTCATCGACATCGACACCCACATCATCGAACCGCCGGACCTGTGGACCACGCGCATGTCGAAGAAATGGGGCGACCTCGTCCCGCACGTGAAGACCGACCCCAAATCGGGGGCCGTGCGCTGGCGCATGGGCGACCTGAAGCTGCCCACGGTGGGTTCCATGGCGCATGCCGGCTGGAAGGAATTCCCGCCCGGGCATCCGCCCACGCTGGAGGAGGCCGACCCCGGCACCTGGAAAGCCGACATGCGCCTGGAGCGCATGGATGAGTACGGCATCCAGTCTGCAGTGCTCTACCCCAACCTGCTCGGCTTCTACTGCGAGACCTTCATGAAGACACCCGACCGCGAACTGGGCATCGAGTGCGTGCGCGCCTACAACGACTTTCTCGCCGAATGGTGCGCAGTTGCCCCCGATCGGCTCATTCCCGTGGCGTTCCTGCCGTTCTGGGACATCGACGCCACCATTGCCGAAGCCAAGCGCGCCGCGAAGATCGGCCATCGCGGCGTGATCCTCTCGTCCGACTTCGCCGCCATCAACCTGCCCGAACTCTTCGACCCCTACTGGGACCCCCTCTACGCCGTGGTGCAGGACCTGGGCCTGTCGGTGAATTTCCACGCCGCCTTCGCCGACAAGACCACAGAGGACTCGCGCCGCATCCAGCGCATGGTGGTGACCAACAAGGCCGCCTACGTCAAGGGCAGCACCATGATGTTCATGAACAACGCCAAGTCGATGTGCGACATCATCCTCTACGGCGTGTGCGAAAAATTCCCGAAAATCAACTTCGTGTCTGTCGAAAGCGGCGCCTCGTGGCTGCCCTTCCTGATGGAGATGGTGGACTGGCAGTGGAAGAATTCCGGCGCCGCCAAGGCCAACCCGACCTGGCAACTGCCGAGCGACTACTTCCGCCGCCAGTGGTACGGCTCGTTCTGGTTCGAAAAGGCGCTGCTGAAGGAATCCATCCGCAACTACCCGGACAACTTCATGTTCGAAACCGACTACCCGCATCCGACCAGCCTTTCGCCGGGACCGGCCTCCTACGCCAGGAACCCGAAGGTGGTCATCGAGGAAAGCCTCGCCGGACTTCCCGAGGACATGATCAGAAAAGTGCTGCACGACAATGCCGCGCGCATCTACGGGATCAAGACGCCCACGCTGCGCAAGGCGGCCTGAACCGTCGCCACTGGTACGCACGCCGCTCCCCAACCGGAGTCACCGCCGTCGGGAGCGGGCGAGCCACTGGCGGGACAACACCGGCCATTGCAGGGTATCCTGATCCCTACCCGCATCTGAAGCCCTATTGAAGGAGGAATCCATGCATCACTCGTTGCAATCCCTGGCCTGCCTTGCCGCGCTCGCGGCCACCCTGTGGCTGCCCGCCGCATCCGCCCAGCAGTATCCGACGCGGACCATCACGATCGTCGTGCCCTTCGGCCCAGGTGCCTCCACCGACATGGGCGCGCGCGCCTACGCCAAGGCCATTTCCGATGACACCGGCCAACCGGTGATCGTGGAAAACAAGCCCGGCGTGGATGGCCTCCTCGGCGTGCAGGCCTTCACCCGGCTGCCTGCTGACGGCTACTCGGTCCTCGTGTCGAGCAGCTCAACGCACACGCTGAACCCGGGCCTGTACAAGACGCTGCCGTACGATGCGGTCAAGGACTTCACGCCGGTGGCCATGCTCTACCGCGGCATCCAGATCCTCGTCGTGAAGGGCGACTCACCCATCAAGTCGCTGCAGGACCTCACCGATCGCGCCAAGGCAAATCCCGGCAAGATCACCTACGGCGTGAGCACCGCCACGACGCGCCTCGCAGTCGAGATGTACCGCCAGGGCGCCGGCGTGGACCTGCTCTACGTGCCCTACAAGGCGGTGGGGCCGTATGTCACCGACCTTCTGGGCGGCGTCATCGACCTGGCAAGCGCCGATGTGCCGACGCTGCGACCGCTCATCGACGCCGGCAAGCTGCGCGCGCTCGCGGTGACGGCGCCCACCCGCCACCGCATGCTGCCGAACGTACCGACGCTTGAGGAATCGGGCCTCAAGGGGGCGGTGTTTACCTACTACGCCGGCGCCTGGTTGCCGGCGGGCACGCCGACGGCCATCGTCAACCGGTTGAGCGAGCTGTCGACAAAGGCGATACGCTCAGCGGCCATGCAAAAGTTCCTCAACGACACCGGCTCTGAAGCCGTCGAAATGAACCCGTCGCAGCTCGCCGCACACCAGTCGGCCGAAATTGAAAAAATGACCAAGCTGCTGCGCGCAGCGGGGGTGCAGCCGCAGTAAGCAGCGCTCGCAGAGCGGCCTAGAAAAAGGGCGCCCATTCGGCGCCCTTTTTTTGCACTCGGATTATCCATCACACAGGCCCAGGCATCGCTTTGTCATCTTTTCACTCTGTGATCTAAAGCCACCGTAGATCTAATACTGAATCTGTCAGTATTTTATGGCGTGGCTTGGGATGACCAGCGCCGATTGCACCGGCAGCTACTGCTGCTTGAAAGACACCAGCTCGCCCCTCGAAGAGAATATCTGCCGCCCCTGCGCAAACCGCGCCTCCTCCCGCAAAATAGGGAGACGAACCTCGACAGGGGCCCTCCAGATCACCGTCCTCAGCTCGACTTGCCCCTTGGGACTCTGGCTGAAAGTCCTGCTTTGAACCCGGAACACATCGAACGTGCCGGCAGGCACCGTGATTTTCTCGCGCACGGAGATGACACACTCGGTCTCGCTTTGCGCCCGCACACCATTGGGAAACGTGACGATGAAGCGGCTGGTCCAGCGCCTGCCTACCGAATACTCTAGCGGCACAGTTTGCTGGCCCTTGATATGGCGGCCATCGGAAAACTGGATCACGTTACCCAGCAAGTCGAAAATCTGGCCGTCGTCGAACCGCACCTCTTCATCGACGATGGCGGTGATCGTCCGCGTGAACTGGCGTTGTTCGACCCTTGAGATGGCGTCCACCATGCGATAGGTGTAGCTGTCGCCCACGATGAAGTTCGTATTGGCGTTGGCCGACCCCTTGGTGAAGGGATTGGCCGCATCGTTGATGATCTCGACCTTCTTCTCGCCCGCCCGGGCCAATGCCCGGTCCAGCTCCAGCTGCGCGATCTCGCTGAAGCTACCGGTGGGGTAGCGCAGCAGGTAGGCCTCGATCAGCGCCAAATCCTTGGTCGCCTTGGCCTTGTCCCAGATGGCCGCCTCCTCATCGAGCAGCCGGATCTTGTCCGCATCCGAGAGCTTCGCCAACTGCCCCGGCCCCGCGCTTTGCTGGCGGCGGCGTTCATCGTCCTCCCGAGCGCGTCGCTGTTCGGCCTCGGCCAGCTCCTGCTTGCGCTTGCGCGCCGCCTCTTCCTCGGCAAAGCGCGCCTCGCGCAGGACCTGCTCCTCCCTGCGCTTGCGCTCGACCTCTTCCTCGGCGCGCTGCTTCTCGCGCAGCTCCAGTTCCTGCTTGAATTTGCGCGCCGCCGCTTCTTCGGCGAGCCGCGCTGCGCGCTCGGCCTCTTCCTGCCGGCGCTTGCGCTCGGCCTCTTCGGCAGTGCGCTGCGCCTCCTTGATGGCCGCCTCCAGCCTTGCCTTGCGCTCCGCTTCTTCGACGCGCCGCTTCTGTTCCAGCGCAGCAAGCTCCTGTTGCCGCTTGCGTTCGGCCGCCTCGGCGGCCAGCTTGGCCTCGCGCTGCGCCTGTTCCTGCCGGCGCCTGCGCTCGGCATCTTCTTCGGCAAATCGCTTCTCGCGCGCCGCCTGCTCCTCCTTGCGACGACGCTCGACTTCCTCTTGCGCAACGGCCGCCAGTGCACCGGGCGGTTGGAACCAGAAGTCCTCCTCCAGCGACGTGCTCTCCCAAGGCACCTGCGCGCCTTTCGACTTCAATCGCACGTTCAGCCGTACCCGCTTGAACACCTCCTCGATCTTGGCTTCCCTCACTTTCATCTCACGAAGGAAGTTCTCGGTGTACAGGCCGTTTTCCCCCTCCCCGTCGCTCGCCACATTGCCGGGCGCAGTCGCGTAGGCCAGCAGCGAGTTGTTGGGGGCGTCCATCTGGGAGAGGCCCTTCTGTTCCACGCCCTTCACGTGCCCGAAGGGGTTGTCACGGCAGGCATCGAGAATGATGATGTTCATCGGATTTTCGGCCTTCGTCAGTCCTTGGAGCAAGGCATTCACCTCGACTCCCTGCTTGGGGACATCGGCCACCGTATCGATGTCCATGTCCACGGGCATCATGTAGTTGCGCCAGGCGAGCTGCAAGCCATGCCCCGCATAATAGAAGAGGCCCACAGCCTTCCTGTCCGCTAGCGCCTTCGCATAGGCCTGAACCGCGGCAGCCATCTCCTCGCGTCGGGAATCTAGCCTGAGCGTAACCTCGAATCCCGAAGCCTTCAGCGCGTCACCAATAGCACGCGCGTCATTGACCGGGTTTTTGAGCGGCGACTCCTTGTACGCCCCATTGCCCAGCACCAGCGCCATCTTCGGTGCGCGCAGCAGCTTCAGCGCCCCCTCGGATTGCGCCCACACCCAGGCCCAGGGCACCGGAAGAAACAAGGAACCTGCGGCAAGGCCACCCTGCAGGATACGACGACGATTGCGATTCAACGGCTGCATGCAGGAACCCTACGTCGAGAGCGCGGACCTTGCCCGCGCCGGTGTCAATTCACGGTCGAAAATTTTAGCGCATTCACCCCTGCGAACGTCAGGGCTTGGCGCCCACCTTGCGCAGGATGGGAATCCACACGGCAATCTCGGACTTGATCAGGGCAGTGACATCATCGGGCGACATGACGGCCGCCGAAGTGTAGGCAAGGTCGTCCATCTGCTTGACGACTTCAGACGCCCTGCTGCCGGCCTCAAAGGCGCGGTGCAGCTTCAGGATGGTGTCGCGCGGGGTGCCTGCGTGGGCGATGAGCGGGAAGCTGGTGGCATACACCACCTGCAGCCCGGTCTCGCGGAATGTCGGCGCCGCCGCAAAGGGCTTCCAGCGCTCGCGCCCGCTGCTGGCCAGCGCGATGAGTTTCCCGCTGTCGACGTTCTGCTTCATGCTGGTGGTGGAGAAGAACAGGTCGGTGTGCCCGCCCAGCGTGGCGGTGGCATTCTCGGCGCCGCCCTTCATGCCGATCAGTGGCGCCTCGAACAGGTTGCTCACCGCCGCGTAGTCCCTTCCCGGCTCCAGCTTAAGCTCCGGGTCCTGCGCCGGCTGCGAAATCGCCACGCCGTCGTTGATGATGCCGAGCATATGGCCGTCAGGCGGCGCGTCCTTGATGGCCTGCAGTCCGAGACGCCCCTGTGCACCGGGCCGGTTCTCATAGACGATGGGCTGGCCGAGCACCTTGGCCGCTTCCACCGCAATCATGCGTCCGAGAATATCGGGGCCGGAGCCCGCCGCACAAGGGTAGATCAGGCGCAGCGGCTGGTTGGGAAAGGCCTGCGCCGATGCGTCAAACGAGAACACACTGGCAAGCGCAAGCATTGCAGCGGTCAGCACAATGCCGCGGGTCCAGTGTCGCTTCGGACTGTTCATGGATTCACTCTCCTCAATCGCAGGCTTCAATTTTCAATGGTGATGTTGGCGGCCTTGATGATCTTCGCATAGCGGCCTACATCGGCCTTCATCAGCGCCGCGAGCTGGTCTGCATTGGAGACAAAGGGTTCCATGCCGAGGCTGGCCAGATTCTTCTGCGTGTCCGGCATGCCGGTGATCCTGGCGAACTCGGCGGACAGCTTGTCCACGACGGCCTTCGGCGTGCCGGCCGGCGCAAGGATCCAGTACGACGCCCTGGCATCGAAGCCCGGCAAGCCGGCCTCGGTGAAGGTCGGCACATCGGACATGGACGGCATGCGCTTGTCGCCCGAAATCGCGATGGGCTTGATCTTGCCGCTCTGGATGTGGGGAATCAACGATATCGGCACGGCCGAGTACATTTGCACGCGCCCGGCAATGAGGTCGGTGATCGCCGGCCCGCCGCCCTTGTACGGGATGTGCTGGATGTTGACCCCGGCCAGGAGCTTGAATGACTCGCCCGACAGGTGGTTGATGGTGCCACCGCCCGCCGAGGCGTAATTGAGCTGCCCGGGGCGCGACTTGGCCAAGGCGATGAACTCCTGCAGCGTGTTGGCGGGCACCGACACCGGAACCACCATCAATTGCTCGCCCGACGAAACGGAGGCCACCGGCGCAAAATCCTTGACGCCGTCGTAGGGCGTCGGCAGCAGCAGCGGCAGCACCACATGGGTGTTGAGCGTCAGCAGCACGGTGTAGCCGTCGGGCGGTGACTTGGCCACCGCGTCGGTGCCGATGACGGTGTTGCCGCCACCGCGGTTGTCCACGATCACGGGCTGACCCCAGCTGTCGGTCAGCTTCTGGCTGTACAGGCGCGCGAGGGGACTGGTGCCGCCCCCCGGAGGATAGGGGGTGATGATGCGAATGGCTCGATTGGGGAAGTCCTGCTGTGCGACGGCTGCTCCTGCAAGCGTGACCAGCACGACAACCAGCACCCACTGTACTGCAACGCTCAACACTTTCATCTCGCGTTCCTCCATATGCTGCACAAAAGACAAACATCATCATGATGCAATCGGGCCAGGCTGCTCCTGCCCAGTCAACGACTGGCCACTGGACGGGGCTCGCGATGCAGCTTACATTCCCCCATGCAGCTTGCCAATGTTTGTGAGCCGGCCCGGATCGATTGCCCGGAGCCCGCGCACAGCGGGCAATGATGCGTGGTGCAGTCGATTGCGCCTCCCGAACGACTACTGCAGGATCCAGGAGCACCCAATGAAGCAGTTCGTGACCGCCGAGGGCATCGGCATCAGCTACGAGGACGACTATTTCGGGCCACCGTGGCTGCAGTCGGAAGCGCAGGCCGTGGTGCTGGTGCACGGCACGGCCGAATCGAGCCGCGCCTGGTATGCGTGGGTGCCGCC
>CANJRC010000146.1 GCA_947476535.1 Betaproteobacteria bacterium
GACTCCCTGCCCACCCTTCACCCGCTTGACAGCCAGTTCCTTGAACTCCGCCGTGTATTCCTGCTTCGGTATCTTGAACATCAGTTTCCTCCCGTTTCGTCATCCTATCGACTTACTCATGGAAGACGAAATTGCGGGGGAAGCTCAGAGCATGGTGTGCGAACCGACCTGACATTTCAAAGCGAGTCGCCCAGCAATATTGCAAGCCTTTGTTAGATGTTGTGAACACTTCGAACTCGAACCTGTACAGAAGTTTAGTTACCACAATGTTTCCGGCTCTTTATTGTTGCCATCGCACATCCGCGCTATCGCTAATCAAAGACCTTCATATTTCCGATCGAGAGTACGCCATTCTCGAAGCCAGCAAACTTATCCTTAGAAAACTTCCACCGGCCGACCCTTATTACAACCATGATTTTGACACCTGCAAGATCAGTCACGAGGATGTGACAGATCTATTTGAACTAATGGATCACGTTAGTTCTGATTCGATCCTTTACCTCTGTATTAATGCGTTGGCTGAAGCTGTCGCTGGACGTCAAAATCAAAGTACTTTTTCCGCTCAGCAGAAGGCTGATTACGCGAACCGTATCCGTGTCCAAATTTCCAAGAAATTGCCCGATCCCCGAAATATCAAGCACATTGGATATCAATTAATTTGTATGGCACAAACTTATCGCTTAGAGGATGTGCCACATAAGGCTTGGCAAGCCCTTTGGGAAGAGTCGGAGAATATTTCAAACATCGCAGATCGCGGATTTGTATATGTAGAAATTGCTGACTGCTTACCTGGAAAGTATGAATTTGATAAGAAGCGGCTTCTAAATGAAGCTCTAAATTTGTTTTACCAAATTCCTTCACCGATTGATCGATTAACGAGGTTAGAACTTTACTCAAATGCGTCTTCGAACGATTCCATTTCAACTGTTAAGGAAGCACTAAAGAACGCGATTGTTCTGACACTTCAGATTGAAAACGAAGAGGAGGCAGCTCGCCATCGGCGAAATATTGTTGACACCGCAGATCGTTTAGAGCCCGGATTCGCAAACGAACTTATAGATCTTATGGATAAGGATCCCGCTCGGCAGTCCGCAAAATCACAAATGGTAAAGTCTAATAGCGTTGCAAAAGCAAAGCGTGAGATAGCAAACGCTAAAAGTATTAAGGATACCGTTGCATTAGTGAGAGAGCACCTTCCTGACGCAGCATGGAAAAATGTTGCCGCTTTGCTTGCCGGTCGGTTGGAAACTAAATCAACCGAGGTTATGTCTGAATACGCGGTGACTGCAGGCTCTTTCCCGCTTCGAAAAGCGTATCCAATTCTATCTTGGTACATAGAAAATTCGGCTCGAAGATATGTGGCTGCGAACGATGCGGCTGAGCACCTTTTCCCGATATGCGAAGCCCTAATCCTTTCCACAGAAATTGCCACCCGCGTAATCGCGCATTCGTCAAAAAGTTTGGAAGTTGCTCCACACTATGATGACGAATTGAACCCGGAAGACGGGCTCATGGTACGGCCCGGCACTAGGGAAGACGCAGTTCAATTTATTAAAGTTTGGTTGAGAGCAAATGCAGTGGATTACATAAAATTCTGCGACCCGTATTTCGGACCTAGTGACATCGAGTTCTTACGCGTGGTTCTATCGGAGAGTCCCACTTGCAAAGTGTCAATTCTTACAAGCAAAGAAGAGTTGGTAAAAAAGAAAGCTCTCGATGCAGAGCCATTTTTAACGAATTGGAACAAGCTTGTTGATCAAGACCCTCCAGAGACCGAGATTATTGCAGCGGGGATGGACGGAAATGAAAAGAAGCTAATACATGATCGTTGGTTATTGACAAGGGGCGCTGGACTTCGAATTGGTACTTCCTTTAATTCTCTTGGTCAAAGCAAGTTGTCAGAAATCTCCGTTATGGAGCCATCCAAGGTCGCTAGCTGCGAACATCTTCTCAACAAATTCTTTGCTAGAAATCGAGTTATAGACGGAATTAAGGTCAACTACATATCCTTCACGCTTTAGTTTTTAAGATGATTCGGGTTGTAAACCAATTCTATTAAGCACAGCGCTTGGCAAATTAAATATCAATTGGTACGTTGCCTCCGTTTACCCAATTCGAAAATCACACTGGAGGAGCCATGAAACCCTTTCCCTTGATCCTGTCCGCCCTTCTGCTCGCAGGCGCATTCACCAACGCCCTCGCACAGGCCTACCCGACCCGCCCCCTCAAGATCGTCACCCCGCTCACGCCCGGCGCGGCTTCCGACCAGACCGCCCGCCTCGTGGCAGACAAGCTGAAGGATCGACTCGGCCAGCCGGTGCTGGTGGAGGCCCGCGTCGGCGGTGGCGGCGTGGTGGCGGTGGACTATGTGCTGAAGCAACCCGCCGACGGCTACACCTTCCTGCTGCACTCGGTAAGCATGGCCACTGCGCCCACGGTCAACCCCAACGCCAAGTACGACCCGATCCGCGACTTCGTGGCGGTGGGCACGGTGAACATGGGCTTGATGGTGCTGTCGGTTAATCCTGAAGTGCCGGTGAAATCCGTTGCCGAATACGTGGCCTACGCCAAGGCGAACCCAAGCAAGGTGAACCACGGCGTGTCGGCGCTGGGCAACCTGGACCATCTTGCGATCGAGATCCTGATGCGCGACACCGGCATGAAGGTGAACGTGATTCCCTACAAGGGCGGCGCCTCGGCCACGGCGGATCTGCTCGGTGGCCGCCTGCAGAGCCAGATCGATTCGCTGGTGACGATGGGGCCGCATATCGCGTCCGGCAAGATGCGCGGCCTGGGCGTGACGGCGGGCTCGCGCCTGCCCAGCCTGCCCAATGTGCCGTCCATCGCCGAGACCGACGCCGGCTTCGAAGTGCTGGCGTGGTACGGCCTGTACGCACCCACCGGCATCCCGCGCGAAGCGGTGACGCGCGTTAACGCAGAACTTGCGGAAGTGAACAAGCTGCCCGAGATCATCGAGCGCAACCGTGCCATGGGCTACGCGCCGCTCACCACCACGCCCGAGCAGCACGCGGCGATGCTGTTGAAGGACATGACGCGGTTGAATGTGATCCTGAAGGAATTGAATATCCGCATGGAGTAGGTGTTGCGGTGATGGGCAGGTGCTTGTAGATGGCCGGCTGGTGCGGGTTTTTGGGCGATTGGCCTCTTCGTAATTCACGTTGGTGCCTGGTTTTTTTCCCCCACCCTAGCCCTCCACCGCTCGTTCCTCGCAAGGGAGGGAACTATATCTGGCGACGGGCAAGGCAAAGGTTCAAGAGACGCTTACGTCTTGTGCGCGTTCCGATACGCCTTCAACACGGCGTTCATGCGCGTCTGGTAGCCGGCGCCCTGCTCCCTGAACCAGCTGAGCACGTCGTCATCCACGCGCAGTGCGATCTGCGTCTTGCCGGTCAGCACGGGCAACCCGCGATGCGCCACGGCATTGGCCCAGTCGTCTGGCGAGGTGCGCGGCGCATCCTTGGTAAAGCGGATATCGCGATCTTTCGTCGCGGCAACTTTTGCCCAGTTGGTCTTGCCAGCCTTGCTTGCTTTACCTTTGGTGGCCTTTGCGGAAGTGCCGCGTCCAGATTCTTTCTTCATGGCTCTCTGCCTTTCTGGCCGAAATGATGTGGGGAGCATCTCCATGCTCGCCGCGCGGCGTCCACGCCACGAACAGGGCAATGCCGTTGAACACACCGATGCTCTGGTGGCGAGGCTCGCCGTAAGCTTCCCAGGTGTCCTCGCGGGTGATGAGGTCGCCATCGAAAAAACCCTCGAGATCTGCGAAATCGACGCCGTGATCCCGCAGGTTGCGTCGGCGCTTGGCTTCATCCCAGGTGCATCATCACGGGTGCTGATGCGGCAAATTGTAGATGCACTTGCATATACAAGCAAACGGGAGCGTGCAGGGGATGCCGTCACGCGGTTCGTGGCCAACCGGAATCCTGAATGGTTTCAAACGGACCTGACCTTGAGGGACAGGCGCGGTCGCTCGATGAAGGCAGGCACGACAGGGCATCGGATGGATCGCTCTTGCAGGGCAATACAGGATTCAACGTATCGATTGTGCAAAAGTTACACTGGCCCCTCTTTGATTTTCTTTACCCCCAAGCCCCTCCCCGGATTGAACCATGCTCGACTCCTTGATTGACCGCGCCGCAACCCTCATCGACGCGGCGGACGCGCTGATCGTCGCGGCCGGCGCCGGCATGGGCATCGACTCGGGGCTGCCGGACTTTCGCGGCAACGCGGGGTTCTGGAAGGCCTACCCGGCGTTGGGCAAGGCCCGGCTCGAGTTTCAGCAGATCGCGTCGCCCGACGCGTTTCGCTCGGCGCCGGCGCGGGCGTGGGGCTTTTATGGTCATCGCCTGCAGTTGTATCGCAGCACGGTGCCGCACGCGGGCTTCGCGCTACTGCGGCGCTGGGGCGAGCGCATGCCGCATGGCTACAACGTGTTCACCAGCAACGTGGACGGGCAGTTCCAGAAGGCCGGCTTCGATGCGGATGTGGTGCACGAGTGTCATGGTTCGATTCACCACCTGCAGTGCCTGGAACCCTGCAGCCAGGCCGTTTGGAGCGCCGACGCCTTTGCGCCGGAAGTGAACCACGCCGAGTGCCGGTTGCTGAACGCCATGCCGCTCTGCCCGGCCTGCGGTGCGCTCGCGCGGCCCAACATCCTGATGTTCAACGATTGGGACTGGATCGCCCATCGCAGCGAGTTGCAGGACTGCGCGCAGCAGGCGTGGCTGTCATCGGTGAACCGTCCGGTGGTGATCGAGATCGGCGCGGGCACAGCCATTCCGTCGGTGCGGCATTTCAGTGAGCGTGTCGTGCATGCGCACGGCGGGCGTCTGATTCGCATCAATCCGAATGAATGCGGCGTGCCGACAGAACGCGATGTGGGGCTGCCGCTGGGGGCGCTGGATGCGCTGGAGCGCATTGCCCGTGCGTTGGGAGATTCGGTGGCGACTTGATGCGGGGGCGGTGCCTGGAGATGGCCGACTGGTGCGGATTTTCGGGAGTGACCTCTCGGTGATTGGAAACGGTGCCGGGTTCTTTGCCCCCACGCTGGCCCTCCCCCGCTCGTCCGGTCGAACATGCGCGCAAGGGAGGGAATTAATCTTCGGGCTTTAACCGATATCGACGACTCACGCCGCCAACTTCTGTACGCCCTTGGGCGGATTGCGCTTGGCCTGCCAGAGGTCATATTGCATCTGCATGCCCAGCCACAGATCGGCGCTGGTGCCCAGCGACTTCGACAATCGCATGGCCATGTCGGCGCTGATGCCGGCGCGGCCATTCAGGATGGCGGACAACGCCTGGCGCGATACGCCGAGCTTGCCGGCCGCTTCGGTGACGCTGACGCCCTCCGGCAGGTACTCCTGCAGCACGGCGCCCGGATGTGGCGGGTTGAACATACGCGACATGATGTGCTCCTAGTGATAGTCCAGATAGTCCAGATAGTCGACCAGCTCGGCGTCGGTACCTGCGAACCTGAAAATGATCCGCCAGTTGCCGTTTATCGTCACCGACCAATGGCCCTTGTACCGGCCGGTCAGCGGGTGCAACCGCCAGCCCGGGGCGTTCATGTCCTGGGCTGACCTGGCCAAGTCGAGGGCAAACAGAATTTTTGCCAGCTTCGCGGCGTGGTCGGGACGAATGCCGGTCCTGGCGCCGGTACGAAAAAACGCTTCCAGTCCCTTGTGCCGAAACGACTTGATCATGCCTGACTGTAAAGCGTCACTTTACGGTCGTCAACGGGGTTTCGTCCGATGGGCGGCCGGGATGGGCGGGACGTGCGGATACGCGGAGGGTTGTGGAAGTGTTGGTTTCGGGTCGGAGGTGCTTGGAGATGGCCGGCTGGTGCGGCTCTTCGGGCGGTTGGCCTCTCGGTGATTGGCGACGGTGCCGGGTTCTTTGCCCCCACCCTAGCTCCCCCGCTCGTCCGGTCGAACATGCGCGCAAGGGAGGGGATTCACCCCTCCCTCCGCGACGGCGTGTTACTTGCCAATGCCCCAGATGCGCTGGGCGTTGCCGCCGACGATCTTCTTGGCCTTTTCTTCGCCGAGCTGCTCGAAGTAGCTGCGCACCAGCGCGCGGCTCTCGCCGAGCACGCCCTCGGGGTGCGGGTAGTCGGCCGACCAGATGATGTTGTCCACGCCGATGCGGTCGGCGAGGATGATGGCGGTGGGATCGTCCATGAAGGTGGCCGCGCAGTTCTTGTGCCAGTAGTAGCTGGGCGGATGCGGCAGCGGCGGGTTGACCTCGGGGTTGCGCGCGCGCCAGATCTTGTTGGCGTCGTCGATGGCGCTGGCCGCCCAGCTCGCGCCGCCTTCGGTGAACACCACCTTCAGGTTCGGATGGCGCTCGAACACGCCCGAGAAGGTGAGCAGCGCCCACAGCGGACGGAACGGCGCGAAGTTGCGCGTGAGGTTCGCGCCGAACGAGCCCGCGCCGCGGAACGCCAGGTACGCGCCGACGTGGAACGACAGCGGGATGCCCGAATCGGCGATGGCCGCCCACATCGGGTCGAACCTGGAACTGTTGTAGTAGATGTCGCGCGGCTCGCTGGGCAGCTCGAGCGCCTTGTAGCCCATCGACTTGATCTTCGCCACGTAGTCGCGGCTCTGCTCGGGATGGCGCCAGGTGGGCAGGATGGCGATGGGGTGCAGGCGGCCCTTGGCTTCGGACTGGCTGCAGTACTCGATGAACCACTCGTTGTAGGCATCGAGGCAGGCGAACATGAAGTCGTCGTCGGGGTTGCCGAACAGTTGCGCCACGTTGCCGTGGAACAGCAGCGCGTGATCCACGCCGTCGGCGTCCATGTCGCGGATGCGCGAGGCGGCATCCCAGGCGCCCTTCAGCTGCGGACGGCGGAAGATGCCGGGCACACGGCGCACGTCGGAACCCACGGCGAACTCGGCATGGCCGTCCTCGGTGAAGTTGACGCGCGGCGCGCGGTCGCGGAACTTGGCCGGCAGACGATCGATCCACACGTCGCCCTCGGTGATGTGGTCATCGGCCGAGATCACCGAAGTGCCGGCCGGCGGAAACCAGTCGGGCTTGGGAATGACCCGCTCGGCGGGCCAGGGAATCATGGACAGATCGGATGCACCCATTGCAGAACCTCCTTGATGAATTGTGCGTCGGTGATGATGCGTGTTCGTGGCTTGTTCGTCAGTGCCCCGGCCTGATGAGACGCCACGTTGCACCTGACGAAATGACAAATTGACTTAGCCTGCTGAAGACAATGCTACAAGAATGCGCCGGATTGCGTGCGCAGCCCGGGGTGCTGGCAGGGCGACTATTGCGGCTTGATGCCCGCCGCCTTGGTGATGGCCGAGAATCGAACGTACTCATCGGCGATGGCGCGGGTGAATTCTTCCGCGGTGGAAGTTGACACCACGTTGCCGATTTTCATGATCGGTTCGCGCACATCGGGCGACTGCATGGTGGTCACCACCGCCTGGTTCAGGCGCGCGACGATGTCCCTGGGCACGTTCGCGGGGGCGAGCAAGCCGACTTTCGGGCTACGAATATCGCGTGCGCGCAGTTCGCCGAAGGTGGGGGCTTGCGGGAACAGCGCATGTCGCTCTTCGCCGGTGACGGCAAGCACACGCACCTTGCCGTCCTTCACCATCGGCGCGGCCGCTGATGCC